>JAQXTA010000024.1 GCA_029219245.1 Lachnospiraceae bacterium | reverse complement strand
GATGTGGATTTTAGGGTTGAAAGAATACAGAAAACCGTTATGTCATTTACATACACAGTTTAATGAAGAACTTCCATATGATACCATTGATATGGATTTTATGAATGAGAATCAGTCTGCTCACGGAGACAGAGAGTATGGTCATATCGTAAGCCGTATGGGAATTGAGAGAAAGATTATCGTAGGACATTGGGCAAATGACAGTGTTCAGAAGCAGCTTGGAAGCTGGATGAGAACTGCAATTGGTGTCATCGAGTCTTCTCATGTACGTGTATGCCGTTTCGGTGATAATATGAACAATGTAGCCGTAACAGAAGGCGATAAGGTAGAAGCACAGATTAAGTTCGGCTGGGAAATCGACCATTATTGTGTCAACGACTTGGTAGAATATGTAGATGCTGTTCCGCAGGGCGATGTGAATGCATTGGTTGAGGAATATTACAGTAAATATAAGATTATCGATGAAGGAAGAGATTTAGACGAATTCAGAAGACATGTGGCAGTACAGGCACAGCAGGAAATCGGTATTGAGAAATTCCTGGTAGATAACAACTATCATGCAGTGGTAACACATTTCGGTATGCTGGGTGGTTTGAAACAACTTCCGGGTCTGTCTATCCAGAGACTGATGGAGAAGGGCTATGGGTTCGGCGCAGAAGGTGACTGGAAAGTAGCAGCAATGGTTCGTATCATGAAACTCATGACAGCCGATATTAAGGGCGCTAAGGGTACTTCCATGATGGAAGATTATACCTATAATCTGGTACCGGGCAAAGAGGGTATTTTACAGGCTCATATGCTGGAGGTATGTCCTTCCGTAGCCGATGGCGAGATCGGTATCAAAGTATGTCCGCTTTCCATGGGTAACAGAGAAGATCCTGCCCGTCTGGTATTTACTTCTAAGACAGGCCCGGCGATTGCATGTTCTTTAGTGGATTTGGGAACCAGATTCAGACTGCTTATCAATGCAGTTGATTGTAAGAAGGTTGAGAAGCCTATGCCTAAATTGCCGGTAGGAACAGCTTTCTGGACACCACAGCCTAACATGGAGATTGGTGCAACAGCGTGGATTCTTGCGGGTGGTGCACATCATACGGCATTTTCCTATGATCTGACCGTAGATCAGATGGTAGACTGGGCGGCCGCTATGGGTATTGAGAGCGTTGTCATCGATAAGGATACAACCATTCGTAATTTCAAGAATGAGTTAAGATGGAATGAAGCAGCATTTTAGGGAGGATAATTATTTATGGGAGCAAAAGAATGTATTGCAAACGGTAAATCAGTATTGGGTATTGAGTTTGGTTCTACCCGAATCAAAGCGGTTCTGGTAGACGAGAACAATAAGCCCATCGCTTCCGGTGCACATGACTGGGAGAACAGACTGGAGAACGGTATCTGGACTTATAGCCTGGATGATATCTGGAACGGATTACAGGACTGTTATAAGAAGCTGACAGAGGATGTACAGGCACAGTATGGCGAGAAGCTGACTAAGATTGGAGCAATCGGTTTCAGCGCAATGATGCATGGATACATGGCATTTAATGAGAAGGATGAATTGATGGTTCCTTTCCGTACCTGGAGAAATACCATTACAGAGGAGGCTTCTACAAAACTGACAGAATTATTCCAATATCATATTCCGCAGCGATGGACTATTGCACATCTCTATCAGGCTATTTTAAATGGGGAAGAGCATGTAGCTGATTTGAAATTTGTAATTACGCTGGCCGGATATATCCATTGGAAATTGACAGGGCAGAAGGTAGTGGGTGTAGGGGAAGCATCCGGTATGTTTCCGATTGACATTGCTACCGGTCAGTTCAATGAGAAGATGATTGCACAGTTTGATGAGCTGGTGGCAGATAAAGGCTTTTCATGGAAATTGAAAGAAATTTTGCCAAAAGTACAGACAGCAGGTGAAATGGCAGGAACGCTGACACAAGAAGGTGCGAAACTGCTTGATCCTACCGGAACATTAGAGGCAGGTGTGCCGTTATGCCCTCCGGAGGGCGATGCCGGTACGGGTATGGCAGCGACCAACAGTGTGGCACAGAGAACCGGTAATGTTTCTGCCGGAACCAGTGTATTCGGAATGATTGTTATGGAAAAAGAATTATCCAGAGTATATGATGAAATTGATCTGGTAACTACACCTGATGGCAGTCTGGTAGCAATGGTACATTGCAACAACTGTACTTCCGACTTAAATGCATGGGTCAATCTTTTCAAAGAATACTCTGAAGTGATGGGCATAAAAGTAGATATGAATGAGCTCTATGGCAATCTGTACCGCAAGGCTTTGGAGGGAGACGATGATTGCGGTGGCTTACTGGCATACAATTATTTCTCCGGCGAGCATGTAACAGGCTTCAACGAAGGACGTCCATTGTTTGTCCGTACACCGGATGCGAAGTTCAATCTGGCAAATTTCATGAGAGTACATTTATATACAGCACTTGGAGCACTTAAGACAGGTCTGGATATTCTTTTGAAAGAAGAAGGTGTACAGGTAGATGAAATCTTAGGACATGGTGGATTGTTTAAAACAAAAGGTGTTGGACAGAGCATTCTGGCAGCAGCCATTGATGCTCCGGTAAGTGTTATGGAGACTGCTGGGGAAGGTGGTGCCTGGGGTATTGCGCTTTTGGCTTCTTACATGATTCATAAGGATGCAGAAGAAAGTCTGGCAGCATTTCTTGACAGCAAGGTATTTGCCGGACAGAAGGGTGAGAAGCTGGCTCCGGTTGCCAAAGATGTGAAAGGCTTCGATGAATTTATGAAACGATACAGTGCAGGTCTTGCCATTGAAAGAGCTGCGGTGGAGAGCTTAAAATAAAATTTAGTAGAGAGGAATCAAAGCTATGTTAGAAGAATTAAAGAAACGTGTTTATGAAGCGAATATGCTTCTTCCGAAATACAATCTGGTTACTTTCACATGGGGAAATGTCAGTGAAATTGACCAGGAAACGGGCATCTTTGCAATCAAACCGTCCGGGGTAGATTATGATAAATTAACACCCGATGATATGGTACTGATGGATTTAAATGGCAACAAGGTAGAAGGCCGCTATAACCCTTCCTCTGACACACCAACGCATCTGGAACTGTATAAAGCTTTTCCTGAAATCGGAGGTATCGTACATACCCATTCTTCTTATGCGACAAGTTGGGCACAGGCAGGCAGAAGCATTCCTTGTTACGGTACAACTCATGCAGATTATATCTATGGAGAAGTTCCCTGCTTGCGGTGTCTGACTGCAGAAGAGATTGCCGATGCCTATGAAAAGAATACAGGACTTCTGATTGTAGATGAATTCAAACGGATGAACAAGGATGTTATGGCAGTTCCGGCAGTCCTTTGTAAGAACCATGGTCCTTTTGCGTGGGGTAAAAACGGCAATGATGCGGTGCATAATGCGGTTGTCCTGGAGGAAGTTGCGAAAATGGCATACCGCGCAGAAACAATCAATCCACGTATCCAGCCGGCTCCGCAGGAATTACAGGATAAGCATTATTATAGGAAACATGGAGCAAATGCTTATTATGGACAGAGCAATTAAAGCATATGAAAAGACATCCTAAAAAGCAATTTTTAGGTGGAGAGAAATCAAGTAGTATGATATGATAAAAGAGATGTAGGAAGTTTGGTTCTATTTGGTATTCCTGCTCTGTGAATGAATAAAAATTATATGGAGGTTTGTGATGAACAAATTAGAGTTACTAAAAACAGCTAATGAAGTTCGTAAAGGTATCGTAACTGCGGTACATAGTGCGAAAGCCGGTCATCCGGGCGGTTCTTTATCTGCGGCAGACATTTTTACCTATCTTTATTTCGAGGAAATGAATATTGATCCGAAGGATCCTAAGAAAGCCGACAGAGATCGTTTTGTACTGTCCAAAGGACATACGGCACCGGGGTTATATTCTGCGTTGGCAAACCGCGGCTATTTCCCGGTAGAAGATTTAAAAACACTTCGTCATTTAGGCTCCTATTTACAAGGACATCCTTGTATGCAGGAAACGCCGGGTGTCGATATGTCTTCCGGTTCTCTCGGACAGGGAATTTCCGCAGCAGTCGGCATGGCGCTTGCTGCAAAACTGGACAACAAAGACTTCCGCGTATATACATTACTGGGGGACGGCGAAATTCAGGAAGGACAGGTTTGGGAAGCAGCTATGTTTGCCGGACACAGAAAACTGGATAACCTCGTTGTTATCGTGGATAATAACGGCCTTCAGATTGATGGTAAGATAGAAGATGTATGTTCGCCTTATCCGATTGATAAAAAATTTGAAGCATTTAATTTCCACGTAATCAATATCGATGGCAATGACTTTGACCAGATTGATGCGGCATTTAAGGAAGCTAGAAATACAAAAGGTATGCCGACAGCGATTGTATGTAAGACGGTAAAAGGCAAAGGTGTTTCCTTCATGGAAAATAATGCGGGCTGGCATGGCAAGGCTCCGAATGATGAAGAATACCAGATTGCAATGGCAGATTTGGAGAAAGTAGGTGAAGCATTATGTCAGATGTAAAGAAAATTGCAACAAGAGAAAGTTATGGTAATGCACTTGCTGAATGTGGTGCAGATTTTCCGAATCTGGTTGTACTGGATGCAGACCTTGCGGGCGCAACCAAGACAGGTGTTTTCAAAAAAGCTTTTCCGGACCGCCATATTGACTGCGGTATTGCAGAATGCAATATGACCGGTATTGCAGCAGGACTTGCTACCTGCGGTAAGATTCCTTTTATCAGTTCTTTTGCCATGTTTGCGGCAGGACGTAATTTTGAACAGGTTCGTAACTCCATCGGCTATCCGCATCTGAATGTAAAAATCGGTGCAACCCATGCCGGTATTACGGTAGGAGAAGACGGTGCGACCCATCAGTGTAACGAAGATGTAGCACTTATGAGAACGATTCCGGGCATGACGGTTATTGTTCCTTCCGATGACGTGGAAGCAAAGGCAGCAGTCAGAGCAGCCATTGAGATGAATGGACCTGTGTATTTGCGGTTTGGTCGTGCGGCAGTGCCGGTAATCAACGATAAACCGGATTATAAATTTGAAATTGGTAAAGGCGTTCTATTAAAGGAAGGCAGTGACGTTACAATCGTAGCAAGCGGTATTACCGTAGCAGCAGCTTTGGAAGCAGCAGAAATGCTTGCAGCAGACGGTATTAGCGCAGAGGTTATCAATATTCATACTATCAAGCCACTGGATACAGAACTCATTCTGGCATCAGCGAAAAAGACAGGCAAGGTTGTAACGGCAGAAGAGCATTCGGTTATCGGAGGTCTTGGAAGTGCAGTTTGTGACTGCTTATCCGAAAATCTTCCGACTCCGGTTTTGAAAATCGGTATGCAGGATGTATTTGGTGAGTCCGGCCCTGCAGCTGCACTGGTTGAAAAATACGGATTAGACGGCAAAGGTATTTATACGAAAGTAAAAGCATTTGTAAAATAATTGAAAATATTGTATATTGTAGGAAGAATGGCTCGGACAGAGCCATTCTTCTTGTAAAAAATTCAGTTTAAGATTTGTGTAAGGAGTGCGTATGAAAAACGTATTGTCACCATCTATCCTGGCAGCAGATTTTGGTATTTTGCGAAAACAGATTGAAGAAGCAGAACAAGCGGGTGCACATTATATTCATATAGATGTTATGGATGGGGTATTCGTGCCATCCATTTCTTTTGGCATGCCGGTCATTTCTTCCATTCGTTCGGTTACGGAGAAGATATTCGATGTGCATCTTATGATTGTGGAACCGGAACGTTATATTGAAGAATTTGCCAAATGTGGTGCGGACATTATTACTTTCCATTTAGAGGCAACCAAAGATGTAGATGGTGTGATTGATTTGATACATCAAAACGGGTGTAAGGCAGGACTTTCCATTAAGCCGGGGACACCGGTTGAAGCCATAGAACCTTATATTGGGAAAATGGATATGCTTTTGATTATGACGGTAGAACCGGGCTTTGGCGGCCAAAAATATATACCGGAATCAACGCAGCGAATCCGGAATGCCCGGAGAATGATACAGGAAAAGGGTCTGGATACTGACATTCAGGTAGATGGCGGCATTACCAGAGATAATGTACATGTGGTTCTGGAGGCGGGAGCCAATGTCATTGTAGCCGGTTCTGCCATTTTCCGGGGAAACATTACGGAAAATGTAAAAAATATTCTGGCAGAATTTTAAGGTAGAAAAAAGAAAACGCAGAGTTTTATATGATAGAATGAAAAAAATATGATTTAAGAAATATGGGGGATTATATGATAGCATTAAATCAAGTGGGATATTCTATTTCGGCTAAGAAAAAAGCGGTTTTGACAAAAGGTAGCAGATTTCAGGTTTTGCAGGTCATGAAAGAAGGAGAAAAGATAGTTCTGGAAAAAGAGTCGGTACGGTTCGGACGGGACGAGGCTTCACAGGACGAGGTTTCTATTGCCGATTTTTCGGAGCTTCAGGCAGAAGGTATTTATTATCTCAAAGATGATGCCGGGGAGACATCTTATCACTTTCGGATTGGTGCGGACATTTACCGTCCGTTGCAAAAGGACTTATTGAAAGCATTTTATTACCAGCGCTGTGGTTGTGCGCTGGAAGCAGAATATGCAGGGGAATACACACATGCCTGCTGTCATAGAGACAGGGCTCTGCTTTGGGAAAACCATGATATCAGCAAAGAAGTAAACGGTGGATGGCATGATGCAGGAGATTTCGGCAGATATATTTCCCCGGCAGCGGTTGCGGTAGCACATTTACTATATGCTTTTCTACTTTTCCCGGAGAGTTTTCAGGAAGAAATTAACATACCGGAGAGCGGAAATGGTGTGCCGGATGTTTTAAATGAGTGCCGTTATGAACTGGAATGGATGTTAAAGATGCAGGATGAAGAAGGTGGTGCTTATCATAAGCTGACTTCTGCAATGCATGCAGACTTTATGATGCCGGAGGAGGATAAAAGTCAGTTTTATCTGTTCCCGGTTTCTTCCATGGCAACGGCAGACTACGCAGCAGCTATGGCACTGGCATCCAGAGTCTATGCAGCTTATGATAAGGCATTTGCGGATAGAATGATGAATGCGGCTTATAAGGCGTGGAGTTGGTTGGAGAAGCATCCGGAATACATAGGCTTTCATAATCCGGAAAACTGTAATACCGGAGAATATGATGATGTCTGTGACAAAGACGAAAGACTTTGGGCAGCTGCAGAAATGTTCGTGACAACCGGAGAAGAGAAGTATCAAAAAGTATTAAAAGAGCTATATAAAGAAAATCTCGGAAAAACCGATTTTGGCTGGACGGATGTTTCGGGACTTGCTTCGATGGCAATTTTGACCGATGGGAAAAAGCAGGCAGAAGAAAGTCTGATAAAAGGCTTTCGGGATATTGTGTTGAAAGAAGCGGATCGTCTGGTGCATCTGAGTGAGGAATGTGGTTATATGGTAGCCATGGAACCCGAAGATTACGTCTGGGGCAGCAATATGGTAGTGTTAAACAGAGGTATGCTGTTAGTGCTTGTCTGCACTTTAGTGGAAGAGAAGGCGGCATACGAGGATGCAGCACTTTCCCAGCTTCATTATCTGCTTGGAACCAATGCCGTAGGTTACAGTTATGTCACAGGTTACGGCGAAAACGCTTATAAGAATCCACATAACAGACCTACCGCATGCGACGGTATAGACTTGCCGATGCCGGGTTGGGTAAGTGGAGGTCCGTCGGGCATCCCATATGATGAAACGGCGATTGCCAATATTCCGCAGGGGACGCCGCCTATGAAATGCTATTTAGACCATGTTGCGTGCTATTCTTTGAATGAAATTACGATTTACTGGAATTCACCGGCAGTTTTTGTGACGGCATATTTTAATCGATAAGCGGAAAATCGATAATAGGTAGGAGCTTTATAAAAATGAAAAAGTTAGGAAGAAACGACCCATGCTGGTGCCAGAGCGGTCGGAAATACAAAGCCTGCCATATGGCATTTGATGAGAAAATAGAAGCATTTGCCTATCAGGGACATATGGTACCGAGTCATGACATGATTAAGACCAAAGAACAGATAGAAGGAATCCGCGAAAGCAGCAAGATTAACATTGCAGTGTTAGATTATGTAGCAGAACATATTGAAATCGGTATGAGCACAGAAGAAATCAATCATCTGGTGCATAGTAAAACTGTTGAAATGGGGGGAATCCCGGCACCGCTTGGTTACGAGGGCTTTCCAAAGAGTGTTTGCACTTCCTTAAATAATCAGGTCTGCCATGGAATACCTTCTGAAAAAGATATTTTAAAAGACGGTGACATTGTGAATGTGGATGTTTCTACCATTTTTAACGGCTATTTCTCGGATTCTTCCAGAATGTTTCTGCTTGGCGATGTGGCACCGGAAACCAGAAAACTGGTAGAAGTGGCAAGAGAATGCATTGATATTGGATTAGAGCAGGTAAAACCCTGGAATTTCTTAGGGGATATGGCGCAGGCTATCAATGACCATGCAAAAGCCAACGGGTATTCTATCGTAAGGGAAATCGGTGGTCATGGGATTGGACTGGAATTCCATGAGGAACCTTTTGTCAGCTATGTAACGCCGAAAGGAACGGAAATGTTGATGGTGCCGGGCATGGTATTTACGATTGAACCAATGGTCAATATGGGAAAAGCGGATATTTATATTGATGAGGAAACGGACTGGACGGTATATACAGAGGACGGTCTGCCGTCAGCACAGTGGGAAGTGACCGTAGCCGTTACCGAAGACGGGTACGAAATTCTGACATGGTAGAAATAATTTTTTTATATTGTTATTTGACAGGTAAAAAGTCGGAAAACATCGGGGTAAACGATGTGTTTCCGATTTTTTTGTAAAATTTTTTGTACAAATTTCCGATATTGCATTTATAAAATGATTCTGATATCGTGTTTTTACAATCCTAATGAAAGAATCTAAATATTCGGTTTTCCGGATATTCCTTACATCCATCTATTATATGGAGTAATCAGGCAATTCGCCGAAGATTCAAATGATTTGAAAAAATAAAAAAGAGAAAGGAGAAACGTATGGAGAAATTTATGACAAAAGTGTCGGATTTTATTAGCGAAAGGAGAAATAATCCGGAAAAAAGGGGGAGTTTATTGACGTTTTGCATGCTTGGTGTGGTGGCATTAATCATTGTCATCCTATGTCTGCTATTGCTCTGGCAGAAAAAAAGTGGAGAAAACGAGAAAGAAATCGATAACGAAGCAGAAACTCAGGAATATACTCTGGAAACCTACGAGGTAAAGCAGGAGGAAGTTATGGCTTCGCCGGAAGAAGAGGAATGGAAACAGCAATACCAGACTAGTATTGCATATCTGGAAGAAAAAGTGGAAGAACTGTTAAATGCCATGACGACGATTAAGGAAACGCTGGGAGGAGTGGAAACAACCGGGCAGGAAAATGCGGAGGGTTTACAGAAACAGATCAATGAGATAATGGGAGATATTACACAGCTTGTTACAAGCCTTCAGGAAACCCGAACCCAGTTAGATGATTTATCGGATATAGTTAATGTTATGCAGAAAGAATCCATTCCCATGATACAGGAGCAGATGGCATCGGTCAGCAGCCAGATTACCCGGATAAATGCGGATATTACAAATTTATATCAAAAGATTTCGGCACTGGAAACGGCAGATGAGGAATTGAGAGCAAAGATAGATGCAGTAGAAGGGGCTCTGAAGGCATCTATTGAGCAGAGTATGACAGAAGTTACTAATAAACTACAGAATATGTCAACACAGATAGGAGATGTACAGTCGCAGGTACAGGAACTGGCGGCGCAATTATTGTATTACCGCTATGATGCAGCGGAAAATACGTTGTATTTGTTTCCAAAGGAATAAGATTAAGGAATGAACAAGGCAGGGGTGAATAAGCGTATGAAAGGAAGAAAAAAATTTACTTTGTTATGTGCGGGGGCAATGGCACTGATTGTAATAGCAGCTTCCAAAATGATGTTGCAGGCAGAAACTTCCGAAAAAATAAACAGCAGAGGAACAATCCGCTATACAGATAAAAGCGGTGCAGAAGTTCTTTTTGATGCGGGAGATCTGGAAATGCTTTTTCAATCAGCCGCTAAGGGCAAAAATGGAATGATACAGGCACTTAGCGGCATAGGAACCAATTTTTTCAAGACAGAAGAGAGATGGCAGTATTCTGCTTACCCGGAGAGAGAAGCGGAAACAGTAAGCTTACAAAGTGCAGAAGAATTGTCCGAGATGACTTTTAACATATTAGGGGAGGCACTTGCCGATTCCCAGAAGCTGCCGCAGGAATATACGGATACATACAGTCTGGCAACTTCGGATAATCTGACTCTTGGAAATGCGGCATGGGCAGACGGCAGTCTTTTATTGGGTAACAATCATGATGTATTGGAAAATTATGCAAAAGGATGGATGGAAGGAGCAGGTTATCAGTCTATGCAGGCGATAAAAGATGAAAACGGTAATGTGACAGGGTATCTGTTTGAGTAGGAGAAACATAATGAGGAGAAAAAGGAATTGTATGAAAAAATATATATTGCAGAAAATATGTCTTGGAATGAGTCTGGCAGTCAGTATTTGTTTAAACTGCTGCGGCAGTGTCGCTTATGCCGCTGAGGAGCAGATGGAAGAAAATACAATCCGCAGTTGTGGCAAAATTGTGTACAGTGAAAACAAAACAGAAAAATGTATATATGACAGTGCAGATATCCAGGCGGTTTTGGATTGCATTAACCGACAGAAAGGGGTATTGATACAAAAGCTGTTGCAGCTTGGAACCAGATTTATCAGGACAGAGAATGGATGGCAGTATCTGCGCAATCCGGAAATAACGGTTGAAGAGCTTCCGGGGGGAAAAGAACTTACATGGGAGCAGATATTTCATGCGGTAAAGGATTCTCAAACGATTCCAGGTGACATGGTGGTTAAAGAACCGAAAATTGCAGTACAGATAGAAGGCATTAATGAAGTGACAGATTTCTACAAAGCGGCTGCTGCAGATAATCTTTCAAATGGAAAGGCGGCATGGCAGGATGGAATCTTGCTGCTTGGTACGGGTGCGGATAACGAAAAGGCCTACGCGCAGGGAAAAGAAGATGGAAAAAAGGGTAGTTACCGGCCGGATATGATTCCCATCTATGCAGCGGAAGAAAAGGAAGTAGTAATACGGCATAAGCATACCGGCAGCAGCGCAGAAACAGAGGGATGGTCCGGATGCTATCATAATTTTACAACGACGGAAGTGAGTGAGACGGTCTGTGGTGCTACCCTGTATCAGACAGAAACAACATGGTATCCGAATGAATCGGAAGAGGGAGGCGGTTCCTGGCATGGCGGCTATTATACCTGCCCTTGGCATGGCGGTATTTACGAAACCTCTGGAACCTGCGATTCTGTAGATATACAACGGACAACGGTATGGCATCATGACATTTCCTGCGGTAAAACCGATCTGGTGTATGCTGTTTTGAAAATAACGGGAACAGGGGAAGATTATCTGGATGGAAAAATACATCTTTGTGCAGAACTTGTGGAACGGGAAGGCTTTGCAAATTTACGGCCATCGGACGAGAAATTTGTATGGAAAAATGCACAGGGAGAAATTTTGGGCAATGGTGCGGAAATAATAGTAGAAAAACCGGGATTATACTCTTGCAGTGTAGTTGCTTCCAACGAAGATGTAAATATGCTGACAGGTAATACCAAAGTCATTATCAAAGGAATTGGGTGGTGACATTGACAACATAATTTCTTTGTGATAGGCTAACAATATATATGAAGAAAAGCGATGACGAAGAGAGTAAGTATGCGGATTCTTTACAGAGAATGTCCCATTGCACATGTGTGCCTGCGGTAAATCTGCGGTTGCTGAGAGGGATGGAGAGGAAACATACCGAACATGGCTTCTGAGTAGTGCATCCGAGCCGACAGGTCAGGTTGCAACAGGTTCCGCCTGTTATAGCGGCAGAGTATCTTTTGGTACTTGCAGAGATTATCTTCGTGAGAAGATGATGAAGAGAAGTGGTAACGCGGTTAATATCCGTCTTCTTATATTTTCGAAAATATGGGAAGGCGGTTTTTATTTTTCCGGAAACTATGTGGTGCAGTGCTAAGAAAGAACGATGAAAAAAGAATAAAGGATGAAAAAAGAATAAAAGAAGAAGGAGTAGAAAATCATGAACAAAGGCAAGTATTATATTACGACAGCGATTGCCTATACATCCGGCAAACCGCATATCGGAAACAGCTACGAAATCGTATTGGCAGACAGTATTGCCAGATTTAAAAGAAAGGATGGCTATGATGTCTTTTTCCAGACAGGAACGGATGAACATGGTCAGAAAATCGAGTTAAAGGCACAGGAAGCCGGAATTACACCGAAGGAATTTGTAGACAATGTGGCAGGACAGATTCGGGAAATATGTGATTCTTTGAATACCTCATATGATAAGTTCATTCGTACGACGGATGGCTATCATGAGAAACAGGTACAGAAAATCTTTAAAAAATTATATGACAAAGGTGATATTTACAAGGGGGCATATGAAGGTATGTACTGTACGCCTTGTGAATCCTTCTGGACGGAGTCCCAGCTTGTAGACGGAAAATGTCCTGACTGCGGCAGGGAAGTAAAACCGGCGAAGGAAGAAGCATATTTTTTCAAAATGAGTAAATATGCAGACCGCCTGATTGAGCATATCAATACGCATCCGGAATTTATTCAGCCGGTTTCCCGTAAGAATGAAATGATGAATAATTTCCTTCTGCCGGGTTTACAGGATTTATGCGTTTCCAGAACTTCTTTTAAATGGGGCATTCCGGTAGATTTTGATGATAAACATGTGGTCTATGTATGGCTGGATGCTCTGACGAACTATATTACGGGCATTGGCTATGATGCAGATGGAAACAGTACCGAACAGTATAAAAAATTGTGGCCGGCAGATTTACATCTGATTGGTAAAGATATTATCCGTTTCCATACGATTTACTGGCCGATTTTCTTAATGGCATTGGATGAACCGCTGCCAAAACAGGTGTTCGGACATCCATGGCTGTTGCAGGGTGACGGCAAGATGAGTAAATCCAAAGGAAATGTCATCTATGCAGAGGATTTGATTCAGTTCTTTGGGGTAGATGCGGTTCGCTATTTTGTTCTGCATGAAATGCCGTTTGACAATGACGGTGTGATTACCTGGGATTTAATGGTGGAGAGAATGAATTCCGACCTTGCTAATACATTAGGTAATCTGGTAAACAGAACGATTTCCATGAGCAACAAGTATTTCGGTGGTATTGTGGAGAATAAAAGGGTCGGCGTGACAGATGGCGAAGAGGATGTAGATGCAGATTTATGGAAAGTATTAACGGATACCTATACAAGAGTCAGCAGTAAAATGGATGATTTGCGGGTAGCAGATGCCATTACGGAAATTTTTGTATTGTTTAAACGCTGCAATAAATACATTGATGAAACGATGCCATGGGCATTGGCAAAAGACGAAACAAAACAGGACAGACTTGCGACGGTTTTGTATAATCTGTTAAATGGTATTTTGGTCGGAGCCAGTCTGTTAGAGCCATATATGCCGGAAACAGCAGCCAAAATTTCGGGACAGATAAAAGCAGAGCTTGTGGACTTCGATGTACTCGAGGAGTGTGCAAAGAATCAGGATATTGCAAAAGCATCCTCTCTTTATCCATCCGGCAATAAGGTAACGGATGCACCGGAGATTTTATTTGCCCGCCAGGATTTGAAGGAGGTCATGGAGAAGGTAGAAGCCATGATTGCAAAGCGGAAGGCGGAAGCCGGGACCACGGAAGAAGTAAAAGAGGAAGTACCGGAGGATGTCATTGATATAGAGCCAAAAGCTGTGATTACTTATGATGACTTTGATAAATGCCAGTTCCAGGTGGGAGAAATCCTGGAGTGCAAGGAAGTGCCGAAATCCAAAAAACTGCTGTGCTCCAAAGTACGTGTCGGCTCGGAAGTAAAACAGATTTTATCCGGTATCAAGCAGCATTACAGTGCGGAAGAAATGGTTGGCAAGAAGGTTATGGTTCTGGTTAATTTACAGCCACGTGAAATTGCAGGAATGATGTCAGAGGGTATGCTTTTATGCGCAGAAGATGCAGACGGTAATCTGGCTCTTATGACACCGGAGAAAATGATGCCGGCAGGTGCGGAGATTTGCTAAAAAGGGCAGTAACAATCGGACAGAAGGTATAAATTGGAGTGAAGAATATGATACGCAAAGAAGAATTTTATTTTGATTCCAGGGATCAGAAAAGTAAGATACATGCCATAAAATGGATTCCGGAAACGGAGAAACCGGTCTGTATTTTTCAGATTGTGCATGGTATGTCGGAGCATATTGACCGGTACGATGAATTTGCCAGATATCTTGCCGGGAAAGGAATTCTTGTAGTAGGAGAGGATCATCTCGGACATGGCAAATCAGTGGCAGAGGGCGGTACCTATGGCTATTTTTGTAAAGAGGATGCGGCTACAGTGCTCGTGAGAGATGTTCATCGTCTGAAAAAAATGATGCAGGAAGAATATCCGGGAGTTTTGTATCTGATACTTGGACACAGCATGGGTTCTTTCATTCTGCGCAATTATCTGTTCCGGTACGGAACCGGTATCAACGGAGCCATTCTTGCGGGAACCGGTATGCAGTCCAAACAGGTTCTGTTTCTGGCAAGAACGGTTACTGCATTGCAGAAGCTTATCTTTGGACCGAAACATGTGGGAAAATTTATTGATAAAATGGCTTTCGGCCACTATAATGACCGGTTTGAACCGGCAAGAACAGAAGTAGACTGGCTTTCCAGAGAAAAGGCAAATGTGGACCGGTATCTGGCAGATCCGATGTGTGGTTTTGTATTTACTTTAAACGGTTTCGAAACGCTGTTTCGATTGATTAGAAATTGCCATGATGAGGAAAAAATAGAAAGTATGCCGAAGGAGCTGCCGGTTCTTTTGATTGCAGGGACAGATGATCCGGTTGGCAATTATGGAAAAAGTGTGGATATGGTGTATCGGTCCTATCTGGATCATGGCATGCAGAATGTACAAATGAAGCTGTATGAAAAGGATCGGCATGAGCTGTTGAATGAAACGGACAGAGAACAGGTTTACAGTGATATTTACCGTTTTATTCTGCAAAGAATTTCATAGAACTGGAGGAGCTTTATGAAAAAATGGCTGGGTTTATTTGCAATGCTTCTGCTACTTATAGTATGCAGAGTTCCCGCAGCGGCAGCAGAACCGGAGGCTGGAAAGGAAATTGTGGTTGCGCTTGGTGCGGATTTGACACAGGAACAACGGGCAACTGTACTGGAGCTGATGGGACTTACGGAGGAAGCTTTGGCAGATTGTACGGTTATTACGATTACCAACGAAATGGAACATATGTATCTGGATGCTTATCTGGATGCATCCGTTATTGGCAGTAAGTCATTGTCAAGTGTAAAAATTACCCGTTCCGAACCGGGAAGCGGCGTATTAGTGACAACGCAGAATATCAATTACTGTACGACAGGAATGTATCGTAATGCGCTTCTTACGGCAGGCATGGAAGATACGGAGGTGCTTGTGGTTGCTCCGTCGCCTCTTTCCGGAACGGCAGGACTGATTGGTGCACTGAAGGCATATGAAGTCATGTCAGGCAAAACAGTGTCGGATACAGCGTTGGATACAGCAATGGATGAATTGATTACAACCGGAGAGCTGGCAGAGAGCATTCAGAATGCACAGGGCGAAGTAGGTTCTGAGGATGTAGAAGCATTGATTGCGTGGCTGAAAGGCAAGATTGCTAATGGTGAGTTAGATACCGGGGATGAGGAAAGCGTGCAAAAAGCAATTGCGGAAGGCGAACAGACCTTTGGTATTACGCTTACTGATGGAGAAAAGGAACGGATTGTTTCTTTGTTAAAAAAACTGGACTCGCTTGGACTGGATGCGGATTATCTGATAGAACAGGCACAGCAGCTCTATGAGAAATATGGCTTGAATGTAGTGGAAAATGCTAATGAAGCAATTAACGAAGCAGTTGAAAATGCACTGGCGGAGGCAGCTAAAAATTTTGTGAATGATGTTAAGGATTCCATTGCAGGATTATTTAAAGATTTGTTTTCGGGTTTTTTGAATTAATATTTAAATGAAAGGATTTCATTTTTACATTCCGGCATAAAAACCGGAATGTTTTTTTCTCTTCTGCTTATACTAACTTATGCAAACTGAAATCAACGGGAACGTTTTGAAATGGAGGAGAAAAATGAAAATTGCTTTTTTCAGCACAAAACCATATGATAAAATCTGGTTTGAACCTATGGGAAAGGAATATGGTTTTGAAATAAGATTTTATGAAGTGCCTTTTCGGGAGGAAACAGTGTATCTTGCCAAAGGCTTTGACGCGGTTTGCATTTTTGTCAATGATTATGTGACGGCGGAAATGATAAATATGCTTTATGAAATGAAGGTAAAGGCGATTCTTTTACGAAGTGCCGGATTTAATCATGTGGATATTAAGGCAGCAGAAGATAAAATCGTGGTACTTCGTGTACCGAGCTATTCTCCGGAGGCAGTCGCTGAGTTTGCTATGGGAATGCTGCTTACAGTAAACCGTTATATTCATAAGGCATACAACCGGACAAGAGATTTCAATATGAGTCTGCATGGACTGATGGGCATGGATTTGTACCATAAGACAGCAGGGATTATCGGAACCGGAAAAATCGGACAGGCAATGATTCGTATCTGTAATGGCTTTGGAATGCAGGTACTTGCCTATGATCCCTATCCGAATTCAAAGCTTGAGGTGGAATATGTGGAACTGAAGGAACTGTTTGTCAAATCAGATGTCATATCCCTTCACTGTCCTCTTACTTCCGGGACCAGACATATTATTAACCCAAACACGATTGAAATGATGAAGAAAGGAGTCTATCTGGTGAATACTTCCCGGGGCAGCCTGATTGATACGGATGCACTGATAGACGGTCTGGTAGCAGGAAAATTCGGAGGAGTCGGACTTGATGTTTATGAAGAGGAGGAAGGTATTTTTTATGAAGACAAGTCCAATGAAATTATGAAAGATGAGAATCTGGCCAGACTGATGACCTTCCCCAATGTTCTGATTACTTCTCATATGGGTTTCTTTACAAGAGAAGCCATGCAGGCAATCGCAAAAGAAACGTTGGAAAATGCCTATGCACTAGAAAATGGATTACCGCTTGTAAATCGAACAGAAATACGATAAAATAAGAAATGAAACTACAAAGGTAAGATGGAAAGAAATGTGAAAGGAGCCTGGCGTGTGTCGGAAATTCCATATCTGATAAGAGGTGCATATCGTGAAGAGTGGGATGATGCGATGGCTCTGGCATGGAAGACTTTTCTGCAGTTTGAAGCAGGTGAGTATACGCCGGAGGGTATCAGAAATTTTGAAAATTTTATTACGGATACCACGCTTCATCGTATGTTTATTATCGGTACCTATCAGATGTTTGTGGCATTGGATCAGAAAAAAATAGTTGGGATGCTCACGCTTCGGAACACTTCCCATATCTCCCTTCTTTTTGTGGATGCCAGATATCATAGGAAGGGAATAGGAAGAGCATTGATTGAGCATATGAGAGAATACCTGCTGTCCGAGGCCGGTGTCAGCAAAGTAACAGTGAATGCTGCTCCTTATGGGGTTGCATTTTACCATAAAATCGGTTTCCGGGATTTAAGACCAGAAGAAACAAAGGACGGAATTAAATATACCCCTATGGAATTTGTTTTATAGTGCAGGTGTTTTGTGGAAAAGGGGAGAAATGTATGGAATATATTAAAAGTAAAGATATTTTTTTGATTATGAGGGATGTTCTGAAGCTGATTCATCCAAGACTGATGGAGCATGGCTCCAGAGTGGCCTATATGGTTTATAAAATGTTAGAAGATGAGGGCGGATATGAAGAGTTTGAGCTGGCTGATATTGTGATGGTGGCAACCTTGCATGATATAGGTGCTTATAAAACAGAATCTGACAGCCTGAGCGATATGCTGCGTTATGAGTCAAGAGACAGTGTAGCCCACACAATATATGGCTATTTGTTTTTTAAATATCTGTCACCGGTAGAAGATCTGGCAAAGGTGATTATGTATCATCATACGGATTATGACCAGCTTGAAAAAGTGGATTATCCGCATAAGAAACTGGCTGCTTATATCAATATTGCGGAAAAGATGGACATTTATTCCAGGGCGATGGGAAGCCAGTTTGATATGAAAATGTTCCATAAACAGGCAGGGACCAAATTATCGGCAGCTGGCTTGGAACAATTTTATCAGTCTGCGAAGAAACATGATATTTTTCTGAAAATTGAAACGGGAGAATATAAGAAAGAATTGGAAGATATTGTTGATTTTATGATATTTTCCAATGAAGATAAAAAGAAGTTTCTGGAAATGCTGATGTATTGTACCGGTTTCCGGAGTGAATATTCCGTGATAGATACGGTTACGACCGTTTGTATCAGTGAAGAAATTGCAAATAAGCTGCTTCTTAAGGATGATGAGAAGGAACTGTTGTATTATGGGGCATTGATTCATGATCTTGGAATGTTAGCGATTCCAAGAGAGATTATAGAGGCACCCAGAAAACTGGAGCCGGAAGAAGTGAAGCTTCTCCGGACGCATGTAACGGTAGCTGAGAAATTTCTCAGAAAGAGAATGCAGGAGGATGTATTGGAAATTGCGATAGCACATCATGAAAGAGCAGATGGAAGCGGTTATCCAAGAAAATTGAAAGATTTTCAGATGAACCAGGCACAGAAGATTCTACAGGTAGCGGATGCGGTTACCGGCATGAGTAATAAGAGAAGCTATCGTGAGCCTTTACATAAAGAGCGGATTATTGAGATTTTAAATGAAGAGGTTGCTAAGAACCGCTTAAACAGGCAAATTGTAAATACTTTTATCCGGTTCTATGATACCATTATGGAGAGAGTCAAAACGGAGTCAGCAGAAATTATGAAGATGTATCAGACTTTAAACTATCAATATGATCAAGTCAGTAAGCGTTTTAAAGTCTGGGATAAGTAATTATTAGTAATGTTTACTAATTTTTTATAAAATTTATCAAATGAGGTAGCTTTTTTGACTCATTATGTAATATAATGGTACTGGAAGCGAAAAGAGGTTGTTATGGGTAAAATTTTTGATATGGACAGTCCCATTATGCGTGTTTTAAACCGTGTAGGGGATTTACTGATACTGAATTTAATTATGATAGTCTGCTGCATTCCTGTGATTACGGCGGGTGCAGCATTTACGGGAATGTATTATGTACTTCTTAAAATTGTAAGAGGAGAGGAAGGTTATTTAATCAGGGGATTCTTTAAATCCTTTAAACAGAATTTTAAGCAGGCAACGATTTTGTGGCTGCTGATACTTTTGGTTATCGGGATTTATGTGGGCGATTTTTTGATTTTCAATTATTCCGGTATATCGTTCCCCAAGGCGTTTGTGATTGTGATTTGTGCGATTGCAGTCGTATTGCTGATGGTAGGAGTGTATATTTTCCCTATTCTTGCAAGATTTGATAATTCGATTAAGAATATTATTAAAAATTCATTTTTTATGGCTATCTTAAATTTACCAAAGACAGTCTTAATGGTATTGATACCTTTTGTACCGTTTGTTATTATGTATTTTTCAACATACGCAACTATTTTTGTACTGATGTTTGGCATTTCGGTGCCGGCATACATTTCGGCTTATTTATACAGTGGAATTTTCAAGAGGTTTGAGCCGGAGGAAGAGAAAGCGGTATCAGACTACGAATTTTCCGTAACCGTTGATGAGGAGAAAAAGGGAGAATGACAGAGAATCAAACAAAATCAATTGCAGTACAGTGGGGAGTTCCATCCGCAATTCTGATGATGGTGTTAGTCGTTATGATGTTTAACTTTTCGACGAAGAGCAAAGTCAATGCAACCGATACCGTTAACAGGAATATGACAACACTGGCTGGACAGTGTGCAGATAACTTCACAGATGATCTTACTTTATTGGAAAAAGTCGGCAAACCGATTGCGGAGCTTATAGGAAAGAGTAATGACACGCAGGAGATTGGGGAACTGATAGAAGTTGCGATGAAGTATTCGGATGCCTATATGGTTTATGCTTGTGATGAGAAGGGTAATGGAATAAGCAGTAACGGCGGAGAGGTTTCTGTTGGTAATAAAGGATATTTTGAAGCAGCAAAAGCTTCTGATGGAGTACGTTACATATATGCAGCTAATGATGGTACACAGTCACAGAGCTCTATTGTATTGTCGGTTCCGACGAATTATTCAGCGCAGAATGAAGAGGGTTATCTTTTCCTGTTCTATCCGCTCAGCAAATTTGAAGATACCGTTAAGCGACAAGATTTTGCAGCATGGAATTTTGAAGTACTTCTTGATAAGGAAGGAAATATTCTTGCCGGCGGTGGGGCATCCAATAACTTTCCGGTGGGCGTGAATCTGTATGACGCATTATCTGACAACAATACGGATACAATCCGCAAGATGAAGAGTAGAATTGACAGCCGGACGGATGGTATGAGTACGGTAGAGATTGGTGGTACGAAGCATGCACTGATATATATACCGATGAGTATGAATAACTGGACACTGGTAGTGGGCGTTAACCAGTCTTACATAGATAAGCAGATAGCTCAGCAGTGGAATACATCGAAGAATATGCTGTTCCAGTTACTTATAGTTATTTTTGCTTTTATTTGTATTATCGTTGTCATTAATATTATTAGTAAGGTGAAAAATAACGAAAAGAAGAGACAGCTGGAAGAAAAAGCGGATACAGACCTTCTGACGGGTTTGAATAATAAGCTTGCAACCGAGCGGAAGATTAAAGAATTTATTGCACAGAACCCAAATGCACAGTCCATGATGTTTATATTGGATATTGATAATTTCAAGAAGATAAATGACACGATGGGTCATGCATTCGGTGATGAAGTGCTTCGCTCTCTCGGACAACAGATAGGTGCTATTTTCCGGGCAACCGATATTGTCGGTCGTGCCGGCGGTGATGAATTTATTATTTTCCTTAAAAACCTTACAGAAGCAGATGCAATCCGTAAGGAAGCAAAGAAGGTAGAGAACTTCTTTAAAGACTTTAAGGCTGGGGAATATGTAAAATATTCAGCAACGGCAAGTATCGGGGTGGCGATTTTCCCACAGGAAGGTGCTGACTGGGAAACGCTGTACAAAGCGGCCGATCAGGCATTATATAAAGCAAAGAAACGAGGAAAGAATCAGCTTGCTTTCTATAGAGATGAATGGGCAGAAGAAAAGCAATAAGATGCATTTTAGTCAACATGCATAGTAAAATTTGATTTTCTTGGTCAACTTGTCAAGAAGAAGGAAAAAAAATTGGGAAAGTAAGCAATTTCTACAATGGAACACAAAATCTTTGTGAAATAGTGGTATGGAAAAGAATTTAAAAGTCCGTTATACTAAGTTCAGACTTGATTATTGAAAAATAATCGTGAAACAGTAAACGAATAATATTTTAGGAGGCACAAACATGGCAAGTTTATCATTAAAAAATGTCTGCAAAGTATATCCGAATGGATTTGAAGCAGTAAAAGATTTCAACCTTGAAATCGCAGATCAGGAGTTTATTATTTTCGTAGGACCTTCAGGTTGTGGTAAATCTACAACACTTCGTATGATTGCAGGTCTGGAAGATATCTCTTCCGGTGAATTGAAAATCGGTGACAGAGTTGTTAACGATGTAGAACCGAAAGACAGAGATATTGCGATGGTATTCCAGAACTACGCTTTGTATCCTCATATGTCTGTATATGACAATATGGCATTTGGTCTTAAATTAAGAAAAGTACCAAAAGATGAAATTGATAAAATGGTTAAGGAAGCAGCTAAGATTCTTGACTTAACTCCACTTCTTGATCGTAAACCGAAGGCTTTATCCGGTGGACAGAGACAGCGTGTTGCTATGGGACGTGCAATTGTTCGTAATCCTAAGGTATTCCTTATGGATGAGCCTCTTTCTAACTTGGATGCTAAACTTCGTGTACAGATGCGTATTGAGATTGCTAAATTACACCAGAGATTAGGTACAACCATCATCTACGTTACACATGACCAGACGGAGGCTATGACACTTGGTACAAGAATTGTCGTTATGAAAGATGGTGTTATCCAGCAGGTAGATACTCCTCAGAACTTATATGAGAAACCACAGAACCTGTTCGTTGCAGGATTTATGGGATCTCCGCAGATGAACTTCTTAGATGCAGTTGTTGAAGTTAATGGTGAAGCTGTAAGCTTGAAGGTAGCAGGAAACAGCATTCCACTTCCTCCGGCAAAAGCTAAGAAATTGATTGAAGGCGGTTATGCAGGAAAGACAGTTACCTTTGGTATTCGTCCTGAAGATGTATATGATTCAGAGATGTTCATTGAAACAGCTAAATGTGTATTTGAATCTACCATCAAGGTATATGAATTACTTGGTGCAGAAGTTTACTTATACTTCGATCTTGCTGAGTTCCCTATTACAGCTAGAGTTGATTCTCGTACAACAGCAAGACCTGGTGATACCGTTAAATTTGCTTTCGATGTTGAAAAGATTCACGTATTTGACAAAGAAACAGAGCAGATTATTACCAACTAGTAATAGTGAATGGAGGGGATGCAACAGCATCCCCTTTTGTATTTTTAAGTAGAGCGAGGTTAAAATATGATTTCCAGCCAGGTTATTAAAACCAGTATAGAAGAATTAAAATCCATTACGAAAGTTGATTTATGTGTATTAGATTTAGAAGGAAATACAGTAGCATCTACTTTTGAACCAAATGACCTTTCCGTTTCCCTGATTACAGGATTTGTAACTTCTCCGGCAGACAGCCAGGTAATCGGAGTACATCATTTGTTAAAGATACTGGATGAAGGGGAACTACTTTTTGTTCTGGATGCAAAAGGTTCCGGCGAAGATACGTATATGATTGGCAAAATTGCTGTAAGCCAGTTACAGAATTTGATTATTGCCTACAAAGAAAGATTTGACAGAAATAACTTTTTCCAGAATTTACTGTTGGATAATATGCTTTTGGTCGACATTTATAATCGTGCCAAAAAGCTGCATATAGAAGTAACGGTACCAAGAGCAGTTTTTCTGATTGAGACTGGTAATGAGAAGGATAATCCTGCTACAGAGCTGCTTAATGGTATGTTTTCCTCTCAGGTTGGTGATTATATTACCGCAGTGGATGAAAGCAATGTAATTTTAATCAAAGCATTAGAACAGAAGGATGATTACGAAACTTTAAATCAGATAGCAGAAACGATTGTAGATATGATGAATATGGAAGCTATGATGAATGTCAGAGTGTCTTTTGGTACGATTGTTGGAGAACTGAAAGAGGTTTCCAAATCCTATAAAGAAGCGAAAATGGCACTGGACGTCGGTAAAATCTTTTATGCAGAAAAGAAAGTGACTGCATATAATAAGCTTGGAATTGGCCGATTAATCTATCAGCTGCCGATAAACCTTTGTCGGATTTTTATCGATGAGATATTTGGTTCCAATGTACCGGATGAATTGGATGAAGAAACCTTAACAACGATTAATAAGTTCTTCGAAAATAACCTGAACGTGTCTGAAACTTCAAGGCAGTTATTTGTTCACCGCAATACGCTGGTTTATCGTATTGAAAAGTTGGAAAAGAGTACTGGTCTGGATATTCGTACTTTTGATGATGCACTTACCTTTAAAATTGCTTTGATGGTAGTAAATTATATGAAATATCTGGATTCTCTGGATTATTAGAAGCGACTGAAAATGTCAGATGAAAAATCATCTGGCATTTTTTAGTATGTCCAACATATATATGAAATAAAAGCATAGGAAGAAATAGAGGGAAATGAGGATGTATCAGAAAGAGATTATCTATTTGAGTCTGATGAATGGCGATATAAAAGAAAAGAATGCAGGATTTATGAAGCAGGAGAGGACAGGAAATACCTTCCATCTTTTTTTGCAGTTAAAGAATGTTATGGAGGCAGGTAATGGAAATTATCCGATTCGTATGCAAACGGCAGACGGATGGCGTGAGATAGACATGCTTGATGTAGCAGATGGCTGCGGAAACCGGGAAATCGATCTGGAAGAGGAAGTGTACCGGGTAGAAATTATTTTGTCGGATAATCATAAAGTTATTGGACAAAGTAAGGGAGCCCCGGTGAAAAAGCCTCAAATGGAGCCGGAACTCCGGCAGGAGGCGATAACTCAGCCGGAACAAATGAAACAGACGGTATCCGAAATACATACAGCAGAATGGACAGAATCGGATACGCCATTATGCGAGGACAAGTGGGAACAGATATTGACAACTTATGAGAAAATTCATCCCTATGGGGATAGCCGGATATATGTAAAGCTGGAACCAAAGGACTTTATCGTATTGCGAGCTAACTACCAGCACCTAGTCAATAACAGCTTCCTTCTACATGGATTTTATAATTACCGATATCTGATTTTGGGAAAGGAAAAAGATTTTTATCTGGGAGTACCGGGTGTGTTTTATGAAAGAGAGAAAATGGTAGCATTAATGTTTGGTTTTGAGGCATTTGAATGTGAAGGCGGGGTAGCCCGGGAAGGGAAGTTTGGATACTATCTGAGAAAAGTCGAACTGTAAAATAAATGGATAAACATTACTCAAAATTAACTGGACAATATAGTACTCCATGTCAAAATATGGTAAAATATTAAAAAGGGTATGGGGAGTCCGGGAATTGGAGTGATATGTATGAATATAGCAGTATTATTGGGTGGAGTGGGCTTTGACAGCCAGAAAAGGACAATTCAAGGCATTTTGGACAATGCACTTCCAAAAGGCGATAATGTATATATTTTTACTTGTGATGGATGGAATTATGAGTCACGATTTAAATATGAAGAAGGGGAGTATAATATTTACCAGTTGCCGGATTTTACACAATATGAAGGGGTTATCATCAATGCGGATACAATCCATGATTTGAAGGTTGGTAAAGATTTGGCAAATAGAATCCAACAGGCGGGAGTTCCTTGTGTATCTCTGAATCAGAAATGGGAAAGCTCTGTTTGTGTAAAACTGGAAAATGAAACCGGCATCGGTATGATTGTGGAGCATCTTGTGAAGGAGCATGGAGCAAAGACAATTTACTTTGTTTCCGGACCGGTGGATAATAATGATGCAGGGCAGCGTCTGGCGGCATTTAAAGATGCATTGCATCAACTGGGACTTGAATGTCAGGAAGAAAATATTCTTTATGGTGATTATACTTATCGTAGCGGAATAGAGGCAGCAAAGAAATATCTGCAATCCGGCAGACCAATGCCGGATGCTATTATGGCGGCAAATGACGAAATGGCAATTGGTTTGATTCTGGGACTGGAAGATGCAGGCTATAGGGTACCGGAGGATATTCTGGTAACAGGCTATGATAACAGTTCTGTTGCACAGTTAAATCATCCACGACTTACGACCGTAAGACGTGGAGAGTATACTGCCGGAGAAGTAGCATATAAGAAGCTAAAGAAGATGATTTGTAAGGAACGAGATATAACGGATGAAATCGTTTATGGAAAGGCAATTTTTTCCCAGTCCTGCGGATGTGATAAAAAGCAGAATTACACCCATGCGGAACTTCAGAAGATGTATGTTAAGAAATCAGTTGATATGGATGAACATCTTCGGTTATTAAAGAGTTCGGCAGCAGAATTTACCGGTTTGGAAACTTTTGATGATTTTATGGAATGTAGCAAGAGATATATCCGGCAGATTAATCCGGAATACTTTTACCTCTGTATGTGCGGCAGCATTGAAAATTATTATGCGGAACTGGACCGTATGGCAGAGGGAAAAGAGAGAGGAAGGGATGCAAGCGTATATAAGGATGATATACGGATACCACTGGCTTATGAAAAAGGCAAGTTTAACAGCTATGGTGAATTTCATAAAAAGGAATTGCTTCCATCGGAATGTAAAAAAGGGAAAAAAGGTGATTTTTACATAGTTATGCCAATGCATCATCAGGAGTATTGTTTCGGATATTGTGTTGTCGGAAATTATGAGAGAGCATTGAAGGATACATTTTTCTTTCATTTTATACTAAATCTGGAAAATGCACTGGAAACCGTACGCAAACAGGATACGATGAAAGCAGTGCTGGTGCGTATGAGCCACATCTGGATGTATGATGAATTGACAGAAATTTACAATCGGGCAGGATTTCGAAAATATGCTGTGAATTTTATAGAGGATGCAGTTAAAAGAAAGATTCCGGTAGGTGTTTTATTTGTTGATATTGATGGCTTGAAAAAGGTAAATGATACTTATGGACACGAGGAAGGCGACAACTATATCAAATCAATAGCACAGATTTTGGAACAGAATTGTTGCAATGGGGAACTTCTGACCAGATATGGCGGAGATGAGTTTGTGATTCTGTTCAGTGGCTACTTGAATGCGGATATAAAAGAATATATTGATAAGCTGCAAGCAGATATTCGTAATTCTAATTTGCTTTCTGGTAAGGAGTATCAGATGGATGTCAGCATTGGTTATTATCTGGAAACAGATGCTGACAATATAAATCTCGAGAAAATCATTGAAATAGCAGACGAGAATATGTATGCAGCGAAAAAGGCCAAGAAGGCTTCCAGAGAACAGAATTAAATGCCTTCGCAGTCAAAAGCCGGAATAAAGCTTTCGGAAGCAGTTTCCCCTTCTTGTATATAAGCATTTTCAATGCCGATTGAAATTGCGTAATCAAGGAAAGCATCGTATTCTTTATCGGTAATTTTCCGATTGAGGGAAGGGATGCCCGCAACTTGTGGAAGAGGAGTGTATTGATTCATAAGGCTCATATAGATATTATTTCCATAGGTTTCAAATAAATAACGTATGATAGAACGGGAGTCTTCTGTGCAATCCGGTAATAAAAGATGGCGCACGATGACTCCTTTTTTCATCAGGGAAGTTTCGCTGTCAAAGGGCGGTTCAAAAACAGGTGAGCCAACCTGACGGTACATTTCAGCGATGGCAGCGCTGGCGATGGTAAAATAATCAGGAGCATTGGAATAGCGAGCACTGATAGAAGAGGAATAGTATTTCAAATCCGGCAGATAAATATCCACAAGACCTTCCAGATTTTTTAATGTTTCAACTTTTTCGTAGCTGCTGGTATTGTAGACGACAGGAAGAATCAGACCATTGTTTTTGGCTATAGTAAGAGCATCTATTATCTGAGGAACGTAATGGGTAGGAGTTACCAGATTGATATTATGGGCACCTTTGGCCTGCAGTTCAAGAAAAACTTCTGCCAGACGGGAAACGGAGATAATTTTACAGGGAGCATTGCCGTGGGCAATATCATAGTTCTGGCAGAATACACAGCGCATATTACAGCCGGCAAAAAACACAGTGCCTGAGCCGTTTGTCCCTGAAATGCAAGGTTCTTCCCACATATGAAGTGCAGCTCTCGCTGCCACAATTTCATTTGCTTGTCCACAGTAGCCGGTCTTTCCTGCAGTCCGGTCAACATGGCACTGTCTTGGACAAAGTGTGCAGTCTTTCAAATCCATAGTCTGAAAATCCTTTAAAGAAATTTAAAACCATGCGCTTTATGTCGAACACAACTCCTGCACGTTACCTTTACAGTCAACTCCGCCAGGCACCCTTACGGCACATGGAAAATTCTACTTAGTGCTGCTGTGTTCCCACCCTGACACGGTTCATAGACATCCATTGCGTAAGACCCGAACTTCAACGTCACTTATAAAGGGCAGCTACAAAAGCCTAAGCCCTCGATAAAGCATCACCCCTACTAAAGCGGATTGTAGGTACAGGGCACCGCTGACTCCCCGGCTGCATGGTTTAATTAGTATACTGTTTTTTCAGGATTTTGTCAACTTGTTCCGTATCCGTAGTTCCTTAAAGAAGGTAGTGAGTAGGTCGGAACACTCCTCTTGCAAAATCCCTCTTCTGACAATGACTTGATGGTTAAATTCCGGCATTTCCAAAAGATTTAAGATAGAACCACCGCATCCTGCTTTGGGGTTCATGCTCCCCATGATAACTTCGGTAACACGTGCCTGAACAATGGCACCGGTACACATCTGGCATGGTTCTAAGGTTACATAGAGGCTGCAGCCTTCCAGTCGCCAGTCACCAAGCTTCTTGCTGGCCTTGTTGATGGCAGTAATCTCTGCATGAGCGAGCGTATTTTTATCCGTATTGCGACGATTATAGCCGCGTGCGATAATTTTTCCCTGATAAACAATGACACAGCCAATAGGAACTTCGCCCAAGGAATATGCTTTTTTAGCCTGTTTAATGGCTTCTTTCATATATTTTTCATCCGGCGTCATAAAATATCTGTCCTTTCCGATTGGAACAACTGTAAACAGTTTAGCACACAAATAAGGGAATTGCCATGTAGAAATGGGAATAAGATTATGATAAACTAAAAATAGTATATGGGTGATAGCATAAGAGAAAGGAACAGATAGGATGAATATTTACCTTTTTTTCTGTGCCATTGTTATTCTGACATGCGTTTTATTTGGACGATTTTCTTCCAAAATAGGAGTGCCGGCGCTTCTGCTGTTTATGGTAATTGGGATGATGTTCGGTTCGGATGGAATTCTGAGTATCAATTTTGATGACTACCAGTTGACGGAACAGGTCTGTAGTACGGCACTTATTTTTATTATGTTTTATGGTGGTTTCTGTGTTAAATGGGAGGCAGCCAGACCGGTTATCGGAAAAGCAGTTGCAATGTCTACTCTTGGAGTCATTATGACAGCTGGTATTACCTGCATTCTGTGCCATCTGCTATTGCAAATAGGCTGGGCAGAGAGCTTTCTGATTGGTGCGGTTATCAGTTCCACCGATGCTGCATCGGTGTTTTCTATTTTGCGCTCCAAAAACTTAAGTTTAAAATATGCTACTGCACCGCTTTTGGAAATTGAGAGTGGTAGTAATGACCCGGTGGCCTATATGTTAACAATGATAGGTCTTGCATTAGTCAGCAGTGAAAAAGGAACCTCGGTTCCCTATTTGATTTTTGCACAAATTGTTTTTGGCATTTTATTCGGTATCGGTGTGGCAGCTGCGGCAATCTGGCTGATGCATAAGATATCCATTGAAGCAGAAAATCTGGATATGATCTTTATGATTGGAGTTGCTCTGGCAGCATATGCCATTCCATCTCTTGTAGGGGGAAATGGTTATCTGAGTGTATATCTGGCAGGAATTATACTGGGAAACAGCAAATTGAAAAACAAGACGACGCTGGTGCATTTTTTTGATGGAATTACCGGTCTTGCTCAGATTTGCCTGTTTTTTTTGCTGGGATTTCTGGCATTTCCGCACAAACTTCCGCAGGTGGCATTTTCTGCTGTTATAATAGCTTTGATTTTGAACTTTGTTGCGAGACCTCTGGCGACTTTTGCCATTCTTTTGCCGGCAAGAGCATCCATTAGGCAATGTCTTCTAATCTCCTTTGCAGGACTCAGGGGAGCAGCGTCCATTGTTTTTGCCATTATGGTAATTGCCAGAGGTGCTGTACTGGAGCATGATCTTTTTCATACGGTATTTCTGGTATCTCTTTTTTCGGTAGCTTTGCAGGGGTCCTTACTGCCGGCGGTTGCACGCAGGCTTGATATGGTGGATAAGGATAATGATGTTCGTAAAACCTTCAATGATTATCAGGAGGAAACGGCGATTACCTTAATGCAGATGAATATACAGAAAGGGCATAATTGGGAAAATCGTATGATAAAAGAAGTTTCTCTTCCATCGGATTCCCTTGCGGTTATGATAAAGAGAGAAGGTGAAACTTTGATTCCAAAGGGAGATACGAGGATTTTAGCAGGTGACAGCCTTATTTTAAATGTGCCGTACTACAGTGCGGATAATGAGGTGAAGCTTCAGGAAATTCTGATTGATAAAAACCATGCATGGTGCAATAAGAAAATTATGGACTTAGATTTAGCAGAAGGAACGCTTGTCACCATGATACGCAGAGATGCTGAAACAATTATACCTGATGGGCAGACAACGATTAGGAATAAGGATATTGTCGTTATCTGCAAGCAGGAATCCTAATCTATCATTATGGAAGATTCTCATTGTCTATCATTCGGTAGCCTATGCCGATTTCCGTAAAAATATACTGTGGATCGGCTGGGTTGCTTTCTAATTTTCTACGGATGTTTGCCATATTAACGCGCAGAATACGGTTATTACTGTCTGCAAACGGCCCCCATACATGAGAAATTAACGCATCGTAAGTAATTACCTTTCCGGCATTTTTAGAAAGGTATGTGAGAATTTTATATTCAATCTGAGTGAAATGAACAATGGTTCCACAAATGGTAATAACATGTTTCTCATAATCAATCATAAGTTCTTTGGCAACATATTTGCTTTGTGATGATAGGGGAGCATTGTTATTTACTGTATAGCGGCGCAGTGCGGTACGGATTCTTGCCATCAGTTCTGAAGTGCCGAATGGTTTGGTAATATAATCGTCTGCTCCGGCATCCAGAGCCTCTACTTTTTCCCGTTCCTGTGTTCTGGCAGAAATTACAATAATCGGGACATTACTCCAGTTACGGATATTTTTGATAACATCAATGCCATCCATATCCGGAAGCCCCAAATCCAAAAGAATCAGATCAGGACAGACAGAAGCTGCCAGAGAAAGTCCGGTGGATGCGTTCAGCGCATAATTTACTTTATAATCATTGCTTTTTAAAGTGGTCATAATAAAATTACAGATATTTCTTTCGTCTTCAATGAGAAGAATTTCATGTTTCGGATTCATAAGACACCTCTTCCTTGGGCAACGTAAAATAAAATTCTGCCCCCTGTGAATGATTTTTGACATCGATGGTACCATTGTGTGCGGTAATGATTGTTTTGCAGATGGATAAACCGATACCCATCCCTTTGTTAGAATCGGATTCACTGTTTCCGATATAGGAATTTCCATCAAAAATATTCTTTAATCGCTCGGGATTGATTCCCACACCGAAATCCTTCACATGGAAGGTCACAAATTGCGGACCGTCCTCTACATAACAAAGGATTGGCTGTGTACTCTTAGAATGAATAACCGCATTTTCCAATAGATTAATCAACACCTGCTCAATTAAAATGGCATCCATCGGAATAATCAGTAAATCATCAGGAACCGATACCGTAACGGCAGCTTCAGGCAGTCTCTTTTTCAAGCGTAGAATGGCAGCGGATACAATTTCCTCTACAGATTCATCGGTCTTTTTTACTTTGGAGGACTGGTTGGAGATACGTGTAACCGAAAGAAGGTTTTCCACCATGTTTAACAGCCAGTTGGCATCCTCCTGAATATGGGTCACAATAGCATCTTTTTCCTGCTCAGAGAGGATATCCTTGCTTTCCAGATAAGAGGAGCTGGCTCCGATAATTCCGGTCAGTGGGGTACGCAGGTCATGGGAAACCGCACGCAATAGGTTAGCACGCATTTTTTCTTTTTCCGTTTCTGATAAAAGCTTATCTTTTTCTGCAATGACACGTGCCTGCTGCTTCATATTGGTGGTCATGGTACTGGTGAAAAGTGTAACTCCCAACATCCCAAGAAACGTAACCGGATAACCGGCAAGGGTAAAATTCAGTTCAAAATATGGATAGGTAAAAAGAAAATTTACACATATGACTGCGATAATGGAAGAAATCAGTCCTGGCCAGTAGCCATCTGTATAGCGGACAATGATAATCAGGGTAAGGATATAGATGAGTGAAATATTACTCACATTATCCGGTGCAAAGTGAGAAAAGATAAATGCAAAAATAGTTGCGGCAGCCAGACCGCAAAAGGTAACAATGGAATTTTTAACTACTACTGACATAACAATCTCCCGTAAAAGTATCCTATTAAAGATATGTTTATCTTCCTTTATTATAACTTGTTTTATAGAAAAGAAAAACAAAACCAATGCTAAAAAAGTGCTAAGAAACAGTAAAGAAAATGCCAAGAATATGTTAAAAGTACGCTAAAAAATAATTGAAATACTGTAAATCCCTAAAACATTATGTTAGTATTTTCATACAGTAAAACAGGAGGAAATCAAAATGGGTATTGTACAAATTCTTATTGTTGGTGTTGTGTTTGTTGCATTAGGTGGATGTTTCGTATATTCTCTGGCAACAAATAAAGAAAAATAAATCACAACAAAACGCCGGTCAGTGAAACCGGCGCTTTTTCATGTGCCAGGGAATCACAGCCCTGGCTCTTTATTTCTGTATTTTCTTATATGCAATGGCTGCTTTTACCAGTCCTTTAAACAGAGGATGCGGTCTGTTCGGTCTGGATTTTAATTCCGGATGAGCCTGCGTTGCAACAAAGAACGGATGCTCCGGTAATTCGCACATTTCTACAATCCTTCCGTCAGGAGAAGTACCCGAAAGCTTCATGCCATGTTCGGTTAAAACGGCACGATAGTCGTTGTTTACTTCATAACGGTGACGGTGTCTTTCGTGAATCGTTTCTTCTCCGTACAGCTCAAATGCTTTGGAGGTCTTATCCAGAATACATGGATAGGAACCGAGGCGAAGTGTTCCGCCGATATCTTCCACACCGTTCTGGTCCGGCATAAGAGCGATGACCGGATGCGTTGTGGAAGGGTCCAGTTCAATACTGTGTGCATCATTATAGCCGACCACGTTACGGGCAAATTCCACGATAGCAAGCTGCATACCAAGGCAAAGTCCGAGGTAAGGAATCTTATGGGTTCTTGCGTAGTGGATGGCGCAGATTTTGCCTTCAATGCCGCGGGAACCAAAGCCGCCCGGCACCAGAATACCGTTGACATCCCCTAACAATTCTTCTACATTTTCATCCGTTACGGTTTCGGAATCAATCCATTTGATATTTACGGTAACATGATTGGAAATGCCTCCATGTTTTAAAGCCTCTACAACACTGATATAGGCATCATGCAATTGTACATATTTGCCCACAAGAGCAATCGATATTTCATCGGTAGAGGTATAGAGGGCCTCTACCATAGCCTTCCAATCCTCAAGATCCGGTTCCGGACAATCCAAGTCCAGACATTCACAGGCTACCTGTGCCAGATGCTCTTTTTCCATAGCAAGAGGAGCCTCATACAGATATTTCACATCCAGATTTTGCAATACGTGACTGTTCGGAACATTACAGAATAAGGCAATCTTATCCTTGATTTCCTGTGTCACCGGATGCTCGCTCCGGCAGACAATGATATCCGGTTGGATTCCCATTCCCTGCAGCTCCTTGACACTGGCCTGCGTCGGTTTTGTCTTCATTTCCTGAGAAGCTTTCAGATAAGGGATTAGTGTTACATGGATTAAAATAGCATTTTCATGTCCGACTTCATGCTGGAACTGACGAAGAGATTCTAAGAAAGGCTGGCTTTCAATATCCCCGACAGTACCACCGACCTCAATAATAGCAATCTGTGTATCGTTATCGGTAAAGTTGCGGTAAAAACGGCTTTTTATCTCATTGGTAATATGAGGAATAACCTGTACAGTACCGCCGCCGTAATCACCGCGACGTTCCTTCTGCAATACAGACCAGTAAATCTTACCGGTAGTAACATTCGAATGTTTGTCCAGATTTTCATCAATAAATCTTTCATAGTGCCCTAAGTCCAAATCTGTTTCCGTACCATCTTCTGTTACGAAAACTTCACCATGCTGAATCGGATTCATTGTTCCGGGATCAATGTTGATATACGGATCAAATTTCTGCATGGTTACTTTATAGCCGCGTGCCTTGAGCAGACGACCGAGTGAGGCGGCGGTGATTCCTTTTCCAAGACCGGAAACAACACCACCTGTTACAAATACATATTTTACTGCCATAACGTTCTTCCCTTCTGTATATAAAACCTGAAAAATAGAAAACATAAAAAGGCACTACGAGCTTTGCTCGCAGCGCCTTTGCCTTGATAGAAAAATTTTAGCACCCGCTATTGTGGCTGTCAATAAATTTTTGTAAAAAATAACATTCATTTTGTCCTTTATATGGAATAATTGGGGGAGCTGTGCTACAATAAAAAGCGATATGTGTTAAAAAATATTATCTAATATACTAAGGGAAAGCGAACAGGTAAAAGTATGAGAGTGGGATTTGATAATGAAAAATATTTAAAAATGCAGTCGGAGCATATTGAGGAGCGCATCAATAAATTCGGCGATAAATTATATCTGGAGTTTGGTGGAAAGCTGTTTGACGATTATCATGCTTCCAGAGTGCTTCCCGGTTTTGAGCCGGACAGTAAGCTGCGTATGCTGATGAAGCTTGCTGACCGGGCAGAAATTGTTATTGTCATCAATGCGGCAGATATTGAGAAGAATAAAATCCGCGGGGATCTGGGTATCACTTATGATGAAGATGTCCAGAGACTGATGAAAGAATTTGAAAGTCATGGACTTTATGTGGGAAGCGTGGTACTTACCCATTATGCCGGACAAGTTGCTGCAGCGGCTTTTAAGGAGAAACTGGAAAAGAAAAACGTGAAGGTATATCTTCATTATACAATAGAAGGTTATCCTTCTAACATTCCGTTAATTGTAAGTGACGAAGGCTATGGCAAAAACGAATATATTGAGACGACCAGACCACTTGTTGTTGTAACAGCGCCGGGACCGGGCAGTGGAAAGATGGCTACCTGTCTTTCCCAGCTTTATCATGATAATAAGAGGGGTATTAAAGCCGGTTATGCAAAGTATGAAACTTTCCCAATCTGGAACATTCCGTTAAAGCATCCGATTAATCTTGCCTACGAAGCAGCAACGGCAGATTTGAATGATGTCAATATGATTGACCCGTTTCATTTAGAAGCTTATGGGGAAACGACTGTTAATTATAACCGCGATATTGAGATTTTCCCGGTACTGAATGCGATTTTTGAAGGAATTTATGGAGAAAATCCGTATAAATCCCCGACTGATATGGGTGTTAACATGGCAGGCAACTGTATTATTGATGATGAAGCTTGTAGGGAAGCATCCTATATGGAGATTATCCGGCGCTATTATACAGCGCGTAATGAGGTCGTAAAGGGAAAAGCCAAAGAGAATGAGGTTTATAAAATTGAACTTCTGATGAAGCAGGCGAAAATTACGACAGATGACAGAAAAGTAACGGTTGCGGCCAAGAAGAGAGAAGAAGAACTGGGTGTGCCTACTGCAGCAATTGAATTATCAGACGGAACGATTATTACTTCCAAAACAACTGATTTGCTTGGTGCTTCGGCCGCATTGCTTCTGAATGCTTTAAAATATCTGGGTAATGTCGATCACGATACGCACTTGATTTCACCGGAAGCAATCGGACCGATTCAGGAACTGAAGACGAAATATTTAGGTGGTAAAAATCCGCGTCTGCATACGGATGAAGTATTGATTGCTTTATCTATTTCGGCATTGACGGATGCCAATGCCAAAAAAGCTTTAGAGCAGCTCCCGAAGCTGAAAGGCTGTCAGGTGCATACCTCCGTCATGCTTACTGATGTGGATACCAAAATCTTTAAAAAATTAGGGGTTGACCTTACCAGCGAACCAAAAACCAAAGCAGTAATTAAATAGATATTATTTTTTAAGAGAAAAGCGCCGGTCTTTTATGACCGACGTTTTTTAACTATATAGAGAATATCCAAAACGAATTCGACGGTAAATTTTCCATACAATCACAACCGGAAGACTGAAAAGCAGATACAAGGTGCTTAAAATACCTGCAGCACCACCGATAATAGCAATAATAAGCATACCAACATTCATAAAGCGACACCTCTTTCTTTGTTTGTAGGCTTATTATATAGATTCTGTTGAAGCAAAGGAACAGAAAAAGCACCTTTTTAGCACAAGCTGAGCAAAAAGGAAACAAGATATTAACAAAGCTTTAGCGGGTTCTTAGCGGTGGCAATTACCGGCTTTCCATTTTTCGACGGATATTCATCATTTCCTTATCAATTTTGAAGATGGCTTTGGCGCATTTGCGGAGTGCCTGTTCAGTATCGTCTTCATGGATGCCTTCTTTTTTATAGATAAAGTGATGCTCCATATCGGACCATAAGTCCATTGCTTTGGTACGGCATTGGATTTCGGTTTTAACTTTTCTGCCGTCCGGAAGCAGTACACGCAGAATCAGATGCAAACTTTGATAACCACTGCTTTTCGGGTTTTTGATGTAATCTTTCTGCTTAATAAATTCAAAGTCAGGATCCTTGACAAGTCGTCCGCATACCACATACATATCGTCCAGAAAATTGCAGACAACGCGGACACCGGCAATATCATTCAAGCGATTAACAGCGCCATCTAAGGAAAGCTCTCTTCCCTTCGTATACAACTTGGAAATACAACTTTCCGGCGATTTTACACGCCATTCCATAGAGTCAATGATATTGCGGTCCAAACGGTTAGAAAGCTCCTTATTCAGTTCCTCCAGTTTGGAAATAACAAACAGACATGCCTGTTCGTAATCTTTTCGGAAATCTTTGCCGGCTAATTCTTGCCGTAATACCATAATCTGAGACTGTTTCCAGAAAGCGGTATCGACCAATTCTTTTTGTTTTTCTGCTGTACCCATATTTTCCATTCCCATAATACACCGTAACAATCTTTTACATTTCATTTTACTTCAGAAAAAAGTGCTTTACTATCATAGATATGTAAGGTGCGTGTAAAAAATGCGAAAAACTTATGAGAAAATGAAAAATAAACCAATCCTATTGACTTGATAGGAATTGTATAGTATTATAGCTAGGCAGACAAGGAGGGGAACCTATGAGAATATCAACAAAAGGAAAATATGCTATTAAATTAATGTTGGATTTGGCAACTTATTATAATGGAGAGCCTGTTAAAATAAAGGACATTGCCAGAAGACAGGGTATATCTGAAAAATATCTGGAGCAGATTGTGTCTATTTTAAATAAAGCTTCCCTTGTAAGAAGCAGTCGGGGTGCAAAAGGAGGATACCGGTTAGCGGCTCCGCCGGAAACCTATACCATTGGTAAAATTTTGCGTGCAACGGAGGGAGATCTTGCCTCTTTTGACTGTGCGGAAATCAACGGCGAAGGCTGCGAGAACCGGGAACGATGTGTCACGGTAAGAATATGGAAGCGGTTGGATGATGCCATAAACGGTGTTTTAGATGATATCAGGCTATCGGACCTGCTAGACTGGCAGAACGAGCTGATAGACCAGTATATAATTTGATTCTGATTGTCTGAAGGTTTTATGCTTTCTGGCGCTAAAAGTATGGTTATGGGAAAACGGTTGAAAGAATTGGATTTATTTGATACACTGCAAAATAGAATAAAAAAAGAAGGGCATTATAATGACAAGAGAAGAAGCATGGAGCTTATTAACGGAATATAATCAGGAAGAATTTCATTTAGAACATGCACAGATTGTAGAAAAGACCATGAAATATTTCGCCAATCAGTTAGGCTATCAAGAAGAAGCGGAATTCTGGGGTATCGTAGGACTTCTGCATGATTTGGACTTTGAACGATATCCGGAAGAGCACTGCATAAAAGAACAGGAAATTATGCGGGAGAGAGGAATCGATGAAAGAATTATCCATGCCACAGCAAGTCATGGGTATGGCATTACCGTAGATATTAAGCCGGAGCATGAGATGGAAAAAGTCTTATATGCGGTGGATGAATTAACAGGCCTGATAGGTGCGGTGGCTCTTATGCGGCCTTCTAAAAGCGTGCAGGATCTGGAACTGAAATCTGTTAAGAAAAAATATAAAAGCAAAAACTTTGCGGCAGGCTGTTCCCGCGAGGTAATCGAACGTGGTGCCGAAATGCTTGGATGGGAGTTAGATGACCTGATTAGCCGGACAATCGAGGCACTTCGTACTTTCCGGGATTAAGAGACAGCAGGATTTTGCGGAGGATATAAAATTATGTTAAATCAATTTTCCAGAACAGAGCTGCTTCTTGGAAAAGATGCTATGGAAAAGTTAAAAAAATCGAGAGTTGCCATATTTGGAATAGGCGGTGTAGGCGGATATGTTTGTGAGGCGCTTGTCAGAAGCGGTGTAGGTGCCTTTGATCTGATCGATGATGACAAGGTATGTCTTACTAATCTGAATCGACAGCTTATTGCAACCAGAAAGACGGTCGGACAGTATAAGGTCGATGTCATGAAAGAACGGATTCAGGACATTAATCCGGAGGCAGAGGTGCGAATCTATAAGTGTTTTTTTCTGCCGGAAAATGCAGCAGAATTTCCTTTTGAAGAATATGATTATATCGTGGATGCAGTCGATACGGTAACGGCAAAGATAGAACTGGTCATGAAAGCACAGGAAAAGGAGATTCCTATTATAAGCTGTATGGGAGCCGGGAACAAACTGGATGGCAGCCAGTTTAAGGTAGCAGATATCTATAAGACAAAGGTCTGCCCACTTGCAAAAGTGATGAGACGCGAGTTGAAAAAACGGGGTGTAAAAAGGCTGAAGGTCGTTTATTCGGAAGAAGCGCCGATTCGCCCAATTGATGACATGGCAATCAGTTGCAGAACCAATTGTATCTGTCCGCCGGGAGCAAAGCATAAATGTACGGAGCGGAGAGATATACCGGGAAGCACCGCATTTGTTCCATCTGTGGCAGGTCTTATCCTTGCCGGAGAAGTGATAAAAGATCTGATACAGGATTGTATTGCGAGATAGAAGATGGATGAGAGAAGAAATGGAAATAACAATACAGGAAGTAAACCAACTGTCAAAAGGCCAATACCAGCTTATTGACATCCGTAGTGAGATAGAGATTGCACATGGAGCGATTCCCGGGGCACTCTGTATCGATATTGATAAAATAGAAGGGAATCCCGCCATTGATTTTTCCAAAAAACTGATTATCTGTTGCAGCAGAGGAGAAACAAGCTTAGAAGCAGCAAGGGAACTTGTCGAAAAGGGATATGATGCAGCCAGCCTTTCAGGAGGATATACCGCGTGGCTGCTTTATCATTTTGAAGAAGAGAGAAAAAAGGAAATCAGTAAAGAGGTAGAGCAGAGCATCCGGAAGAAATTCCGTAAAAATATCTGGTGCAGATTTACAAAGGCAATTAACCGCTATGAACTGGTCAAAGAAGGAGACCGTATTGCTGTATGTATTTCGGGTGGAAAAGACTCTATGCTGATGGCAAAATTATTTCAGGAATTAAAGCTGCACAACAAATTTCCCTTCGAAGTGAAATTCCTGGTCATGGACCCGGGCTACAGTCCGGTAAACCGTACGGTTATCGAAGAAAATGCAAAAAAATTAAACATACCGATTACGATTTTCGAATCGGATATTTTTGAATCGGTCTATCATGTGGAAAAATCCCCCTGTTATTTATGTGCAAGAATGAGAAGAGGACATTTGTATCATTTTGCAAAAGAGTTAGGATGCAATAAAATTGCGGTGGGACACCACTATGATGATGTGATTGAAACGATCCTTATGGGTATGCTGTATGGTGCACAGGTGCAGACAATGATGCCAAAGCTCCATAGCACTAATTTTGAAGGAATGGAACTGATTCGCCCACTATACCTTATCAGAGAGGATGACATTAAGGCATGGCGGGATTATAATGACCTGCATTTTATTCAATGCGCCTGTAAGTTTACGGATACCTGTACAACCTGTAATAATGAGGAAAATCGTTCCAAGCGAGTCGAAATCAAAGAGCTGATCCGGGAGATGAAAAAAACAAATCCTTTTGTAGAAACCAACATTTTTAAAAGTGTCGAGAATGTTAATCTTGATACGGTAGTCGGTTACAAAGCGAAAGGAGTCCGGCATTGCTTTTTGGATGATTATGAGGGTGAAAAAGCAGAATAACAGAAAGATGATATTTAAGATACAAAGCGTATGCGTACCTGCTTTGTATCTTTTTTAATGGTTTTCCAGAATAGAAGGAGATAATTTGTGAATGTTACGGTTTGGTTACGGTAGGCATGTTATAATAAAAAATCTTTTACAGAAATTTTAATATGCCGTTTCTGCAAGAATAACAAGGAGATATAGAGATGAAGAAATTAGAATTACATATCATTGGGCCAATTTTATTATTCTTTTTAGCAGGCATTATACTCGTTAGAAACTGCGGGAACAGCAATCAGGCAGTTATGGCTTTCCCTATACCATTTTCCTTTGAGGGGGAATTTAGCCGCGATGGTAATAATTGGCAGCCGCTATTGGAAAATTCGGATTTGTCTGCGTTAAAGGGCGATTTGATTTTGAGAGGGAATTTTAATTTGGAACTGATGGAAGGTAATTACCTTAACTTTTACCTGAACCATATCGGGATGAGTATGTATGTTAATGGGGAAATGATGTATTGCACCTGTACGATGGAAGGTTATACAGGGGAGGATATGTGTGGGAAAATATGGGAAACGATGGAATCTCCGAATATTGGGAATGAAGATGTGGTGGAAATTTATTTGCACAATCCCCATTCTTTCGGCAATAAGAACGCTTATCAGGAATTTCTGAAATCTATTTATGGAGGAAATATTTTGACGTTTGAAAAATGGATTGGAAAATACAGCCGTCCTTTTTGGATTATAGGGTATTGTATACTTATAAGCTCCCTAATGCTATTCGGTATGGCATTTGCTTTTAGCATGTTGCGGGTTTCTTCTAATAATATATTGTGGTCCATGGGATTTTTTGCTTTTTTCATGGGCGGGTATATTCTATTGGATACACCGGATATTTCTTTAAAAAACCAGTTGGTTATCTTTAATACCTATGGTCGCCAGTTCTGTATGATGTTGTCCGGGTTTGAACTTGTCATGTGCATATGGAAAAGTCTTACCAAAAGATTGCGGGAGGAGTGGCTGCTTTTCTGGGAGCAGCAGAGGGAGCAATACTTTTTTCTGTTTTAGTGGGAAAGGTATTCCTTTATGATACATTGCCGTTTTGGATGGCAGCACAGGCATTTGCATTGATTCTGCTTTTAATCTGTTGCGTTGTAGAATTCCGTCAGCAAGGCAGAGAAAAAAGGATTATGATAGTATCGTATCAGTTAATGCTTCTGGCGATACTCTTAGAACTGCTTAATACCTGTATGTCTTGGTGGTTAAGTGGTCTGCTTATAAAGATATTTTTTATATTGCTTTTTGCCTTCTATTTGATAAAGGCTATAAAGACTATTCCGGCAGGATACATGGCGTCCAAAAGGGCAGAAAAACTTTCCAGAGAATTACATAACAGCCGCATTATTCTTGCTATGAGCCAGATTCGGACACATTTTATCTTTAATGTATTAAATGCTATCAGCGGTATGTGCAAATATGATCCGGAAAAAGCAGATGATACCGTGGTACGGTTTGCAAGATATCTCAGAAGTAACATTGACATCATGCAGGAAGATAAACCAGTAACATTTCAAAGAGTAAGGGAGCATCTGGAGGATTATGTGACATTAGAACAGGTACGTTTCGGTGATAAGATTCGATTTGTGACAGATATGAAAACACAGGAGTTTACAATTCCATCGCTGATATTACAACCGATTGTGGAAAATTCCATTAAACATGGTCTGCTGCCAAAACAAGATGGTGGAACAATCTGGCTTCGCACAAAAAGGGAAAAAGATGATATTCTCATTTGTATTGAGGATGATGGGGTTGGATTTGATCCGGATAAAATGAGGGGCAATTCTATTGGCCTTGAGAATGTCCGCTTTCGTCTGAAGCATATGATGAATGGAAGTATAGAGATAGAAAGCAGTCCGGGAAAGGGAACAAGGGTGGAGATAAAAATACCATATATACAGGGTGAATCTGATAAGGAGGCAAAAAAATGAATGTAATTTGTGTGGATGACGAAAAGCCGGCATTGGATAATTTTCGACTGACAGTACAGGATTTTCCGGAGATTAAAAATCTTCGTCTGTTTCAGGATGGCAAAGAAGCAATAAAATGGTCAAAGGAAAACCGTATAGATATCGCATTTCTGGATATGGAGATGGCATCCATGCATGGACTGGAACTGGCCAAAAAACTCAAGGAAACGGATCAGAATATCCGCATTATTTTTATGACGGCCTTTGAACAGTATGCATTGCAGGCATTTGGTGTAGATGCTATTGGTTATATATTAAAACCATATACGAAGCAGGAAGTACATAAGGAACTGGAGAAAGCGGCAAGATACCGACCTTTGCCAGATAAGCGAATCAAAATACAGACCATACCGAATTTTGTTGTTACCATTGATGGAAACAGGCTCTCGTTAGGAAGAACAAAGCCGGAGGAACTGTTCGCACTTTTAGTGGATCGCGGTGATTATGGCGTTACTGCCGGAGATGCCATTTCCTGTTTGTGGCAGGAAAGGGTAAATGATGAGAACACACATTCACTTTACAGGGTAACACTGAAACGATTGATGGATGCATTAAAAGAAGCAGGGATTGACGACATCATTGTGTCGGAAGGAAGAAAAAAAATTCTTCTGACAGAAAAGGTAGATTGTGATTTGTATCGTATGCTTGCCGGAGAAGAAGAGGTAATCCAAAGCTACGGCGGAGAATACATGAGGGAATATTCCTGGGCAGAAACAAGGACAGCCCAGCTTGACAGCATCAAAAATGCAAATAAAAAATTAATTTAAAAATAATGATTGGCGGTGTGTTTTGTTACGGTTTGGTTACATCGGGTTTGCTATAATATTCCGGATCACAATAATCACAGTATATTAAAGGCGGGATGTACATGAGGAGTTTTATTAAAAAATATTGGAATTTTTTCATCTATGGTGGCGTAACAAAACAGGAATATCAAGAGATAGCAGAAGAGGTACGGGAAAAGAACCGCAGTTCTTTAAGCATGGCTTCTATTTGTCTTGTTATCATGTTTGCGGGGTTGTTTCTAGGAAGCCTGCTCTCGGAAATGATGGCACCCAATCGGAAGATTTATGGATTAATCTGGGTTTGCTTTCTAATCATTCAGATATTATGTCAGATTATGAAAAAGAAAGGGAATCACTTTATTGTGCCGCTCTGGTATGTGGCGATGACAGGGATGCTGGCATATGCCATTATTCTGAATACCATTCTCAGGCGGGATATATCAGCGACAACATTTTGTGTTATCATGATAGCGGCACCGCTTCTTGTGATAGACAGGCCTTGGAGGCTGTTTGGTTATTTTTTCCTTGTTCTGTGTTTTTTTATCCCGGTGGATTTTCATCAAAAAGCATATTATCTGGCATATACCGATACGGTAAACGCATTGTGTTGTATTTTTTTGGGAAGTGCTATCCATATGCGGATTATGCGGACAAAAATGAGGGAGATGATACAGAAAAGATATATTGAAAGAGAACGGGATACGGATAAGCTGACGGGATGTTTTACCAAGGCGGCATTTGAACGCATGATTACGAAAAGGCTGCATACTTCGGAACACCATGGGATTCTTCTTATCATGGATCTGGATTATTTCAAAAGTATAAATGATAACTACGGACATGTGTTTGGGGATATGGTCTTACATACCATGGGAGATTGCATACGGCATAGCTTTCCGGATAATGCCATGGCCGGGAGATTTGGCGGAGATGAATTTCAGGTTTGGATACCGGGAGAATTTCATAATAAAGAGATAATATCGTGCCTGAATAAATTTCTTGCCGATATTCGTTCCATTGAAACACCAGATAATAAAATACAGATTGGGGCAAGTATTGGCGTTGCTGTTTGTCCGGTTAACGGAGATAAATATTCGGTACTTTTTGAAAATGCAGATGCTGCTTTGTATTCAGCAAAAAATCTTGGAAGAAACCGGTATGTATTCTGTCCGGAGATGCGAATAAGGGGAAAGGTATAATATAAGGGGGAAAATAATATGTTAATCAATATTATTTCTAATAATTTTGCGCCGATAGCGGGGCTGTTGTTTCTTTTTATTTTTCTGCTTTCTTATAAGACAGAAGATAAGGAGAAAAAGGATATTTTTATCCTTTTATGTTTTTTGGAAATCATAGAATTAGTTGTTTATAATGCAGAATTATGGATAGCAACCTTTGAAGAGCCGACCAAATGGCGGATTTTGTTATCTGCTGTCGGATACAGTATCCGGCCATTTCTGTTGCTTGGAATTTTACAGATATTTCTGCGGTTAAAGGTAACGGATAAGAAATTTCTACTTTTGGCAGCCCCGGCATTTTTAAATGTTATTGCTGCATTTTCTGCATTTTTTACCGATATTGTGTATTCCTATAATGCAAACAACGAATTTGCCAGAGGACCGCTTGGATATATAACGCATATTGTTTCTCTTATATATCTGTTGTGTACTTTGCTATTTTCCATATTCAGAGGAAGTAAGAAGCAAACTTTAGAAAATATTGTTATATGGGGGATTAGTCTGGTTGTTATTGTGTCTATTGTATTGGAATCCTTTTTTGCGGTACAGGGTCTTGGCAGGACGGCATTTGTGCTTTCCACGATTGCCTATTATCTATACTTTCAGACATTGTCATATCAGCAGGAACTTCAAAAATATATGGAGCAGACAATCGAATCCCAGAGAGAGCATTTGCGTGAAATGAATATCATTGGGGTATTGGCAAATGAATATGTTACGGTCTGTTATGTAGATATACAAAAGGACATTGTGACACCATACCGGATGGACCCCTTTATAGAAGAACACTATGGTGAAATGTTGCGTTCCGGAGTAAGCTTTGAACAGGTGTTCCGGGCATATGTGACACAGGATATCTATGAGGAGGATCAGGAGTTTTTTCTGAATCTGGCAGATTTGCAGGAGATGCTGTTATATCTTAGGGAAAACGGTAGCCTTTCCAGAAAATATCGTGTATGGCGAAATGAAACGGTACTTTACTGTGAGATGAGGGTGGAACTTGTCCGTATGGAAGAGGGTATAGAGGATATGGTATTTGGTTTTTCCAATAATGATATGAGGGTTCGGAAGGAAATGGTATACCAAAGTACTGTACAGCAGGAACTTGACAAGGTAAAGGCGGCAAAAAACAGTCTTTCCGATATTGCAGAGCTTGCAAGGAAGTTGCAGGAGTCGATTGAAGAAAATTTGGCAAATTTATAAATAAATTGTTTCGCTGATACCCATAATAGGTTACAATTACATATATAGAGGACATGTCAGTTTCTGGCTTTGCTATTAGTGATGGAGCAGAAGCTTTGACCCGCGTATAACAGAAAGATGAAATAAACCGATTGGAAAGGAAAAAGACATGGATATTCAATATTTACTTTGGCTGCAGGAACTGAGGAATGCTACCGGCGGTGCAATGGATGCATTTTTTGAGTTTATTTCTGATTTTGTACATGGAACCTACGCGTATCTGATGATGGCGGCTATATATTGGTGTATTGATAAAAAAGCGGGCATTATGATAGCGATGAATGTAGGCTTTGGTAATGTGGCGAATCAGACTCTGAAAAATATCTGCTGTGTATACCGTCCATGGATTCGGGATGCGCGCATTGTCCCGGCAGGTAATTCTATGCAGACGGCAACCGGATATTCTTTCCCCAGTGGACATACGCAGCTTGCAACAGCCGAATTTGGAACGATAGCAGTCTGGCAGCGTAGGAGAAAGTGGCTTGCTACGCTTTGTGTTGTGATGATTATGCTGGTTATGTTTTCCAGAAATTACCTAGGGGTGCATACACCACAGGATGTTATTGTAAGCTGTGCGCTTTGCAGCCTTGTTATCTTTGCCGATTATCGTCTGATGCGGTGGATGGAAGCGAAGCAGAACAGAGATTTGCTTGTTTTGGGAGCCGGTCTGGTAATCTGCGCTATATATTTAGTTTTCTTTACCCTAAAATCTTATCCGGTTGATTATGCAGTTGATGGAAGTATCCTGGTAGACCCGGCGAAAATGATAACGGATTGTTATAGTGCGGCAGGTTGTGCGGTTGGTTTTCTGATTGGCTGGATTCTGGAGAGAAGATTGGTGAAGTTTGAGCCAATGCAGAAAGTATGGCAGAAAATGATTTGTTTCATCGCTGGTGCTGTTTTGTTGGCGCTTGTGATGAAAGCTGTTTGTGAACCATTGTATGCTGCAATGAAAGAAATCAGTATGATGGGAAGTTATTTTGGCAAAATGCTATATTATATTATTGCCTACGTTTTCATTATGGCGGGATTTCCAGCGTTGATGAAGCTTGTCAATAAATTTTACCAGAGGAAAAGGACTGAAAAATAAGATATAAAAACTGCCGCACTGCTTAAGCAGGCGGCAGATGAAATAAATTATTTTAATCTGTAATAGAACTTCTTACCGAATATAAAACATCCGGATAATCTGACATAATGCAGTCGGCACCGATACGAATCAAATATTCCATATCCGTTTCATTATTGATTGTCCAATACTGAACAGCCAGATCATTCTTGTGTGCATAATTGATAATCTGTGCGGTTGCCAGATTGAGTCCATAGCTGTCTTCCATGCTGCCAAACGGCAACTGAAGGACATCAAAACTTGGAGTGTAGTCGGATTGGTTCGTCAGTGCGGCAATATAGAATTCTTTCACTTCCGCAGTGTATGCACCCCGTTTCATATCCGGATAAGTTGTATCCATATAGTCGGACACTTCCGGATGAAAACAGCCTAAAATAGCAGAATCTAACAGATTATGTTCTTTTAATGTGGTATAAAGAATGTCAACCCCCTGCTTACCAAGTTCTCCCTCATTTTTTATTTCAATAATGTAGTTATAATTTCCCTGGCTTGTTAGATAATCAAGAACTTCATCAAGGCTTAAAATGCGTAAGTCATCGGGAACTTCACTTCCATGCAGATTCGCATAAGGCATTTCCCCACTGTCTGTTATGAATTTTGCACCCATGTTCAACATACGAAGTTCTTCATAGGTCTTATTTTCAGGACGGACATTTGCTTCCTGAAAAACGGCTTCACAGTCAGATGTCCGGTCAAGCTCGTCATCATGGAGCAGAACAAGGACTCCATCTTTGGTAATGTGCAAATCAAATTCAAAAAAGTCAACCGTAAAATCTGCATTTTCCACACAGTTTTTAAAAGCCATCATGGTTTCTTCCGGCATAATTCCGGCACCGCTTCTATGGGCAGATATCTGCGTTATTTCCTGAATATAAGGATTGGTTGTTTCATACTGCTGTATTGCGGAAGGAGAGGAACGGTGAAAATAAGCACCTGCCCAGACTCCGGTTATCACAGCAAAAAAACACAGAATACCAATCGAAATTTTTATTATGGTTTTTAATATTTTTGTCATCCTTTTGTCCTGTATTTATCCAATAATATCAACTGCGTGCATATAAGCATCCGAACCTCTTGCACAGGTCACAGTAATTTTTTTGCCGCTTACGAGGACTTTTAAACCACTAATACTTCTGACTGCATCCAATTTGAGCTCCATCTCGCCGTAGGAGGTATTCAGATAAAGTACATTTTCTGTAGACTTGCTGCTTACCGTTCCCGTTACGGTAGATGTTTTGGAAGTATCCACACTTACCGGTTCGGCATAGGTTTTTACACCGGTAATGGTGGCAGCATGCATATAGGCATCGGAACCGCGGTAAACGGTAACTGTTAATTTACGATCCGGCATCAGAAACATACCATTGCGGCTATCGGTATTGCTGTCGATAACAATCTGCATCTCTCCGTAGCTGGTGGATAGGCACAGCATATTTTCTTTGGTATTCTTGGTTACCGTTCCGGAAACCGTTGAAGTAGAGATGTTGTTATTGGCATCGGTAGCCGGTGCAGGTGTTAAGGAAGGATCACTGCTTGTAGAACCGTTTGTGGAGCTGCTTATAGTGGCAGCATCCGAGATACTGATGGCATGCATAAAGGCATCAGCACCGCGTGCACAGCTAATGGTGTAGGTCTTACCGGCAACCAGAACAGAGCATCCACTCAGGTTAGTAGTTGTGTCCAGCTTGATTTGCATTTCGCCCTGAGCGGTATTGAGATAGATAATATCATCAGTTGTTTTTTCACTGATGGTTCCGGTCACGCTGGATGTTTTTGAGGTATCAACGGACACAGTGTTTGTCTGTGCGCCGGTTGTTATTTTTACGGCATGCAGATACCCATCGGAACCATGCGATACGGAAACATTGATGGACTTGCCGGGGAGCAGTATTTTACAAGCACTGGCATCGGTTCCACTATCCAGTTTTATCTGCATCTTTCCCTCTTTTGTAGAAAGCTGTAATAAATCCGATGTTGTTCCGGATAAAACAGTCCCCGAAACGGTTGCAATGATTTCTGCTGCTTGTATCGGAAGTTTGCAAATTGGCATACAAGTAAGTCCGAGTATAAGACATAAAGCTATACATATTCTTGTAATTTTGAAGTTTTTCATGACTGAGCCTCCCTAAAAATATTATAATATGTAAATGGGTAACAATAATAATTGCATTATGTAAACTCATCATACAATATTTTTTTTGGAAAAGCAATATCATATCCATTATTTGACTGCGTAAATTTACCTTCGGATTTAATTGGATAGAGTTCACCCACGATGCTCTGATAATGTATCAGGCAATGACTTGTGGCTTTACTTTAACCCAGATCCTGTACTTTTGCAAGGTCTAATTGCCCGTTTGGGCAGACTCCGGCTTAGTCCTCTTGGGTGCTTCTTTAGGCTGAGTTATTCCAACTGTCAAGGACTATGCCACAAAGTGGTGCGAAGCATCCTTGACAGTTG
>JAQXTA010000023.1 GCA_029219245.1 Lachnospiraceae bacterium | reverse complement strand
TCTGGAAGCTCGTCGGGCTCATAACCCGAAGGTCATAGGTTCAAATCCTGTCCCCGCTACTCAATGCCCAGATAGCTCAGTTGGTAGAGCAGAGGACTGAAAATCCTCGTGTCACTGGTTCGATTCCGGTTCTGGGCATTTTGCTTTATAAGCTAATAAGGGCCACTAGCTCAGTCGGTAGAGCACTTGACTTTTAATCAAGTTGTCTGGGGTTCGAATCCCCAGTGGCTCATTGTAAATAAGGAAGTAACTGGGAATCTGGGGATTCGAACCCCTGTTGACATCCCCAGTGGCTCATTTTAAAAATAGAAAAGGTTGGAAGTGTTGAGAGAACAACACTTCTTTTTTATTTGATATATTTAATTGACAGAATATTATATTTATATCTTTCTTAACAAAGCTGCTTGGACTTATGCACTGTTATGATAGTGTAACTATAAGCATTTACTGTTATGACAAAGTTGTCTACGTCTATATACCAATTCTTTCCACTTCTTGAAATAGCAGCATTAGGTAATCCTATTTTGGTTTTACACCATTCAACTACATTATCGGTATCCAAAGACAGGTTTTTCATGATTCGTTTAACGCCTAATTCTGTTGTATGTAATTTTTCCAAATTATTTAATAGTTCATTAATCCGATTCATTATCAATACTTCCCTATTTATTCATAACTTATATTTTTGTGATTTTGATTATAACATAGTATTTGAATTTATCGAAGAAATTTGTAGAAATACATCATGGATTTACAAACTGACACAATAATTTCACATTACGGTTGACACAATAATAAACACATGATAAACTTAAAATATATTTGAAGTAATTAAAATATATTTTAACAAAAGGAGGAAAATACGCTATGAAATTAAAAAAAGTGATTGCTTTATCACTTGCAGCAGCAATGACATTTTCGTTAGTTGCTTGCGGTGGTGCAAAAGATGAAGCATCTACTGAAACAGAAACGAAGAAAGAAGAAGGGGGTTCAACTGAAACAGAGGAAGAAACTCCTGCTGAAACAGAGGAAACGGATTCTGCTGAAACGGAGGCTCAGACAGAGGGAGTTCCTGGATATCTTGATATTACACTTGGAGAAGACTATACAGACTTAACAACAACGATTAAATTCTTACATTGTAGAACAGACCGTGAAGCAGATGGCACCATGGAGGCATTGCTTGCAGAGTTTAATAAAGAATATCCTAATATTACCGTGGAAGCAGAAGCATTAACAGACTATGCACAGGATGCATTGCTCCGTCTTTCTGCAGGAGATTGGGGAGATGTAATGTGGATTCCTGCTATTGAAACTAAGGAACTGAGTACATATTTTATGCCACTTGGATCTTTAGAGGATATGAGTCAGGAACTGAATTTTGTTAGTTCCTGGTCCTATGATGGAATTAGCTATGGTATTCCGGTGTGGGGAAATGCACAGGGTATTGTATATAACAAAGCAGTTTTTGAAGCAGCAGGAATAACAGAGCTTCCAAAGACACCAGATGAATTTATTGCAGCATTACAGGCAATCAAAGATAACACAGATGCTATTCCTTTGTATACCAATTATGCAGCAGGATGGACAATGGGAGCATGGGATGCATATCTTGGAGTAGTTTCTAATGGGGATGATACTTATATGAATCAGAAATTTGTCCATACAGCAGAACCTTTCAAGAATAATGGGGATGGAACCGGTGCATATGCTCTTTACAAAATTCTGTTTGATGCAGTAGAACAAGGTTTAATAGAGGATGATTATGCCACAACTGATTGGGAAGGTTGTAAAGGTATGATTAATAATGGTGAAATCGGAACTATGGTACTTGGTTCATGGGCATTCTCACAGATGGTTGAGGCAGGTGAACATGGCGACGATATCGGTTATATGCCTTTCCCTATGACTGTAAATGGTTCACAGTATGTTTTAGCTGGTGGAGATTATAACTACGCAGTTAATGTTTCTTCCTCTGATGACAATAAGATTGCTTCACTGATATTTATTAAGTGGATGATTGAAAAGTCAGATTGGAATTATTCAGAAGGTTGCTATTCAACATATAAGGAAGGAAAGAACCCTGAAATGTATTCCGCATTTGATACTTGTATCATGCTTACGGATATTCCGGCATTAGAAGGTGAGGAAACACTTTTAGGAGAAATGAATGCAGAATCAGAACTTTCCTTTAATGCAGGCGGTGATATGAAGGTTCAGAGAATTGTAGAAGCAGCTTCTACCGGTTCAGAATCTTTTGATGATATTATGTCAGACTGGACTAGTGCTTGGAATGATGCACAGGAATCTCTTGGAATAGAAGTAACTTACTAATACGCAGATAATAAATTATCCTCATGAAATAGGCCAAAGATGCTATATCCTTTGGTCTATTTCACTATCTAAGATGCGAAAATTATGTAAAAATGGTGTAAATTGACAATTAAGAATCAGATAGATTATAATGATCTAAATCAATGAATATAGATATCGGAGGATAATAAAATGTTGCATATTCCTTCTTTGATGGAGGGGTTGGATGTTTATAAGGCTCTTGCTTCAGAAGTGCGTATAGAGATTATTTGTCTTCTTTTAGAAAATAATAGTATGAATATGAATGAGTTGGCAAACCATTTAAAAATTGCTAACAGTGCGTTGACTTACCACATTAAAATGCTGGAAGAATGTGGATTGATCGTAGTTTCCAACGAGCTGGAAGGACATGGAAACCAAAAAAAGTGCTCGGTTTGTGAAGACAAAATATTAATTGATATTCATACGAAGAAGGAACGGAAGGATGTTTATCAGACAAGTATCAAGGTGGGACACTATACGGATTACCTGGTATGTCCTACTTGTGGACTTGCAACTAGAACGGCATTATTGGGAGAGGTGGATGATATCAGATATTTTGCACATCCCGGTAGATATTCGGCAGATATTTTATGGTTTACACAAGGGTATGTTGAATATGTAATACCAGCCTTTATTCCGGATGGTCAGAGGATTACACAGATTTCTTTTTCTATGGAGCTTGGCTCCGAGGCACCGGGGTTTAATAATTTGTGGCCGTCGGACATATCTTTTATTTTTAATGAAAAGAAATGTGCAGTGTGGACAAGTCCAGGGGATCTTGGCGGTGTGCGTGGCACCTTTACACCAGAATGGTGGTATGACAATTGGGGGCAGTATGGTATACTGAAAGTTCTTACCATTAATGAACAAGGAACTTTTATGGATGGAGTGCTTGTATCAGATGTAACAATAAATGAGTTTGCGTTGGATTATATGAGTATGTTGAAATTGCGGCTTGAGGTTCCGGAAGATGCAGAACATGTAGGAGGACTCACTATTTTTGGTAAAGGGTTCGGGAATTATAATCAGGACATTGAAGTCAGCATCAATTATAAACCAATTGTAGAGGAATAGATAGAAACTTGAAAAGGAATGAACAATTATTATGGCTAAACTTACTATAAATGAAAATAAGAAACTTGGAAAAATCAATGCAGAAATCTACGGTCAATTTTCAGAGCATTTGGGAAGATGTATTTATGAAGGTCTTTATGTAGGGGAGGATTCTGAAATTCCAAACGTGAACGGAATGCGTATTGATGTTGTCAATGCATTAAAGGACTTGAAAATACCGGTATTACGATGGCCGGGAGGATGTTTTGCGGATGAATATCATTGGAAGGATGGAATTGGTCCGAAGGCTGAAAGAAAGAAAATGATAAATACGAATTGGGGAGGAGTACTTGAGGATAACAGCTTTGGAACCCATGAATTTATGGAGCTTTGTGAGCAGCTTGGTTGTAAAACATACATAAATGGGAACGTGGGAAGCGGTACAGTGCAGGAAATGTCTGAATGGATAGAGTACATGACTTTTGATGGCGTTTCTCCCATGTCAGAACTTCGAAAGAAAAACGGACGGGAAAAACCTTGGAAGGTTGACTATTTTGGTATCGGAAATGAAAGCTGGGGATGCGGCGGAAATATGACTCCGGATTATTATGGTAATTTGTACCGGAGATATCAGTCCTTTGTCAAAGATTATGCAGGTGATGGAAATATCCATAAGATTTGTTGTGGTCCTAATGCAGATGATTATCATTGGACAGAAGAAGTCCTGAAGAAAACTTATGATCATACACAAAAAGAATTACATGGTATGATGGATGGTCTTTCCTTGCACTATTATACGGTTCCGGGAGATTGGACGAATAAAGGAAGTGCAACTGAATTTGATGAGAAAGACTGGTATCGTACTATAAAGAAAGCACTCTATATAGAAGAACTCATTGAAAAACATAGTCACATTATGGATCAGTATGATCCGGAAAAGAAGATAGGAATGATAGTTGATGAATGGGGTTGTTGGTTTGATGTGGAGTTTGGTACCAATCCGGGATTTCTTTATCAACAGAATACCATGCGTGATGCATTGGTGGCATGTGCATCCTTAAACATATTCAATAAGCATTGTAATCGTGTAAAAATGGCAAATATTGCCCAGATGATAAATGTACTTCAGGCTATGATTCTCACAGAAGGTAACAAAATGCTGTTGACTCCGACTTATTATGTATTTCATATGTATCGAAATCATCAGAATGCAGAGTTGCTGGAGAGTGATATGGAAATATCGGAAATCGGAACAGATGATGATAAAATACCGGACTTGTCAGAATCTGTTTCCATGGATGAAGCAGGCAATATTCATATTACATTAGGAAATCTTTCACCTGTTCAGGAAAATCCGATTGAGATTCGCTTTTTTGAAAAAAGAGCGGAGCATATTTTGGCAACGATTCTTACCGGTCCTATGAAAGGACACAATACTTTTGAAGAACCGGAAGCAATTAGGGAAACCGAATTTACGGATTTTGTAATTACAGACTCGGGAAACATCTGCTTAACCATTCCGCCATGTAGTGTGCTTCATCTGGAAGTGAAGTCCTGATGGAGGAACGCAGATTTTGTCGGAAGTGCCTTACAAAAGAAATGCCCGATTCAGCATATTATGAAAATATGTATGATTACATTGCCAGACTGGATGAGAACATCAAGGCATCGGAAGAAGTCTATCAGACAAGGCTGTCTGCATGTAAGCAGTGTGATAGTCTGCTAAATGGTATGTGCCGTGTCTGTGGCTGTTTTGTGGAGCTGAGGGCAGCAATTACAAGAAACCAATGTCCTGCTGTTTCTCCCAAATGGTGAGCATTCCAAATATGCTATAATTAACTCAATATTATTATTTGATTTGGAGAGAAGAGAGGGTCTTGAAAAAGAATCATGAAATATTTCGGAAGCGGGTTAAGCGATTTACATAAGGAATTAAGTACGGTCATTCGTAAAAAGGAAGAACTTGAAAGTGCGAAACAGTTATTTTTGGAGATACATGAGAAACTTCATTTATCGGAAGTGTCCGGTACAGAAGAAAATGAAGTTGACAGGCTTTTACGGGATTTAATGCAGGAAGAGTATGCCATTATGCCAACGGCAAAGGATGAAACGATAGCGTGGGTGCTGTGGCATATTGCACGAATTGAAGATTTAACTATGAATATGTTAATTGCGAAAGAAGAACAAATATTTAATGAGGAATGGAAAAGCAGGCTGCATGCGCTGTTTACCGATACCGGAAATGCTTTGTCAGATGATGAAATCATGGAATTAAGTCATGCACTTAATAAAGAGGAATTATTGCGATACCGCAATGTAGTTGGACGAAGAACCAGAGAAATTGTGGAAGGGTTAGAAGCAGAAGATATGAAGAGGAAAGTTGATTCTTCTGATTTGGATAGGATTTTGAACTGTGGCGGAGTAACAGAGCAGGAAGATTCTATCTGGCTTCTGGATTTCTGGGGCAAAAAGGATGTGGCAGGTCTTTTACTTATGCCGCCGACACGCCATGTTATGTTGCATCTGAATGATTGTTGTAAGTGGAAAGAACAGATACGGACAAAAAAGAAGTTTTTTCGAGTGTAGAAATAGGCAATATTTGAAGAATAACAGGGAATAAGGCTGTGTACTGAGAAAGAAAGTACATGGCTTTTTTTTGTAGGAATTTCGGAAAAACTGTGATAATATAAAAACGGAATTGCAGGAAGGAACAGACATTGCACATGAAAAAGATTATGCTTTTTGAAGGGGATATTGAAACCCAGGGGTATTTTTCCATACAGTTGGCGGAAGCGTTTCAGAAAATGGGACATGAAACGTTTCTTTTTGACTTGAGCAATGTATGGAGCAGTGCGGATAAGTTTTTCCGTTTTTTTGAAAAAGGAAATACGGTTCTGGTCAATTTCAATTTTCATGGCATGAGTGGTGAAGACTATTTTCTGGATGAAAATGGCCTTACGATGTGGGATGAGCTGAATATACCAAGCTATAATATCGTAGTGGATCACCCCATGTATTACCATCACTTTCTGGAAAGAGTACCAAAGGGTTATCATCACATCAGCATTGACAGAAACCATGAAAAGTATATGAAACGGTTTTTCCCGGAGATTCAAAGAGGTCCCTTTCTGCCGCTTGCAGGAACAAAGCTGTATCCAAACAAGGCATACGTTCCGGCGCAGTACCGGAAATATGATGTGACGATGGTGGGAAATTATACACCGCCTAAGCAGTTTGAGAAATATATTACACGAATTGATGATGAATATACAGCATTTTATTATGGTATGATAGATGACCTTCTGGCGCATCCGATGCGGACGGTGGAGGATGTGGCGAAGGAACATATCGTACAGGAAATTCCGGAAGTGACGGAAGAGGAACTCAAAATGGTTTTGTGCAAGCTGACCTTCATCGATTTGTACGTCCGGTTTCAGACAAGGGGACAGGCAGTGCAGCAGCTTGTGGATGCAGGCATCAAAGTGCATGTATTTGGCAGTGGCTGGGATAAGCTGCCTTGTAAAAAACCGGAAAATCTGGTTGCCGGCAGTAGCCTGGATTCGGAGGGCTGTCTGAAAAAGCTATGTCAGTCCAAAATTTCTTTGAACGTGATGCCCTGGTTTCGGGATGGTGCGCATGACCGTATCTTTAATTCTATGTTAAACGGTGCACTGTGCCTGACAGACAGTAACGTTTATCTGGATGAAATTCTACAGGATGATGTGGACTGTAAGATTTATTCCTTGGAATATATGGAAGAATTACCGGACATAGTTTATGGGCTTTTATCGAATCCACCGAAGCTGCAGAATATGATAGATAAAGGTTATCAGATGGCAGAAGCAGCACATATGTGGGAACACAGAGCAGCTGTTTTGCATAAGCTGATAGAGTCTGGGGAGTAGAATGATGAAATTATGAAAGCATGCGCAGAAATGAGGATGAATGTGAAGAATCTGGAAAAGTGGAAACAAAAATCTTCTGAAAAACTGAAAAAACATTACGAAAGACACCGTCGTATCCACAAGCTGCTGCGGGAATATGGAAAGGACATTCTGGATTCGGAGAATTTCAGGAAAACGAGAGCGCATATCCAGCATGGAAATATGACCGTTAACAATCATTGTGTGAATGTAGCTAGGTATAGTCTGATGCTCGATAAAAAACTGGGTTTGCACTGTAATAAGCGGGATTTAATCAGAGGCTCGCTTTTACACGATTATTTTCTTTATGACTGGCATGATAAGGCATATCTGGCGAACCGGCAGCGGCTACATGGATTTCATCATCCGGCAATTGCTTTGGAGAATGCCTCCAAAGAGTACCAGTTAACGGACAGACAACGTGATATTATTATTAAGCACATGTGGCCATTGTCCGTTGTGCCGCCGGTATGCAGGGAGGCATGGGTAGTGACAACGGCTGATAAATATTGTTCTTTGATGGAAACCATCGGAGTACACAGGGGACATGGAAAATGGAATGGTTAGGAATGTATGAAGCACTTTCTGCTTATGGTGACAGTGATTTTTACCCCTATCATATGCCGGGGCATAAGCGAAGCCGCCAGATGCAGGAATGGTCGGACTTTTTCCGGATTGATATAACGGAAATTGACGGTTTCGATAATCTTCATCAGGCAGAAGGAATAATTCGACAGGCACAGGAGCGTGCATCACAGCTATATGGGGCAGAGGAAACCTTTTTTCTGGTAAACGGAAGTACTTGTGGTGTGTTGTCGGCGGTTTTGGCGGCAACGGAGAAAAAAGATACGATTCTGATTGCCAGAAATTGTCATAAATCGGTTTATCATGCGGCTTTTTTGCAGGAATTACAGCTTCGCTATCTTTGTCCGGGACAGATTGCGGAATATGGAATTGCAGATGCCATCAGCCCGCCGGCAGTGGAAATGGCACTGGAGAAATATCCGGAATGTAAGGCGGTAGTGATTACGTCACCGACTTATGAAGGCATCATAGCGGATATTCGCGGGATTGCTCAGATAGTTCACAAGTATGGTAAGATTTTGATTGTCGATGAGGCTCATGGGGCTCATCTGGGACTGGCGGAAGGGATGCCGGAGAATGCGGTAAGACAGGGGGCAGACCTGGTGATTCACAGTCTGCACAAGACGTTGCCAGCCATGACACAGACCGCTTTGCTTCATGTAAACGGCAATCTGGTAAACCGGAAAAAGCTGCGCCGTTATTTAAGCATTTTCCAGACAAGCAGCCCGTCTTATGTTTTTATGGCTAATATGGATGCCTGCATTACTTATATGCGGGAAAATGCAGATGCCGGTTATGCAAAAATGAAAAGTAATTACTGCCATTTTATGGAACAGATGAAAGCCTGTAAACATATCCGCATCGGAAATCAGGAGGCTGTTGATAAGCAGTGCTACCATTTTAAGGCATGGGATATGGGAAAACTGGTTATTTCTGTAAAGGGTACTGTTGGTATGAACGGGCAGCAGCTTTATGATATTTTACGGGATGAGTTTCATTTGCAGATGGAGATGGCGGCAGACAGTTATGTGCTTGCTATTATGACAATTATGGATGGAAAAGAAGGCTGGCAGAGATTGGCTGATGCACTTTTGCGGATTGATGGTAGGATAGAAGCAGGCGGGAAGTCATCGTTTTCTCTCAAACTATCCGAGACTGCATTACCGGAAGCGGCAATGACCATCGCAAAGACTTTTGCGACGATTCTTGAAAACGAAGAAAATTGTGAAGAAATTCCGTTGATACAGGCAGAGGGTAAAATTGCCGGAGATTTTGTCAATTTATATCCACCGGGGATTCCGATTCTTGTGCCGGGCGAAGTGATTGGTAAACAAGAAATCGAGAGGATTTTGGAGAGCCTGCGGATGGGATTATGCGTACAGGGTATATCCGGACAGGAAACAATTGCCGTTTGCCGCAGAAAAATTTGAAATTCCCATAGAAATATGGCATTATAAAAGTAAGAATAGATTCATTGCAGTAAACTGCTCTGACATGGAGAGAAGAATGGGTAAAATAGTATGTCTTATGGGTAAAAGCTCCTCGGGTAAAGATACCATTTTTAAGAAGCTTTTAGAACAGGATGAAGTAAAGCTTCAAAAAATAGTGCCCTATACGACAAGACCGATTCGTGACGGCGAAAAGGACGGGGTGGAATACCATTTTACAGATGAGGATGGATATCAGGCTCTTTTACGTGCCGGAAGCGTGATTGAATCAAGAGCATATAATACCTGCTATGGAGTATGGCGTTATTTTACCGTAGCAGATGAACAGATTGATCTGGAAGAGCAGTCCTATGTGATGATTGGTACATTGGAGGCATATGCAAATATCTGCCAGTTTTATGGAAAGGACAGAGTCCTTCCTGTTATGATTGAGCTGGATGATGGTGTGCGGCTGCAGCGGGCACTGGACAGAGAGAAAGCACAGGACCGCCCGAAGTATGAGGAAATGTGCAGGCGTTTTCTGGCAGATACAGAAGATTTTTCGATAGAAAAAATGCAGACAGCAGGAATCAGCAGGACTTTTTATAATGATGAGCTGGACCAATGTCTAGCCAAAATCATTACTTATTTAAAAGAAAATTTATAAGAGCAGATTTCTTTTATGATGGGTAGAAAGAGAAGGCAGGCAGTTTGCCGCCGGGAGGTTTTGCGTGGATATTAAGGTGAATCAGGTGAATCAGTCTGCGCCGGTTGAACAGACTCAACAGACACAGCCGACAGACGGTTCTTTTAAATTTACATTAGTCAGCAGAATAGAGGAGCAGGATTTACAGACTGCATTGACACAGATGATGGAGGAAATCACCAGACAGGGTGATAAGCTTGCCAAACACAGGGATATTAAAGACATGAAGCGATATCGGGCATTGATTAAGGATTTTTTAAATGAGGTCGTGAACCGTTCCCACGCTTTTTCGAGAGAAAATTTCCTGGACAGGAGAGGCAGACACCGGGTGTATGGCATTATTCGTCTGGTAGATCAGAATCTGGACGAGCTGGCGCAGGAGCTTGTGAAAGAGGAAAAGGACAATTTGGCAATTCTTAGTAAAATCGGGGAGATACGGGGACTTCTTTTGGATATCTTCACGTAATGGAGGTTTATAAATGGCAAAATTTACAGATATTATCGGACAGGAACAATTGAAGGAGCATTTACAGAATGCAATTTCTATGAATAAGGTATCGCATGCCTATATTATCAATGGGGAGAGAAGCTCCGGTAAGGAGTTCATTGCAAAGATTTTTGCAATGACGCTACAGTGTGAAAAAGGCGGAACGGAGCCTTGTGGGGAATGTCATTCCTGTAAACAGGCACTGAGTGGCAATCAGCCGGATATTATTTTTGTTTCCCATGAAAAGCCCAATACTATTGGTGTGGAGGACATCCGGGGACAGATTAACAACGATATTGTGATTAAGCCTTATAGCAGTCCAAGGAAAATTTACATCATGAACGAAGGGGAAAAAATGACGATACAGGCGCAGAATGCCCTTCTGAAGACGTTGGAGGAGCCACCGGAATATGCGGTTATTTTGATTCTGACAACAAATGTGGAAGCACTTTTGCCAACGATTCTAAGCCGGTGTGTTGTACTGAACATGAAACCGGTATCCGATGAGAAGGTAAAAAAATACCTGATGGAAGAATTACAGATTCCGGATTATAAGGCAAATATTTGTGTGGCTTTTGCAAGAGGCAATATCGGAAAGGCAAAGCTGCTTGCTTCCAGTGAGGAATTTGAAAAAGTCAAAGATGAGGCACTTTCTCTGGTGAAAAATATCAATGATATGGAAATCAATGAAATTGTCAAAGCGATTAAAAAAATCATGGAATATAAATTCGATGTGGGAGATTATCTGGATATTCTCTCGGTTTGGTATCGTGATGTATTGTTATTTAAGGCGACTAAAGATGCTAACAGTCTGATTTTTAAAGATGAGCTGCAGCATATCCGTAAGGTAGCGGACAGAAGTACCTATGAGGGAATTGAAACGATTGTCAAAGCCTTACAGCAGGCAAAAAGACGGCTGGAGGCCAATGTTAATTTTGACTTGACCATGGAGCTTCTGCTTCTGACGATTCAGGAAAATTAAAATAGAACCCCAAAAGGGGATGGAGGTTGATAGATTATGATAAAAGTTATTGGAGTACGTTTCCGCACTGCGGGTAAAATATATTATTTTGATCCGGGCAAGCTGGATATCAAGAAAGGCAGTCATGTGATTGTGGAAACTGCCAGAGGTATCGAATATGGTACGGTAGTGGGAGAACCGAGAGAAGTAACCGATGATAAGGTAGTCCAGCCACTGAAAGCGGTTCTGCGTGTAGCAACTCCGAAGGATGATGAGCAGGAAGCAGCAAACAAAGAAAAAGAAAAAGAGGCATTTAAAATCTGTCTGGAGAAAATCAGAAAACATAATCTGCAGATGAAATTGATTGATGCGGAGTATACGTTTGATAATAATAAGGTTCTTTTCTATTTTACGGCAGATGGAAGAATCGATTTCCGGGAACTGGTCAAGGATCTGGCATCGGTATTTAAGACAAGAATTGAACTTCGCCAGATTGGTGTCCGGGACGAAACGAAAATCGTGGGAGGTATCGGTATTTGTGGAAGACCCTTGTGCTGTCATACCCATTTATCCGAATTTGTTCCGGTATCCATTAAGATGGCAAAGGAACAGAACTTATCGCTGAATCCCACGAAAATCTCTGGTGTTTGTGGCAGATTGATGTGCTGCTTAAAACATGAGGAAGAAACTTATGAGGATTTGAACAGAAGACTGCCCAATGTGGGAGATTTTGTAACCACAGAAGACGGACTTAAGGGTGAAGTGCAGAGTGTCAATGTACTCAGGCAGCTTGTCAAGGTCATTGTTGACGTGGATGATGAGAAAGAAATTCAGGAATACAAGGTTGAAAAGCTTCGTTTTAAGAGAAAGCATAACAGAAATCATAAAGTAGAAGTCAATGATGAAGAATTGCGAGAGCTTGAAAAACTGGAGAAACAGGAAGGAAATAAATCCAAACTGGATGATAACTAAAGGATAGAAAGTGATGGAAATGGATAGAAAAGTTGTGCTCAAAGAGAAAGAAAGAATAGATGATTTGCAGCGCAACGGCTATCAGATTATTCAGAATCCGGAGAAATTCTGCTTTGGCATGGATGCTGTTCTTCTTTCCGGTTTTGCAAAGGCGAAAGAGGGAAGTCTTGTGCTTGATATGGGAACCGGAACCGGGATTATCCCGATTTTACTGGAAGCCAAAACGAAAGCAGCTCACTTGACGGGACTTGAGATTCAGGAAGAAAGTGCGGATATGGCAAGGCGTAGTGTTTTTTTAAACGGACTGGAGGAGAAAATTTCGATTGTTACGGGAGATATCAAAGAAGCAGAGAATCTTTTTCACGCTGCTTCTTTTGACGTTATAACCTGTAATCCGCCGTATATGATTGAGCAGCATGGCATAACCAACCCGGGGGATGCCAAGGCGATTGCAAGGCATGAAATTTTGTGCACGTTAGAAGATGTTATTTCGCAGGCAGCGAAACTGCTGAAACCGGGCGGGAACTTTTTTATGGTACACAGGCCTTTTCGGCTGGCAGAAATTATGGTGCTTCTGCATCAGTATAAGCTGGAGCCGAAGCGGATGCAGATGGTGTATCCTTTTGTAGACAAAGAGCCAAACATGGTTCTGATAGAAGCAAACCGGGGTGGAAAACCGCGTATGACAGTGGAGAAGCCACTGATTATTTATAAAGAACCGGGGATATATATGCCGGAGATTTATGATATTTACGGATATTAAGGAAGCGAAACAAATGAGAAAGAAAAAAAGGATGATTTCTTTTTGGATGGCATTTTTTTTCATATGCGGCAGCTTTTATCTGACAGCCTGTGGAAAGTGGGAGAAAGAGCCGGTACAGGCGGTTATGTCGGATGCTGTTTTTACCGGGGAAAAAATACAGGAAACAATTATTGCCGATATGGTTGCTACTTATCTGGAGAAAGCGAAGACGATCAAAGAGCCGGTTAAGGTAAAGGGCATCTATGTGACCGGTCCGGTTGCAGGAACCGATAAGATGGATGAACTGACTGCACTTGTGGAGCAGACAGAGTTGAATGCCATGGTTATCGATATCAAAAATGATACAGGTGTTGTTACCTATAAAATGCAGAGTGAAACCGTTTTGGAAATCGAGTCCGGTGTGGCTTACATCAGGGATCTGGAAGGATTGATTCAGAAACTGAAGGAAAAGGATATTTATCTGATTGCCCGGATCGTAGCTTTCAAAGACCCATATCTGGCCGAGAAGAAGCCTGAGCTTAGTTTAAAAACGAAAGATGGAGCCATTTTTCGGGATAAAAATGGAGAGGCATGGGTAAATCCTTATAAACAGGAAGTATGGGATTATCTGATGGAAATAGGAACTGAAGCAGCGAAGGCCGGTTTCGATGAAATTCAGTTTGATTACATACGTTTCTCAACCGATAACAGCGCGGGTGCAATTGATTATGGAGAAGAAGCCATAGGAAAAACCAAAAAAGAAGCAATTACCGAATTTACCGGATATGCATATGATACATTGCATCCGCTTGGAGTGGTGGTATCGGCAGATGTGTTTGGTACGATTATCGATAATGAAACGGATGCTGCGATTGTCGGACAGGATTACCGGTCTATGGCAGAAAATCTGGACTATATCTGCCCGATGGTTTATCCTTCTCATTATGCAAAAGGGGCTTATGGCATTGCAGTACCGGATAAGGCACCATACGATACGGTTTACCATGCCATGATGGCTTCACAGGAAAAACTGGCAGGAGAAGGGGATAGGAAGACAGCGGGGGTACGGGTATGGATACAGGACTTTACCGCATCCTGGCTGGGAGATTATATTTCCTATGGACCGGATGAGGTGCGGGCGCAGATTCAGGCAGCCTATGATGCCGGTTATGAAGAGTGGATTCTTTGGAATGCCAGGAATAATTATACGACAGGTGGGCTGCTTCCGAACCAGGCAGAATCTACACAGTAGAAGGAGAGTATATAGATGGCAGGAATATTATACCTGTGTGCAACGCCAATAGGGAATCTGGGCGATATGACACCCCGTGTTATTGAAACGTTACGGGAAGTGGATATGATTGCGGCAGAGGATACAAGGAACAGTATAAAACTTTTAAATCATTTTGAAATTAAGACTTCTATGACGAGCTATCATGAATATAATAAAATAGAAAAGGCGGACTACCTGGTAGAACAGATGATGCAGGGCAAAAATATTGCGTTGATTACGGATGCCGGAACACCGGCCATTTCCGATCCGGGAGAAGTTCTGGTACAGAAATGTCATCAGGCAGGAATCAGAGTCACTTCCCTGCCGGGAGCAGCCGCCTGTATTACTGCACTTACTTTGTCGGGGTTAAGTACCCGGAGATTCTGCTTTGAAGGGTTTCTGCCTTCCGATAAGAAGGAAAAAGCAGAAGTACTGAAGGATTTGCAGGAAGAATCCAGAACGATGGTTTTATATGAGGCACCGCATCATCTGGTGCGAACCTTAAACGAGTTATATGAAACAGTAGGAAACCGCCGGATTACTCTTTGCAGAGAATTAACCAAGAAATTTGAAACGATTTTACCGACAACCATGAAGGAAGCTTTGGAACTTTATGAAAGAGAAGAACCACGAGGAGAATATGTTCTGGTAATCGAGGGAAAGAGCCATCAGGAGAAAAAAGAGGAAGAAGAAAAAAGATGGCAGACCATGTCGATTGAGGAACATATGTCCTATTATGAAGAAGGGGGAATGGATCGGAAAAGTGCCATGAAGCAGGTCGCAAACGACCGCGGAGTGACAAAAAGAGAGATTTATCAATATTTATTGCATAAGTGAATTGACAAAACCGTTAAAAACCGTAAAATAAGATTGACAAATAGTATACTAGATAATATACTTTGAATGTCAAACTAATTTTGAGATGAAAAAAAGGAGATAAGAAAATGTTAGAAAGAGTAAAAGAAATTATCCAGGAACAGTTAAATTTAGATGGTGTTGAAATTACAGAGGAATCTTCCTTCAAAGATGACTTGGGAGCAGATTCTTTGGATTTGTTTGAACTGGTTATGGCTTTTGAAGAAGAATACGGTATTGAAATTCCGTCTGAAGATTTAGAGCAGATTACAACAGTTGGTGCTGTTATTGATTATATGAAAAGCAAAGGCGTAGAAGCTTAATTTGCAAAGAAAGTATAGGTAATTTATGAAAACAAAGATTACAGAACTTCTGGGTATTGAATACCCGATTATTCAAGGCGGTATGGCATGGGTTGCAGAGTATCATCTTGCTTCGGCTGTTTCAGAAGCAGGCGGTCTTGGTATTATTGGTGCAGGTGGTGCACCGGCATCCTTTGTAAGGGAACAGATTCAGAAGGGAAAAGAACTAACAGACAAGCCTTGTGGTGTGAATGTCATGCTGATGAACCCGGAAGCAGATCAGATTGCACAGGTTATTGTAGAGGAAGGCGTGAAGGTTGTTACAACCGGCGCCGGAAACCCGGGAAAATATATGGCGATGTGGAAAGAGGCAGGAATTAAAGTCATTCCGGTAGTTGCCAGTGTGGGACTTGCCAGGATGATGGAGCGTGCCGGAGCAGATGCGGTTGTTGCAGAAGGTACGGAATCCGGTGGTCATATCGGGGCAGCGACTACGATGACACTTGTTCCGCAGGTAGTGGATGCCGTACATATTCCGGTGATTGCAGCCGGAGGTATTGCAGATGGAAGAGGCTTCGCTGCTGCTATCATGTTGGGTGCGGAAGCAGTACAGATGGGAACCAGATTTGTTGTTGCAAAAGAATCCATTGTGCATGAAAATTATAAGAAGAAAGTCATTGCAGCCAAAGATATTGATTCTGAGGTAACGGGAATGACACATGGGCATCCGGTTCGCCAGATTCGTAATAATATGACAAGGGAGTATCTGAAGCTTGAAAAAGCAGGTGCCCCTTTTGAAGAACTGGAACATCTGACACTTGGAGCATTGCGTAAGGCAGTGGTAGAGGGTGATGTCATAAACGGAACGTTAATGGCAGGACAGATAGCCGGTCTTGTAAAACAGGAACAGACCTGTGCGGAAATGATTCAGGAAATTATGACACAGGCAGAAAAATTATTGAAATTATCATAGGGAGTTCTATAGGAACTCCCTTACTTACAACTAAATACTTTGATAATCAAAATAATTAAGAAAAAGAAGAGGATGATGATTATGGGTAAAATAGCTTTTATGTTCCCTGGACAGGGAGCACAGTATGTTGGAATGGGTAAAGACTTTTATGAACAGATTCCTGTCTGTAAGGAAATGTTTGAACTGGCAGGTAAAGCAAGCGGACTGGATATAGAGAAGCTTTGCTTTGAAGAAAATGAGCAGATTAATATTACGGAATATACACAGATTGCTATGCTGGCAGCAGAAGTAGCAATGTTAAAAGCGATAGAAGAAAAAGGTGTTAAACCGGATGTAACGGCAGGATTAAGCCTTGGGGAGTATGGTGCACTGGTAGCCAGTGGGGTTATGACACCGGAAGATGTTTTTAAGGTAGTCAGAAAAAGAGGCATCTATATGCAGGAGGCAGTGCCAAACGGTGGTGCCATGGTAGCGATTCTTGGTCTGGATACCTCAGTAATTGAGCAGGTTTGTGAAGAAACTCCGGGTATGGTAACAATTGCAAATTATAACTGCCCGGGACAGATTGTGATTACCGGAGAAGAAGGTGCTGCACAGGCAGCCGTTGAAAAACTGACAGCAGCCGGAGCAAAACGATGTGTTACTTTAAAGGTAAGCGGTCCGTTCCATTCTCCTCTTTTGGTAGGTGCAGGAGAGAAGCTGGCTAAAGAGCTGGACAATGTGACAATTCAGGACATTCAGATTCCATACATTGCCAATGTAACGGCAGATTATGTGACTGACAAAGAGCAGGTAAAACCGCTCTTAGAGAAACAGGTTTCTTCTTCTGTAAAATGGCAGCAGACGATTGAAAAAATGATTGCTGATGGTGTGGACACTTTCGTTGAAATCGGACCGGGCAAGACTTTATCCGGCTTTATGAGAAAAATTAATAAGGATATGAAAGTATTGAATATCGAAAAAGTAGAAGACTTAGAGAAATTAAACGAGTTAGTATAATACAGATATTGGAAGCTGCAAAATGGCAGGTGAAAGAATTTATTACAGGGAAACAGGAGGAAAAGGAAGATGTTAACAGGGAAAGTAGCACTGGTAACCGGAGCCGGAAGAGGCATCGGCAGACAGATTGCCTTGACACTGGCTGAGTATGGTGCGGATGTCATCGTAAATTACAACGGTTCCAAAGAAAAAGCGGAAGAAGTTGTCCGGGAAATTGAAGCACTCGGAAGAAAAGCTATAGCTGTTCAGTGTTCCGTAGCAGACTTTGAGGCTTGTGGCAAAATGATTACCGATATGCTGGAAGCATTCGGACATATTGATATTCTGGTAAACAATGCAGGAATTACCAAAGACAATCTGGTTATGAAAATGACCGAAGAGGACTTTGATGCGGTTATCAATACCAATCTGAAAGGAACCTTCAATACGATTAAGCATATGTATCGTCCGTTCCTAAAGCAGAAAGCAGGAAGAATTATCAATCTTTCTTCGGTATCCGGTGTTCTTGGTAATGCAGGACAGGCAAATTATGCGGCATCCAAAGCCGGTGTTATCGGTCTGACAAAATCCCTGGCAAGAGAATTGGCAAGCCGCAGTATTACCGTAAATGCGGTAGCACCTGGGTACATTGATACCGATATGACACAGGCAATGACCGATGCAGCCAAAGAAGCAACGCTTGCCCAGATCCCGCTTAAGAGGGTGGGAACACCAAAGGATATCGCGGAAACCGTTGCTTTTCTGGCAAGTGACAAAGCTTCTTATATTACGGGACAGGTTATCTCGGTAGATGGTGGCATGGCAATATAACAGAGCATGAGAAAAATGCGGAAGTTTTTAAGGAAAAGCAGAAAACTTCGGAATGGAGGAAAAATGAGTAGAAGAGTAGTTGTAACAGGTATGGGCGCTATCACCCCAATCGGACTTAGTGTAGAAGAATTCTGGAATGGTGTAAAAGAAGGAAAGACAGGATTTGGAGAAATTACCAGATTTGATGCATCTGAGTATAAATGTAAGCTGGCAGCCGAAGTAAAAGGCTTTGAAGGTAAAAACTATATGGACTTTAAGGCAGCCAAGAGAATGGAGCTTTTTTGTCAGTATGCCGTAGCGGCAACAAAGGAAGCTATGGAGGATGCAGGACTGGATATGGAAAAAGAAGATCCTTTCCGCGTGGGTGTATCCGTTGGTTCGGGTATCGGTTCCCTGCAGGCAATGGAGAGAGCACATTCTAAGCTCTTGGAAAAAGGACCTTCCAGAGTGGAGCCTTTATTGGTTCCTTTAATGATTTGTAATATGGCAGCAGGCAATGTATCGATTCAGTTTGGATTAAAAGGCAAGAATATCAATGTGGTAACAGCATGTGCAACCGGAACAAACTCTATCGGTGAGGCATATCGTACTATCCAGTATGGAGATGCGGAAGTAATGATTGCCGGTGGTACGGAAAGCAGTGTTACACCAATTGGCATTGCAGGCTTTACTGCTTTGACAGCACTTACTTCTTCTGATGACCCTGCAAGATGTTCGATTCCTTTTGACAAGGAAAGAAGCGGTTTTGTTATGGGAGAAGGTTCTGCCATCGTTGTATTAGAAGAATTAGAGCATGCCAAAGCAAGAGGTGCTAAGATTTATGCAGAAGTAGTCGGATACGGCTGTTCCGCAGATGCTTATCATATTACCTCACCGGCAGAGGATGGTTCCGGTGCAGCCAAAGCTATGGAGTATGCAGTGGCCGATGCAGGAATTAAGCCGGAAGATGTAACCTATATCAATGCGCATGGTACCAGTACACATCATAACGATTTGTTTGAAACCAGAGCCATTAAGCTTGCATTCGGTGAGCATGCCAAGGATATGAAAGTTAACTCTACCAAATCCATGGTAGGACATCTGCTTGGTGCCGCAGGTGCGATTGAATTTGTTACCTGTGTGAAGGAATTGCAGGAAGGTTATATTCACCAGACAGTAGGTTATCAGGTACCGGATGAAGAATGTGATCTGGATTACTGTAAAGAGCCTGTAAAAGGTGAATTTATGTATGCTTTATCCAATTCCTTGGGATTTGGCGGACATAACGCAAGCATTCTGGTAAAAAAATACACCGACTAAAAGTAGGAAATTACAAGGATAGAGAGAAATGAAATAATATGACAAGGAGGAAAAGAGATGTCCGTTTTAACCGCAAAACAGATTATGGAAATTATTCCGCACAGACAGCCTTTTATGTTGATTGATACGGTGGAGGAGTTAGAGCCGGGTGTAAAGGCTGTTGCAAAAAAATGTGTTTCTTACAATGAGCCGTATTTTGCAGGACATTTTCCGGGGGAACCGATTATGCCGGGTGTTCTGATTGTAGAGGCACTTGCACAGACCGGTGCAGTGGCGATTTTAAGCCAGCCTGAATTTAAAGGAAAGACCGCTTATTTTGCTGCTATCAATTCTGCAAAATTCAAAGGAAAAGTAACACCGGGTGATGTGCTTACTTTAGAAACAGAAATTATTAAAGTAAAGGGACCGATTGGTGTGGGTGCCGCAAAAGCATATGTAGATGGTAAAATGGTAGTTCAGGCAGAGCTTACTTTTGCTATCGGAAACGCAGAATAAACAGAAAAGAGTTCCTCAGCATAAATACTTCGGAATGGAGGAAAACAGAATGGAAATTAAGCCTCTTGTAATAGGAGATCTGGTAGCAAAGGTACCGGTCATACAAGGCGGAATGGGTGTTGGCATCAGTCTGTCCGGTCTGGCGGGAGCTGTAGCGGCAGAAGGAGGAATCGGTATTATTTCTACCGCGCAGATAGGATATCGGGAACCGGATTTTGACAGTAACCCGATTGCCTGCAATTTGAGAGCAATTAAAACGGAAATTGAAAAAGCGCGTGAGATTGCCAAAGGCGGTATTATTGGTGTCAATATTATGGTAGCAACTCAGAAATACGAAGAATATGTAAAGGCGGCGGTAGCTGCAGGTGTTGATATCATTATTTCCGGAGCAGGACTGCCGATGAATCTGCCGGGGCTTGTGGAAAATGCAAAGACGAAGATTGCACCGATTGTTTCCAGTGTAAAATCCGTACAGGTTATCATGAAATACTGGCTGAAGAAATATAATAAATTACCGGATGCCGTAGTCATTGAAGGACCACTTGCAGGTGGACATCTGGGATTTTCGAAAGAACAACTGGATGATATTGAAAATCTGGATTATGATGAGGAAGTAAAGCATATTATTCAGACAGTTAATGAGAACGGAGAAAAATATCAGAAATCGATTCCGGTAATTATGGCAGGTGGAATTTATACCAGAGAGGATATGGAACCTTATCTGGCAATGGGAGCCTCCGGAGTTCAGATGGCAACCCGCTTCGTGACAACTTATGAATGCGATGCGGACGAAGCATACAAACAAAGCTATATCGATGCAGACAAAGAGGATATTGTTATTGTAAAGAGTCCGGTCGGTATGCCGGGAAGAGCTATTTTAAATTCCTTTATGAAAAAAGCAAAGGAAGGCAGGATTCCGCATGGAAGATGCCATACCTGCATCAGTACCTGTAAACCCGCAGAAACACCGTATTGTATTACGGATGCACTTGTCAATGCGGCGAAAGGGAACGTAGAAGATGCGCTTTTATTCTGCGGTGCCAATGCATACCGGGCGACGAAATTGGAACATGTGAAAGACATTATGGATGAATTTAGAGGATAGAAAATGAAAACAAGAATCATAGGAACCGGAAGTTGTCTGCCGGAAACCATTGTGACAAATGATGATTTATCAAAAATAATGGATACATCGGATGAATGGATCAGCAGTCGTACCGGAATTAAAGAGCGTCGGCTGGTAAAAGAAGAAACGACTGCCAGTATGTCCATTGAAGCAGCAAAGCGTGCCCTGGAAGATGCAAACGTTTCCGCGCAGGATATCGACTTGATTATTGTAGGAACGATTACAGGCGATTATGTAACACCTTCTACTGCCTGTGAGATACAGGCAGCAATCGGAGCGGACAAAGCCGTTGCTTTTGATGTGAATGCAGCCTGCTCCGGTTTTATGTTTGCCATGCATACAGCAGATGCTTACTTTAAGGCAGGCATTTATAGAACAGCTCTGGTTTTGGGGGCAGAAACATTATCCAAAATTATGGACTGGAATGACAGAAGTACCTGCGTATTGTTTGGAGATGGTGCAGGAGCTGCTGTTTTACGGGCAGAAGAAACCGGAATTCTGGCATATGATCAGGGATCGGATGGTGCTAAGGGAAAGGTACTTGCCTGCCCGAACCGGTTGAATAATAATCCGCTTGTTAAAAATCCAATGGATTTGCGCTATACCTATATGGATGGTCAGGAGGTATATAAATTTGCTGTTACTACCGTACCGGCATCCATTCATAAAGTTTTGGAAGAAGCGGGATTAAGCGTAGAAGATATAGATTATTTTGCATTACATCAGGCAAATATACGAATTATCCAATCCGTTGCCAAACGTTTAAAAGTACCGGAGGAAAAATTCCCAATCAGCCTTGATCACTGCGGAAATATCTCTGCGGCAAGTGTACCGATTTTATTGGATGAAATCAATAAAAAAGGCTTGTTAAAACCAGGTATGAAAATTGTATTGTCCGGTTTCGGAGCAGGATTAACCTGGGGTTCAGCCGTAATTGAGTGGTAGAATAAGAACGGTGATAGCCGGTTATGATAATAGAGTAATGTCGAATATGAAATATGATAGAGAACAGGAAGAAAGATGAAACAGAAAAAATTAGACTTTATTCTATTGGTTATATGCCTTTTATTCTATTTATGGTTTCCGATTATGGATGGCCCGGTATGGTGCGTGGATTCTAACGGATATGCGACGATGCATATTACAAGGGAACCGCTTTATCCCTTATTTCTGGCTTTTTGCAGAAAGGTAGCGTCTATATTGTGTATATTCTTGGGGGAGGATAGCAGACTACCTTTGGATTGCCGCTTTATTGCAGAGCCTGCTTGCAGCTTTTACAACCTGGTATCTGAGTATTGTAATTAAAAAAGTGAAAAGGGATAGTATCCTATTACAGATTTGTACTATTCTTTTTCAGTTTGTCGTGACCCTGCTCTGCCGTTTTGTGGCCGGCAGGGGTTCGGCTTATACAGACAGTATTCTGACGGAAGGTATTGGATTTTCACTGTTTGTATTGTTTGTCGTAAATCTTTTTCTGGCAGTTGGAATGAAAAAGAAAAAATCTATGGTCTGGACTTTTCTTCTGGCCTTTCTGTTAATCAGTCTGCGGAAGCAGATGATGATTGTTTTTCCGGTTATGTGTATTGTTTTTTTCTGGTATTATGTGATTCGCGAGCATCAAGGAAAGAAATTCCTGCTTCTTGTGGTTTTATCCTGCTGTGTTCTGCTTGCAGGAAAGTTGTTTGACCGGACTTACAATTATGTAGTTCGGGGAGCTTGGATAGAACACAGTGGTAATTCCATGGGACTTCTGTGTACACTGCTTTATTCTTCTAACCCGGAGAATGACCGTAATTTGTTTGAGGATGAAGAAATCCGGAAATTATATATACGGATTATGGATGAAGCAGTAAGCCGGAAGCTGGTATATCAGACAGCACCAATGGAGGGTAGCAGATGGCTTACCTTATCCACTCATTATGCAGACAGCTATGATGCCATCGGTTATGGAATTATCAATCCGGTAGTGGAAGGCTATATTGCAGAATATTATGATATTTCAGAAGTAGAAAGTGCTTCAAAATACGATGAAATCTGTGGAGAAATGGTAAGAACGCTTTGGAGACAGGAGAAAAGCGCGCTGCTTGAGGTCTATTTGTATAACACATGGAAGGGTTTTGTCAATTCCATTGCGCTGGCGAATCCGGTGCTCAGCCTGTATGCGGCCGCAGCCTATTTGGGAATGGGTATTCTGGCGTGGTATTTATGCATTCTGCTTAAAAGACAGAAGTGTAGTTTATCCAGGCTATCGGAGAGAAAATCAGAGATGCTTGTGCAGGAGAACATGATGCTTCAGAAACAGATTGCCCAGATGGAGAATAGTATATGCTTTGCTTTTATTGTTATGGTCGGTATAGCCGTTAATGCATTGGTGGTAGGGTTGTTGATTTTCAGCCAGCCAAGATATATGCTATATGGGATGGGACTCTTTTATACAGCAGGAAGCATGATGTTGTATGATATATTCCTATACAACAAACGTGTGTAAAAGGATGTATGAAGGAAAAAGATGGAAAGCGAAAGAGAAAACGTGAAAGATACAGAAGCACAAAAGAAAAAGGATAGAGCAAAAACACAATGGGAATCACCGATAGGGATACTTGTCATGGAAGAAGATGGAGAAGCAATTACGGACGTATATCTCGACCGGAGTACAGATTTGTGTGAAAGAGAAAACAATACGCAGGAGTCAGCATTGCTGCAGGAAGCAAAGAAACAGTTGCAGGAATATTTTGCAGGAAGAAGAAAGAAATTTGACCTTCCGATAAAACCGCAGGGAACCGATTTTCAGAGGAAAGTATGGACTGCATTGCAGACGATTCCTTATGGGGAGACCTGTAGCTATGGGGAGATTGCGGCAAAAATCGGGAATCCGAAAGCCGCCAGAGCAGTGGGTGGTGCGAATAATAAAAATCCTATTTTGATTATCATCCCCTGTCACCGCGTAATCGGAGCAGACGGTTCTATGGTTGGATTTGGCTGTGGGCTGCCAGCAAAGGAGTATCTTTTAGCGCTGGAGCGGAAGAAAAAATAACGTATAAATAATAATAATCGAATCGAGAGAGCCATATATTAAAAGTAAGATGAAACAGGAAAAAGCATGCACATGACATTCATAGGCATGCTTTTTGTGGATAAAAATATGTTAAACTATATCTGGGCTTTTATGATTATCATCGGAATTGTTTATGGGGCACTTACCGGGAATATGGAAGAAGTATCGAATGCGGCATTGGATTCGGCGGGAGAAGCGGTATCCTTATGCATTACCATGATAGGAGTCATGTCTTTGTGGGTAGGTTTGATGGAAATTGCACAGAAATCCGGTCTGATTGCAAAGATGACAAAAGGAATTTCGCCGTTTATTACTTTTATGTTTCCCCATATACCGAAGAACCATCTTGCAAGAGAGTACATCTCTACCAATCTGATTGCAAATATTCTCGGACTTGGCTGGGCATGTACACCTGCCGGCTTAAAAGCCATGGAGGAACTTTCTAAACTGGAAAAGGAGAGAGAAAATTTTTCTGACGGACATAAGGCTTCTAAAGAAATGTGTGATTTTCTGATTCTGAATATCTCTTCCCTGCAGTTGATTCCGGTTAATATGATTGCTTACAGGCAGCAATATGGCAGTGTGAATCCTACCGCGATTATTGCACCATCTATTTTGGCAACTTTTATCAGTACACTGGTGGCAGTATTGTTCTGTAAGGCGAAGAAGTAAGGAATGGAAAAGAAACAGGAAAAAGACAACCTGTTAAAAATAAGTGTTAAGATGCCTTGACAAGTGATGGAAAATACATGAAACTATAATAGAGGAACACACCAAAAAACGTTGTCAGGATGGAGAGAAACTATGATTCGAATGGAAGTGGCCTGTCTGCTGGTACTTCTTTTTATTGCAGCGACCTATTTTTCAGCCAAAAGAATAAAAACACCAATACATACTACTTTTTCAGCACTCCTGATTGTTGGAATTATAAATCTTATTCTGGATGCAATAACCGTTTATACGGTCAATCATCTGGAAACGGTTCCGGGATGGGCAAACGAAATCGTGCATCGCTTTTTTCTCGCAAGCCTTGGGTTAATCTTTTATATTGTTTATCGATATACAGTGCTGTTAGCAGAGGTTGAATGCAAGGTTTCCCTTAAAATATCGCGGTTTAGTACGATGGTTCTGATTTTATTTCTGATTGGAGTGTTTACGTTTCCACTGTATTATGTGGAAACGGCGAGAGGAAACTATTCCTATGGAACGACAGTGTATCTGCTATACCTTACCATTATAGCTTATCTGGTATTGGTTATCATTATTTTGATAAAACACTGGAAAAGCATTCATACGAAGAAAAGATTGTCTATATGTCTGGCTTTTACCATTGAGTTTATTGTATCCGCCTATCAGGCGATACGCCCATGGTCTTTAATCAGCGGTATGGGGACTATGCTGATTATTCTGGCATTGTATATGACCATAGAAAGTCCGGACAGTCTTCTGATTGAACAGCTTCGTACCGAAAAAATTAAGGTGGAGAAAGCAACACAGGCGAAATCATTATTTGTATCGAATATGTCACATGAAATTCGTACGCCTATGAATGCAATTGTCGGGATGACGGATATTCTGCTTCGGAGTAATTTGACGAATCAGCAGAAAGGCTATCTGTATAATATTAAAAACTCCGGTAATGCGCTGTTAGCCATTATCAATGATATTCTGGATTTTTCTAAGATTGAGTCCGGTAAAATGGAGTTAGTAGAAGACAGCTATGAGCCAATGTCCATGTTAAGCGATATTGGAATGATTATTTTAAACCGTATTGGAGAGAAACCAATCGAACTGCTTTTTGATATTGATAAGGAATTACCCGGGAAATTATACGGCGATGCCAATCGCGTCAGACAGGTTATTATTAACTTGATGAATAATGCAGCAAAGTTTACCGAAGAAGGCTTCGTAAAACTGACTATTCGTGCAAAGTGGATTTCGGAAAAGGAAATAGAGCTTAGCGTTAAAGTACAGGACAGCGGGCAGGGGATTCGAGAAGAAGACATGGACAAGCTTTTTGGGGCTTTCCAGCAAGTGGATACCAAAAAGAACCGCAACCAGGAGGGAACCGGTCTTGGTCTTGCTATCTGCAGCCAGTTAGTTGGACTGATGGGTGGTACGATTGGTGTGACCAGCGAATATGGTATCGGAAGCGAGTTCTATTTTACCATCCGCCAGAAGGTAGAGGATCATGCAGCAGCAGCTGCTTTGAAATGTGAAGATGATAGACAGCTTCCGGTTATCAGTGCTTTAATACAGAATCAATATGTTCTTGAAGGGGTAAAACAACTGGCGGAAGAATATGGACTTACCTTCCGCTATGAGGATGATATTGACTGGCAGGGAGAAGAAGAACCGGGTAAATATCCGGATTACTTCTTTGTAGATGAAATAACTTATGAGAACTGTAAGGATCAGCTTCAGGTTATGCAGGAGAAGGATGTTACCATCTGTGTATTACAGAATCCGATGCGTTATAATTTCCATGATCCCAATATGAAAGTAATGAACAAGCCTTTGTACAGCTTAAGCTTCTGCCGTTTGTTGAACAAAGAAGATCTGATGGTGGAAGATACCGCAGAAGACCAGGAATACTTTACGGCACCGGAAGCGAAAATATTGATTGTGGATGACAACGAAATGAACCTGAAGGTTGCCAGGGGACTATTGGAGCCGTTGCAGCTTCAGATTGATGTGGCAGAAAGTGGTATGCAGGCACTGGAAATGATTCAGCTGAAGCAGTATCATATGGTTTTTATGGATCATATGATGCCGGTTATGGATGGTGTGGAAGCAACCAGAAGAATCCGGAGCATGGGAGAGGAACATTACAGGAAACTGCCGGTAATTGCTTTGACTGCCAATGTATTAATGGATGCCCAGGAAGAGTTTCATAAAGCCGGCATGAATGATTTCGTGGCAAAACCAATTGAATTTCATCAGATTTGCTCGGTAATCCGGAAGTGGCTGCCGGATGAGCTGATTAAGGGAGCGGATGAAAAGAATCATTTGCAGGAGACCGTACAAAGTGATTTGCCACAGATTGAAGGGCTGGATGTTTCGGAAGGAATTAAGAATTCCGGAACGAAAGAGCTGTTTATCAGTCTTTTGGGAGATTTTTATAAGTTAATTGATATGAAAGCATCTAAAATTGAAAAATGTCTGGCAGATGGAATGCTGAAGGATTACACGATAGAGGTTCATGCGCTGAAAAATACAGCAAGAATGATTGGAGCAATGAAACTATCGGAGTGGTGTTACCGCTTAGAGCAGCTCGGAAACGAGCAGAATAAAGAGGTTCTGGAGAAGGAAACTCCGGGTGCCATGGAGTTATACCGAAGCTATAAGCCGATATTAAAGCCTTATGGACTGGCACAGGAACAGGAAAAGAAGGTAGTGCCGGCAGAAGAAATCATAGAGCTTCTGACAACGATAAAGGATGCAACCGATAATTTTGACTTGGATATGATAGATGCGACGATGAAGAAGCTGGAGCAATGCCAGCTTCCGGAAGACTGTATTCCGTTGTTGGAAGAACTTCGCGCGTATGTGGCAGATGTTGCTATGGAAGAAATTCTAACAACTGTCGATGCCATGATGCTTAAGTTCCAGGAATAAATAGATTAGATAACAGGAGGAGAATAGTATGGAAAATATGGAGAACATCGAAAGTATCGAAAATATTTCACACAATATTCTGTTGATATCGGACTCAACAAGCTATATTATTACTTCGATTGCGCAGCAATTGGAGGAATTGAAATACCATGTATTTAAAGTGGATTCCGATGCGGATAAATTAAGCAAAATCAAAGATTCGCTCAGCGCAGCAATTATTTATGTTGAGGATGTTCTGTTAGAGGACATACAGGCACTTGTTTACATAAAGGACAGGGCGATTGAGGAGGATATACCGCTTTATTTGATTGGCGATTCGGCTCAGATAGCCGAAGTAGAAAATACAATTCCGAAGGACATTATTGTGCAAAAATTTTTGCGGCCGGTTAATGTTAAGGAAATCGTAAGTGCACTGGACACCTTTATCAAAAAGGAAGGAAAACATAATAAAAAGAAAATTCTTGTGGTAGATGATTCCGGTGCGATGCTTCGTAACGTAAAAGGATGGCTGGAAGGGAAATATCAGGTCATTCTGGCAAATTCTGCAGCAATGGCAATCAAATATCTGGCGTTAAATAAACCGGATTTGATTCTGCTTGATTATGAAATGCCGGTTTGTGACGGCAAGCAGACTTTGGAAATGATACGTTCGGAAATGGAATTTTCCAGTATTCCGGTTATTTTCCTGACCAGCAAGAGTGACAAGGAAAGTGTTATGAAGGTCATGGCTTTAAAACCGGAGGGTTATCTGCTTAAAACAATGGAGCCGGCACAGATTGTTCAGTCTATTGATGAATTCTTTGAAAAGAGAAAAGGCAGTATAAAATAAAGTGCGCCTGCATAAGTTCTAAAAAAGGAACTTATGCAGGCATTTCTTATGACACAGCTTCTTACTCATTTTTCGAATATTATTATCCCGGTCATTATTTTTTATATCATAGCTTACGGTATCGCGGCAAAAACCAATGTATATGAGGATTTTATCAAGGGCGCAAAAGACGGATTTCATACGGTAATCCAGATTATGCCCACGCTTATCGGTCTGATGGTAGCAGTAGGAGTACTCCGGGCTTCCGGATTTTTGGATTTTATCGGAAAAATTTTTTCGATTGTAACAGACAAAATAGGAATATCGCCGGAATTGGTTCCGCTTATTCTGATAAAAATGTTTTCTTCTTCTGCGGCAACCGGACTGGTACTGGATATTTTCAAGGAGCATGGTCCGGATTCCCTGCTTGGCATGACAACCTCCATTATGATGAGCTGTACGGAAACCGTATTTTATACGATGTCGGTTTATTTCATGGCGGCGAAGGTAACGAAAACAAGATATACGCTTGCTGGTGCTATTTTATCAACCTTTTCCGGAGTTGTTGCAAGCATTATTCTGGCAAGGCTCATGTAATTTTTATTCTTTTTTAAGATTCTTGCTATTTTCGTTCCGAAAAGAGTATGTTAAAATGCATTTGATATTGCAGGATAATTTTGGATAAATGTTTTTAAATGGAGAAAAACATGAATAATATATGGATGATTCTGGCTCTTGTTATAGGAATATGCATATGTATCGGTGTTTTCTTTTTGATAAGATATTGTGTCAAAGGGTATCGAAAGGGCAGACGAGATGGCATTATTGATGATATGGAGGGGCACGATTTTGAATATTTCTGTGCAGAACTTTTAGAGAAAAAAGGTTTTATTGATGTAGAAGTAACCCGCGGCAGCGGTGATTATGGAATAGATATTCTGGCAGAAAAGGATGGCGTAACGTATGCAATTCAGTGCAAACGTTATACAATGCCGGTGGGAGTGGAAGCAGTGCAGCAGGCTTATGCCGGAAGAGATTATTATGACCGGATGGTGGGTGCGGTTATGACCAACCAGTATTTTACAACACCGGCTGTTGAAGCATCGAAGAAACTGAAAATTTTACTTTGGGATAGAGGCTATCTGGACAGTATGATGGAGGAAGAGTAAGAATGAGTGCATTTGTAGAGTTTAAAAATGTAAGTAAAACATATCATGTTGGTGAAGTCGATATTGATGCCTTAAAGGATGTGAATTTTACCATTGAAAAAGGAGAATTCTGTGTTGTAGTCGGTGCATCCGGAGCCGGAAAGACAACCATTTTGAACATTTTAGGCGGGATGGACAGCCTTTCTTCCGGGCAGGTTCTTCTGGATGGGGAGGAGATTTCCGCTTATAACAAAAAGAAACTGACCACGTATCGCCGTTATGATATAGGATTTGTTTTCCAGTTTTATAATCTGGTACAGAATTTGACGGCACTGGAAAATGTAGAACTGGCAGCACAGATTTGTAAAGATCCACTGGATGCCATGACGGTTTTAGAGATGGTAGGACTTAAGGACCGCGCAACAAATTTCCCGGCACAGCTTTCCGGCGGTGAGCAGCAGAGGGTTGCGATTGCCAGAGCACTTGCCAAGAATCCGAAGCTCCTTTTATGCGATGAACCGACGGGAGCATTAGACTATAATACCGGTAAAGCGGTTTTGAAGCTATTACAGGATACCTGCCGTAAAGAGGGAGTAACGGTTGTGGTTATTACACATAATCAGGCACTGACTGCGATGGCAGACAGAATTATTACTGTAAAAAGCGGAACAATCCGTAAGGTAGAAAAAAATGAACATATCGTTCCGGTAGAAGAAATTGAGTGGTAGTATTAGCATGTAGTCAGTGTACATGAGGAGTTGTGAACATGAAAAGTGCAATGATAAAAACGACGATTAGAGAAATACGACAGAGTCTTGGACGGTATCTGGCGATTCTTGCCATTGTTATGCTGGGAGTTGCTTTTTTTGCCGGATTGAAAGTGACCAAGCCTGCCATGATTGCGACTTTAAATCAATATCTGCAGGAACAGAATTTTTTTGATTACCGCCTTCTGTCTACCATCGGTTTTACGGAAGAGGATGTAGAGAAACTGGCACAGATGGAAGGGGTAGCGGATATCGAAGGAACCATTTCTTTAGATGCTTTATGTTCCGTTGATGATGGCGATGAAGTCGTTTATAAGATTCATGCCATTCCCGAAAAGATTAATAAAATTGTCGTAACAGCAGGAAGAATGCCTGAGAAGGCAGGAGAATGTCTGGTAGATTCGGCATTGTTTGATGAGAGCATTATCGGTTCTACGGTTTCGGTTACCCAGAACAATGAAGAAGATACTCTGGATATGTTTGGGAAACGTACTTTTACTGTAGTAGGTCTGGCAAGGTCACCATATTATATTAACTTTGAAAGAGGAACGACCTCGATTGGAAATGGGAAAGTAAACGGCTATATTTATGTGCCTTTTGATACATTTGACAGTGAGTACATGACAGAAGTATTTCTGACAATGACAGAAAAATATGACATTTTTACACAGGAATACGAGGATTATATAGATGCTACCCAGGATGGCGTTGAGGAGAAAACCGAAGCGGTAGTACAGGAAAGATATCAGGAGCTGCTTTCGGAAGCGCAGGAGAAAATTGATGATGCACAGGCAGAATTAGATGATAAAACGGCAGAAGCAGAAGAAGAACTGGCTTCCGCACTGGAAGAAATTAAGAACGGTGAACAGGAAATTGCCGAGCATGAGAAAGAGATTGCAGACGGCAAAACAGAAATTCAGAATGCCCAAAATACATTGGATGTGCAGGAGGCAGAACTAAAGGCACAGGAAGAGCAGCTTTTCGCGATGCAGGGAGTGATGCCACCGGAGCAGTATGAGGCAGGCATACTTCAGCTACAGGCCGGAAAAGAGCAGATAGAGGCAGCCAGAGGAGAAATTGCATCAAAAGAAAAAGAACTGCTTTCCGGAGAAGAGGAACTGACTCAGGCAAAAGAAGATTTGGAAGAAGGCAGGCAGGAATATGAGGATGCCAAAGCGGAATTTGAAGAAGAGGTAGCCGATGCACAGGTAAAAATTGATGATGCACAGGCAGAACTAAATGATATAGAAGATCCGGATTATTATGTGCTGACAAGAAATTCCAATATTGGGTATGCCTGCTATGACAGTGACTCCAGTATTGTGGCATCGGTTGCCAACGTATTTCCGATATTCTTCTTTCTGGTGGCAGCTTTAATCTGTATGACGACAATGAACCGGATGGTAGAGGAACAGAGAACCCAGATTGGTGTACTCAAGGCTTTGGGATATGGCAATGGAGTTATTATGGGGAAATTTATGTTTTATGCCGGAAGTGCAGCAGCGGTTGGCGCAGTAGTGGGTTATGCAGGCGGAACATGGCTTTTCCCGAAAGTAATCTGGATGGGCTACGGCATCATGTATGATATGGGAGAACTGCAATATCTGTTTGATGGTGTTCTGGCATTTATTACTTTGGCAGCGGCACTGCTTTGTTCTGTCGGTACGGCATATCTTTCCTGCCGTTATGAGTTAATCAGTGCTCCGGCAAATCTGATTCGGCCCAAAGCGCCAAAGAACGGAAAACGGATTTTTTTGGAACGGATTACTTTTATCTGGAGCAGGATGAAATTTTTGCACAAGGTTTCATTCCGGAATATGATTCGGTATAAGAAACGATTCATTATGATGATTCTGGGTATCAGCGGGTGTACGGCATTGCTTGTAACAGGACTTGGAATCAAGGATTCGATTGCCAATATTGCAGACCAACAGTACAGCGAAATACAGATTTATGATATTGGGATGACCTTTTCTGATCCGTTGGAGGAAGAAGACAGGGCGGCATTAAGTGAGAAAACAACGGATATTTTTGAAGCTATGGCATACCGTTATGAGGAAAGTGTAGATTTGGATTTTGATGGTCAGACCAAATCAATATATTTGGAAATCCCGGAAGATGTCGAGGAGATTGACACTTTCTTTAATCTGCATACACAAAGTGGGGAAGAGATTCCTTATCCGTCAGAAGGAGAAGCGGTTATTACGGCGAAAATGGCGGATAATCTGGACATTCAGATAGGGGATGAGGTAGTCCTGCGGGATAGCGATTTGAACCAGCTCCACGTTAAGATTTCCGGTATTTGTGAAAACTTTGTTTATCATTATATCTATATCAGTAAGGAAACATACCAAAATGAACTCGGAAAGGAACCGGAGTATAAGAGTGCTTATGCCATCGTGAGAGAAGGTATTGATGTACATGAAGCGGCAGCGGAAGTTTCGGAATTCAATCATGTTCTTTCGGTATCGGTTATTCAGGATATGTGTGACCGTATCAACAATATGATGAAGAGTATGGACTATATTGTAGCACTTGTCATTATCTGTGCAGGCTGTCTTGCCTTCATTGTGCTGTATAACCTTACAAACATTAACATTACGGAGCGTATCCGGGAGATTGCGACGATTAAAGTGCTTGGTTTTTATGCCAAAGAAACGGCAGACTATGTATTTCGTGAGAACCTGATGTTAACGGGTATTGGCGCAGCGGTCGGTCTTCTGCTTGGTAAATGGTTGCATTGGTTTGTTATGGATCAGATTCGGATTGATACGGTATCCTTCCGGACGTATATATCACCCTTCAGCTATGTGATAAGCTTCTTTCTTACCTTTGTATTTGCGGCTTTTGTAAACGGCATGATGCAGTTCAAACTGGAGAAGATCAATATGGCAGAATCCTTAAAATCGATTGAATAAACAAGAAACCTTCAAACAGAAACCTTCAAACTATTTGACTCTCAAAGTTTTATTTGCTAGAATGGGGGCATATACAATGGATGGAGAGTTAATATGGATATCAATGATGCACTGAATGATGTGCTGGTAAAGCTGTTTCGCAATATCAATGTGATTGAGGAGCAGGCGATTCGTACAGATGAATATAAGGATGTGACAACGAATGATATACATGTCATAGAAGCTATCGGCATAGGCGAGCAGAAGAATATGACTACGGTTGCAAGGACATTGCATGTTACAACGGGAACTCTTACGATCTCCATTAACAGTCTTGTAAAGAAGGGCTATGTGGAAAGAGTTCGGAGCGAAGAGGACAGGCGAGTTGTGCTGATTTCCCTGACAGAGAAAGGCAATAAAGCATTTCTCCATCACAAGCGTTTCCATGAACAGATGATAGCCGCAATCGTAGCGGAGCTGTCTGAGGAAGAAAAGCAAGTGTTAGAGAAAGCCTTAAGCCGTATGAATCATTTCTTTTTATCCCGTTTCAAAACCGATTAGGGATTTGCAACGGTGATGGATAAGAGTTTTGAAAGTGTTCTAAAGTCAGCCGGACCGTTATTTAGTAAAAAACTGTGAAACCGATATAAGGAATAAGAATTACCCCAGGCAGTTTCTGCCTGGTTTTTTAATGCTTCAATTTCCAGATATCCAAAATAGTATTTCAAATAATTACAGGGCTCTTCCACGATATATTCATAAATGGCGCGAATGGTCTGTTCGTTAGAAAGACCAATGGCAGAAAGGAGTTCCCCGACTCTTTCCTGTGAAGCACCTTCATAATGGATGACAATATCAAGTAACGAATAGAGACATAGCTGTACTTGACGGTTAAGCTTTTCAGCCAGAAACAAGGCAGTCTCATCGGTCTTTTCTTTTCCGGAAAGACGGATGGCAAAATCGTAGGAATTTAATTCCACATACATTGCCCAACCCTCGGTATAACCACCATAATGCAGGATATTCCGGACAGGGTTTGCCTGTATCTGCTGCAGATACTGTCTGCTGTAAACGGTCTGATAAAGATGCCCCGGATATCCCTCATGTGCAAGCGTAGTAAAAAGAGAAAGATGATTGTTTATACTCTGCTCATTGATATAAATGGTATTGTATTTGGAATTATCCATGGGAGAGAGCAGATAGAAAGCAGGAGCCGTATAGTCTTCCAGACAATCATCCACATATTTGATGGTACAGTCGGCAGTTGCCGAATTCGTAAAAGGAATGGCAGGATAATCTTCTGTCATCATGCTTTGCAGTGCTGTAAGCATTTCTTCCGGCGAAAGAGTCAGCAGGGAAACGGTTTCCTGAGAAAGAGAATCCTTTAGTGAGGGATATTGCTTCAGCAAGGAAATCAAAGCGGTATAATTGTTACCAAAGTCTTCTGACAACATGGTTTTCATCTCGGAAATGCTGCGATAGGAACCGGTTGTCAGGTGCAGATATTCCTGATAATATTCCTGTCCGTCCGGAAAGTAACAAAGTCCCTGGGAATTCGTACCGCTGCCTTTTAAAAGGGTTAGCTCATCGGCAAGCTTATCGTAGGCAGGGGCAACAACAGTAGTCAACAGACGGTTATTCTCTGATTGCCAGGCAAGAGCCTCCGATTCGTTTATTATTTGTTGTTCCACCAGTCTGCCTAAACGGTTCTTAAAGGTTACTTCCAGAAAATGTCCTCCGGATTCTAAATCTGTAGGATTCATAAGTGTACTGCACTGCTCAATGACTTTATCAGCGGCATTGTCCGACATAAATAGTCCATGGTCGGCTTTTTCCTGTTCATAGCATGCAATGCCTTCCAGATAAGAAGGTATCTGGGAAAGGATGGAAAGATAGTTTTCAATATCCTTTACCGAGGCAATCCGATACTCGGCAAGTAAAACGGGCAGTTCTGACTGGATACCGGAAGAAGGAGAAAGCGGTTCATCAAAATAGAAATAAGAAGCGCAGTTTCTGCTTGTTTTTATATAGGATAGAAGAAGTACATAAGTATATTGATTTTCTGCCGATAATCTTTCGGGATGAAAAGATTCCAGAGTGGCAACTGTTTCCTCCAATTTGTCCAAATTCTCTTCCACCTGATTAGGACGATAAACGGGAAGGGTAAGCGAGGATTCGTCAATAGAATAGGCAGAAGCATCTGACAACATATAGTGCAGATGAATTGGGTTAGAGCAAAGCTCTTCCAGAAAAAAGTTATTGGTAAAGGTCTGGAAGCGATTGTCTTCATGGAACTGGTTATAAAGAAAGATGGTTAATAAGATAAAAAGGAGCAATAATATGATTGCCCCTATCCATTGTTTGACGGTAAGTTTCTTTTTCAAAGGAATGCCCTGTTTCTGATGCTTTTACCATAATATATGCAGCAAAAGGAATGGGCATAACGCCAAATCTACTAAAATACGATTTGGTCACGTCCATGTTCCTTACCCATATACAGCTTTTCATCGGCTTCCTTGATAATCGAATCGATATCGGTATGAAAATCATATTCGGTCAGACCGAAGGTCATGGAAATGCTGAACGTTCCCTGGCGTGTATCAAATTGCAGAGCTTTAATTTTACTTCTGAGTTGTTCCAGCAGAAAGTGTGCTTCGTCTCCGTTGCTGTTAGGAAAAACAAGAAGAAATTCTTCGCCGCCCCATCTTGCAATAAAACACTTTCCGTTTAAGAATGTTTTCATGGTATGAGAAATTTTCTGCAACACCATATCTCCCATATCGTGTCCGTATTTGTCATTCACATTTTTAAAAAAGTCGATATCGCAGATACAGATACTGGCACAGGAGGCATTGGCTGGATTCAATATTTCTGCCATATATTCCTGGGCTTTTCTTCGATTATATAAACCGGTCAGGGCATCTGTATTAGCCTGACTGATAAGCTGGGTGTTATATTCTACAAGCTTGCTCTCCAGATTCTGGGAATCCTTGCTGAATATATAGGCAATAACGGAAATACACCAGAAAATAACAAGGGTATTAATCAACTGTAATATATTGTTTGAACTGGAATCCAAAGTTACAACAGCTGCTCTATCCTGGCAATGAAAGTAGAGATAAATACGGAAGACACAAAGGGCTGTCGCATAAAAAAATTTTTTCCGGTATTGAGAATATGCCGAGAAGAAACAGAGTACCAGCAGAACAACAATAAAGTGTTGTACACCTGTATTCCAGCCGAAATAGCTTACATTGACATAAGTCCATAAAAGTGTGCAGGCATTTAAGTAAAGCAGAGTAATTGATGTCTTCTGCCGATAGGAGAGAATAAAAATCAGCAGAAATATTGCAAAGGATGCAAGCATAATCGCAATTCCGCTATTGTTTAAAATACTGATATAGATTATACTATTTATTGCGATATAGAAAAGCATGGAAAGAAGCAGAATACGAATGACAACAATCAGCTTACGGGATTCATTTTTTTTACCGGTATCTTTACAGATAAAATTTTTTATTTTTTGAAAAAAAGAGAAGGTCATTTGATTCACTTGCCTTTCCTTGTAATATTGTGTCATATTTAATAAAAAAAAGTTATTTATTGTTTCATAATACACTAATTTGCACAAATGCGCAATATGGAAAGCGGTAAAATACATGAAAACATATTCTTTACGAAATAAACTGATATTATTTGTGCTTACCATAGCACTGCCTTTGATTTTTGTGACGGTTTACCTGATTTTTTCACTGTATAATTACAGCAATTCCTATGATGATATTGTCAGTAATATGACGATTGCCAACAGCTACAATCTGAATTTTAAAAATGAGATGGATGAAAGTCTTTATAAGCTGGTTGTTGGTGCGGTAACGTTTGATAACATCAAAGAAGATAAAAGTTTACAGGATCCCTATAAGCTGATTGGAGATTTGCGGGAGGATTGCAGTGTCCTGATGCAGATTACAACCGATAAAGAGAGTAAAACGTGGCTGCAAAGGCTTTTACGTAATATTGATACGCTGGAAGAACGGGTGGATGATATCAAAGACAGTCTGAATGAGGGAAGCCACTACGATGAAAACATCGAGATGTTGGATAATAATATTTATATTCTGACAGAACTGATTCAGGACGATATTCAGTACTATATTTATTATCAGACACAGAGTATTGAAAACTTAAAGATGATGTTGAATGAACAGGTACAGAAATTTATTTTGTTATGGATTTTTCTACTGTTTTTGATTGTTACCTGTATTGTTTTGGCAACGGTAGTGCTTTCCGACAGTATTACAAAGCCAATACGGGAATTGTGCGGTGTGACAAGGCAGATTTCGGAAGGAAACTTTTCGGCGAGAACTGAGGTAAAAACAGGAGATGAAGTATCACAGCTTTCTGACAGTATCAACGAAATGTCCGAACATCTGGAGATTATGGTTCATCAGATTAAAGAAGATGAACGCAAGATGCGATATGCTGAATTACGGTTGCTGCAGGAACAGATAAACCCACATTTTCTTTATAATACATTGGATACGATTATCTGGCTGATTGAAGGAAATTTATCAGAGCAGGCGGTTGATATGGTTATGTCGTTGTCTTCTTTCTTCCGCCTTTCCTTAAGTGATGGCAAAGAATTTATTACAATTCAGGATGAGGAATGCCATATCCGGAGCTATCTGGAAATACAGCAGGTAAGGTATCATGATATATTGGATTATGAAATTATAATGGACGAACAGATTTATCCATACAAGATATTGAAGCTGACCTTACAGCCGCTTGTAGAAAATGCATTGTATCATGGAATTAAGTACAAACGGGCAAAGGGTAAAATTACGGTGCGGGGTTCTTTTCTTCCGGAAGAAAACGGTAGAAAAATCCTGCTGACGGTAACAGACAATGGAGTAGGAATGGAACAGGAAGAACTGGAACGATTGCAGAAAGAGATTACAAGACCTTGTAAAGAAACAGAGTCTGGTTTCGGACTTGCCAATGTAAATGAAAGAATTCGTATGAATTTCGGTATGGAATACGGAATGAATATCCAGTCAAAAAAGGGAGAGGGAACATCGGTGCAGGTAATTATTCCGGCACAGAGAATGGCAGAACCTTCGGAAAGAGGTGCGCATGAAGAATAAAGGGTGGAAAAAATTTCTCATGGCAGCAGGATGTATTGCGGTGGCAGCATTAACTGCCGGATGTGGATCTTTTCAGCATGTGGCAACGCAATCGGCGAAAGAAACCAAAGAAGCGGAAGAAGATTTAATTGTCGTAGGATTTTCTCAGATAGGAAGCGAATCAGTGTGGAGAACAGCCAACTCCGCCTCCATTCAGCGCGCTTTATCAAGGGAGAATGGTTTTTTTCTGGAATTTAACAATGCCAGGCAGAAGCAGGAGAACCAGATTAAAGCCATTCGTGGATTCATTTCGCAGAGAGTAGATTATATTATCTTTTCCCCGGCAACAGAAGAGGGATGGGAGACTGTATTGCAGGAGGCTAAGGATGCGGGGATACCGGTTATTCTGGTGGACAGAAAAATTTCCGTATCGGATGATTCCTTGTATACCACATGGATTGGTTCGGACGCAAAGGCGGAAGGAGAAAAAGCAGGTATCTGGCTGGAAACTTATCTGGGTAAAAACGGCAGACAGGAGGAAGATATCAATATTGTAGTTTTACAGGGAACACCAGGATCTTCGGTACAGCTTGGCCGGACACTTGGATTTGATTCGATTGCCAAACAACATCCGAACTGGCATATTCTGGAGGAAAAACCTGCGGACTTTACAACGGCCAAGGGGAAAGAAGTTATGGAACAGTATATTCGAAAATACCAAGAGATTGATGTGGTGGTTTCCCAGAATGACGATATGACTTTTGGAGCGATACAGGCAATGGAAGAGCATGGGATTACGACCGGAGTAGATGGCGATGTTATAGTCATATCGTTTGATGCAGTGAGAGAAGCATTGGAGATGGTAGCGGAGGGTACCATCAATGTAGATGTAGAGTGTAATCCGGAACAGGGAGAATATGTTGCAGAAATCATTCGTAAATTAGAGAACAAAGAACCGGTTGATAAAGAAAATGTGGTAGAGGAAAAGGTCTTTACACCGGAAAACGTAGCAGAGTATATTGATATGAGAACCTACTAACAGGAGAAAAGATTATGACATTGAAAGTGTTTCTGGTAGAAGATGAGAGCGTAGTCAGAGAGGGACTTAGGGACAATATTCCCTGGCAGCAGTTTGGCTATCGGTTTGTAGGAGAGGCAGGCGATGGAGAAATGGCACTGCCTCTTATCCGTAAAACCAGACCGGATGTTTTAATTACCGATATTAAAATGCCTTTTATGGATGGTCTGACTTTAAGTCATATTGTGGGACAGGAATTTCCGGAGATGAAAATTATTATTATCAGCGGATATGATGATTTTGAATATGCAAGACAGGCCATTAAAGAGGGAGTGGAACAGTACCTGTTAAAACCGATAACCCGCAGAACATTACAAAAGGCATTAACGGAAGTCAAAGAAAAAATTGAGTCAGAGCAGGAACAGAAGAATTATCTGAATAAATTTCAAGATGATATGCATGAATACGAACAATTTTTCTTGAGGAACTTTTTTGAAAAAGTATTTGCCGGCCAACTTTCGATTCAGGAAATATATGAAGAGGCTCAGAAGAATTCTTTGGATATTAATGCACCCTGCTATAATCTGGCACTGGTAACGGTACAGGAGAAAAAGAATAAGGGAAATGCGGGAGGATTGTGTCAGAAATGTTATGAAGAGATGATGCGTTTTCTGTTACGCTTTTCCGGCTATTATCTGGTCTTCCGATGGAACGTTAATACATATGGTATTATGATAAAAGGGGAACCGGGTAATATTGCGGAAAGAACAAATTGTTGTCTGGAAAATATAGAGCAGATATGTAAAAAATATGAAGTGGATCTGGACTGGTATGCGGCAGCAGGAAGACCGGTAGAACGTTTCAGTCTTCTGTCAGAATGTTACCGGAATCTGAATCATATTTTCAACTATCGTTTTTTTGAGCCGTCCGGACATATCCTTACCAAAGACATTATTTCTCCGCTGGAGGCGGTAAGCGAAGAGGGAGCTTTGGAAACAGTAGATACCTCCAAAGTGAATCCGGAGCTGCTAAAAGGCTTTTTGACAGATGGACAACAAGAGGAGGTGTCAGAATTTGTCAGTAATTTTATCAATGGCATTAAGCAGGCATTGCAGTCGAAGCTGTTCTGGGATTATCTTTTGTTAAATGTTCGTTTTACGGCACTTGCATATGTGGAGAGTCTTGGAGTCACTCAGGAAGAATTTCTCCGGCATATTAATGTGGATTATGCACAGAAGATGGAAATCAGCGCAGAGAATATGCAACGCTATATGGAAGAAATTCTGACAGCCGCTATCGAATTCCGCGACAAAGAAAATGCGAATCAGGGGAAAAAGACGTTAAAAAAAGCGTTAGCATATATAGAAGAAAACTATATGCAGGAGAGCCTTTCCCTAAATGAGCTTGCTGATACCATGGAAGTCAGCCCGAACTATTTCAGCGCCATGTTCAGCCAGGAAATGCAGATGACTTTTGTGGAATACGTTACGGAAAGGCGTATGGAGAAAGCCAAAAAGCTTTTGCAGGAAACGGATATGCGTGCCAGTGAAATTGCGCTGGCGGTAGGATATAAGAATCCCCATTATTTCAGTTTTGTATTTAAAAAGACACAGGGCTGTACGCCGAGAGAATATCGGGGCGGTAAGGAAGAAGAAAATAATTGAGAGAATTATTCTTCTATCTTTATTGCGCTACTTCGTTTTATCAGTTTCCAGGGCAGTTGTACGGAAGATGCATTTTGACCCTGTATCCGTTTTATAAGCAGAGAAACGGCAACCGATGCCATTTCATGAGGTTCATGGGTCAGAGAGGTTAAGCGGGGTGTGGAAAGCTCGCTTAAATAGCTGTTGTCAAAGCTGACGATACTGATTTCATCCGGAACATTTTTATTCATATAAGAAAGTTCTTTGATGAGCCAATAGGCAATTTCGTCATTGTGGCAGATACAGGCAGAACAGGATTCCAGTTTGTGATGGATAAAATCCAGAAGAAACCGGGTATCCTGTTTTTTTTGCAAAAGAGTCAGTTCATGGGTAGTAAACCATCCGATATTGTCCTCGTTTACGGACAGTCCTGCATCCATTATGGAACGGATGAAACCCAGATGACGTTCCTGACCTTGAATGGTGTCAAACTGAAAGATACCGGCAATCTGATGGTGATTTTGCTCCAGCAGATACTGACCGAGAAGATAACCACCGCCATAATTATCATCCTTTACATAGAGGGAAGGCGGGAGATTGGAATAATATCCATGAAAGAAAACAATATGGGTGCCGTTTGCGGAGAGTTTCTCATACAAATCAAAGTTCGGAGTCGGGAGAGCAGAGCGGGAAGGCTCGACAATCAGACCGCGGGGCGGCGTATCAATCAGTGCCTGCAAAATAGTTCGTTCTGTATCGGTACGATTATGGGTAATAAAGACAGAAACGGAGTATCCTTCTTTGGAAAGCATGGTTTCCAGATCGTTTAAACGGGCAGGAAAGATATAGTCCGTATCGGTAGTTAAAAGAATGGCAATCTGATTCATCGTATCATCGGGAAGCAGTCCTGTAAGGTAAGAGCCACTTCCTTGTTTCCCGGTAATAAGGCCTTCTTCTTTTAACATGGCAAGAGCCTGCCTTACTGTCTGTCTGCTGACCTGAAACTGCTCACATAGTTCCATTTCGGTAGGCAGTCTGGTAATACCATGTGTAAGATTTGACAGGCAATCCTTTTTCAATTGCTCAGCAATTTGCTTATATTTAATGCTCATATCATTATTCTCCTGTTTTGTATTTCACAATTATTTCAAAAAAGTCATAAATTTTCCTATAGAAAACCAATGTGAAAATTTTATGATAGAAAAAAATTTAACCCTTTCCCTGATAAAAAAAGAAAAAAACACCGTTCATTTTAAATGCATGGAGATTATGACCATGAAAAAAAGGCAATTTTTTGTTCCGAAAAGTTATCGTATCGTAGAAAATTTTACTTAAAACAAATGAAAACCTTAATTTTTTGATAATATGAATAAATTTGTATTGGATTTTAATATTATACCATAAAATTTGTATTATTAAAAGCGCGAAAACTGGTTAAAACGACGAAATGGATGTTGAAATGAGATATTTGCTCTGTTAAGGTTTGTCTTGTAAGGACGAAGTAAGTGAAAAGAACTTACATACGTTGTTCTTAAAATTCATTTAAGGGATGAAGAAAAAGGAGGAAATGAAATGAAAAAGAAATTATTAAGTGTTTTACTTAGCACAGCAATGGTTGCAGCTCTGGCAACAGGTTGTGGAAGCAGCAAAGAAGCAGCAGCTCCTGCAGCAGACACAACAGAGGAAGCAGCAGATACAGAAGAGGCACCTGCTGAAGATACAGCAGAAGCTCCGGCAGCTTCCGGTGAGTTAATCAAAGTAGGTATTATCAATAACGATCCGAACGAATCCGGTTATCGTACCGCAAATGATAAGGACTTAAAAGCAACCTTTACAGAAGAGAATGGATATGATGCATCTTTTGCATACAGCCTTAAGAATGATGAGCAGATTACAGCAGCTCAGAAATTTATCCAGGATGGCGTTGATTATCTTCTTCTTTCCGCAGCTGATACAGCAGGTTGGGATTCCGTTCTTCAGGATGCACAGGATGCAGGAATCAGAGTAATCTTATTTGACCGTACTATTGATGCTGATGAGAGCCTTTATGAAGCATCTATCGTATCCGATATGGATAAAGAAGGTGAAACAGCAGTTGAGTGGTTAAAGGGACAGGGACTTTCCGAATACAATATCATTCATCTTCAGGGTGTTATGGGTTCCGCAGCACAGCAGGGACGTTCCGGTGCGCTGGATGCAGCAGTAGCTTCTGATGGTTGGAATCTGGTTACACAGCAGACCGCTGAATGGAACGCAGAAAAGGCACAGCAGATTGTACAGTCTGTTATTGACTCTGGTGAATCCTTCAATGTTATTTACGCAGAAAACGATGATATGGCAAAGGGTGCTGTAGCAGCTTTGGATAAAGCAAACATTTCTCATGGTGTTGGCAAAGACGTTATCGTTATGGGCTTTGACTGCAACAAATGGGCATTGGAAGAATTGTTAGCTCAGAACTGGAACTATGATGGACAGTGTAATCCATTCCAGGGAGTATATATTGACGAAGTTATCAAGAAACTGGAAGCTGGTGAAACACTCTCTGAAAAAGTTATCATCATGGATGAAAAAGGTTTTGATGCTGAAACCATTACACAGGATGAGGTTGATATCTACGGTATCTAATTAAGAGTTAAGGTAAGTAATTAGGAAAAGGCGCGGTGCAGCATAGATGAAAATTTATTGGCTTGCGCCGCGTTTCCTTTTCGGAAGGTAAGCATTTTCAGGAGGTGAATCCGGGCGTGGAAAATAATATTGTTTTAAAAATGAGAAATATTCATAAAATATTTCCCGGCGTGCGTGCCCTTCAGGGTGTCGATTTTACATTGCGTAAGGGTGAAATCCATGCATTAATGGGGGAAAATGGTGCCGGAAAATCTACATTAATTAAAGTCTTAACCGGAGTTTATGGAAAAGATGAAGGTGAGATTTTTCTGGATGGAAAAGAAGGAGCGATAGCAATACATTCGCCGCAGGATGCGCAGAAACTCGGAATCAGTACAGTGTATCAGGAGATAACACTTTGCCCGAATCTGTCTGTTGCAGAAAATATGTATATAGGAAGAACTGATGGTATTTATCAGAATTGGAAAAAAATGAATGAGGATACGGAGAAAATTTTGAAATCTCTCGATATCCCGGCCAAGCCGACACAGCAGTTAGAAAGTTGTTCGATTGCAGTCCAGCAGATGATTGCCATTGCACGAGCAGTAGATATGGACTGTAAAGTATTGATTTTGGATGAACCGACCTCTTCCCTGGATGAGCAGGAAGTTGCTAAGCTTTTTAAGCTTATGCGTGATTTGCGGGAGAGAGGCGTTGGAATTATATTTGTTACACACTTCCTGGATCAGGTTTATGAAGTTTGTGACAGAATTACCGTTATGCGAGATGGTAAATTGGTAGGGGAATATGCGATTAAAGACCTTCCGCGTGTTCAGCTTGTTTCTAAGATGCTTGGTAAAGAACTGGATGATCTGTCAGATATTAAGGGTGAACAGAAAGCTTATCAGAAGGAAGAAGGAGCGGTACCGGTATTTGAAGCAGAAGGACTTGTCAGTGATGCGGGTATTAAACCGTTTGATTTCCATATTGATAAAGGAGAAGTCAATGGCTTTACCGGTTTGCTCGGTTCCGGTCGAAGTGAGTGTGTCCGTGCTATTTTTGGTGCTGACAGAGTGACCGGCGGAACCGTTAAGGTCAAAGGTAAGGCGGTTAAGATTTCCAAACCGTTAGATGCCATGAAGAACGGAATTGCATATCTCCCGGAAGATCGTAAAGTGGACGGTATTATCGGAGACCTTTCTGTTCGCGATAATATTATTCTTGCACAACAGGTACTACGAGGCTTTTTTAAGCCGTTTTCGAAAGCAGAAGCAAATAAGATAGCAGATGAATACATTAGTCTTCTTAGCATTAAGACTGCTTCTAAGGATACCCCGATTAAGTCGCTTTCGGGTGGAAATCAGCAGAAGGTTATCCTGGCACGCTGGTTGTTTACGCATCCGGAGTATCTGATTCTGGATGAGCCTACGCGTGGTATTGATGTGGGTACAAAGATTGATATACAGAAGCTGGTATTAAAGCTTGCATCGGAAGGAATGAGTGTTACATTTATCTCTTCTGAAATGGATGAAATGCTTCGTACCTGTTCGCGTCTGGTAGTTATGAGAGACCGCAGAGTGGTAGGAGAGCTTTCGGGAGAAGATTTGAATCAGATTAAGGTTATGAGTACGATTGCCGGAGGTGATAAATAGATGCAGACAAAAGTAGCAAAAAAATCAAATTTATCCGATTTCTTTATGAAGCTTGTGAAAAATCAGTGTTTTATTCCACTGGCAGCATTGCTGTTACTCGTTGTATTTAATTTAATTGCCGATCCAACTTTTTTTAAGATTACATACGGATTTAACAGTGCAGGTAATCCGGTCCTGTCCGGTTTCCTGATTACTATTCTGGACAGCGGTTCTGAACTGGCGATTCTGGCAATTGGTATGACACTTGTTACAGCGGCTACCGGCGGACAGGATATCAGTGTTGGTGCGGCGATTGCAATCAGCGGCAGTGTTCTTCTGCGGGTATTGTGTGGAACCGATTCCCGTCCGGAAACCCTGCAGACTCCTATTATAGTAGCATTTCTTGTAAGCTGTGTGGTAGCGATGCTGTTTGGAGCGTTTAATGGTGTTCTGGTAGCTTATTTCAAAATACAGCCCATGATTGCGACCTTGATTCTTTATACGGCAGGTCGTTCCATCGCAGCTTGGATAAATAACAATGAGCTTCCGGTTATCAGTGAACCATCCTTCTCCTATTTTGGAGAATTTATTCCGGGAATTCCGATTCCGACACCGTTCTTCATTGCGGTAATCTGTATGATTATTATTGGAATTGTTTTGAAGGTGACAAACCTGAAATTATTTACACAGGCAGTTGGTATCAACGAAAGTTCTTCCAGATTGAACGGTTTGAATCCGGCATTTATCAAGGTGTTATCCTTTGTAATCCTCGGTTTATGCGTAGCAGTAGTAGGCCTGATTAAGGTAAGCCGTATCTCCACCATTAACTATTCGGTAATTGCCAAAGACATTGAAATGGATGCTATTCTTGCTGTAGCTTTGGGTGGAAATGCTTTAAGCGGTGGTAAGTTCAACATGGCTGCATCCATTATCGGTGCTTATGTTATTCAATGTCTGACGACAACACTTTATAAGTTTAATGTACAGTCAGACGCGCTTCCGGCATACAAGGCGATTGTCGTTATTCTTCTTGTAGTTGCAAGTGCACCGGCAGTTCGGGAGAAGTTTTCTTCCCTGACAAAGAAACTGAAAGTGAAGGAGGTTGCCTAGTATGTCTAAACCAGAAAAAACATCTGCATCCGGCAATCGTCTGGGTGACAGAGTAAAAAATATCAGCGACACAAATTTACTTCTTACCATAACCATTGTGGTTTTCTTTGGAATGTATCTTGGTGCTATTGTATTTCAGGGAGCAGGGTTTTTAAAGCCACAGACTTTCTTTAATATTTTGAATGCAAATGCTGCTTTGATTATTCTTTCCTGTGGAATGAGTTTAGTTATGATTACGGGTGGTATTGATATTTCTGTAGGTGGTATTACAGCACTTGTCAGTATGTGTTGTGCCGTATATCTGGATTATAAGGGCGGCAATGTTTTCATGGCAATTGTCATTGCACTGGCAATTGGTCTTGCATTTGGTCTGGTTCAGGGATTCTTGGTTGCTTATCTGGATATTCAGCCATTTATCGTTACGCTGGCAGGAATGTTCTTTGCACGAGGTATGACAACCATTGTGAATACCAAACCATTTAACGTAGAAAACGAAGCCTTTACCGCACTCAAAATGACACGTATTGTTGTACCGGGCATGGGCTCTGTAAACAAACTCGGTAAATATGTAAATGCTTATGTTGAGATTGGTGTTATTGTTGCACTCCTTGTAGTTATAGTACTTTTCTGTGTACTTCGCTGGACAAAGCTGGGACGTTCGTTTTATGCGGTTGGTGGAAACAAACAGAGTGCATTGATGCTTGGTATTAACGTAAAGAGAACTAAGTTTATTTCTCACCTGCTTTGCGGACTGTTGGCAGGCATTGGCGGTTTTGTATATTTCCTGCATGTTGGTTCCGGTTCTGCTTCTCATGCAACGGGAGCGGAAATGGATGCGATTGCTTCTTCCATTATCGGCGGTACGATGTTAACCGGCGGTGTTGGTAATATCATTGGAACTTTCTTTGGTGTACTTTCACTGAGTACCATTCAGAATATTGTTTCCTCTGCCGGACTTGACCAGGCATGGTGGACGGGAATTACAAGAGCGGTTATGCTTTGTCTGTTCCTGTTAATTCAGAGTGTTGTGATGAAAGTGCGTAAGAAAGGAATCGCAGGAGCAAAATAAATTTTCTGAAATAGGATAAGAGGCTGCCTTATTGCGGGGCAGCCTTTTGTGTTCTACAATAGAAATACAAAATAGATTTCTGTGTCAAAGTAATGTATGTGGTAGATGAAGTGTTCGTCTTGGGATGCAGAAATCAATATGTAGGAAAAGGAAGTATTCAACAATGGATAAGGCAACACCTAAATATTTAGAATTAGTAAAATGGATCAATGATCAGATTCGGGAGAAAAAACTGGTACCGGGACAGAAAATGTACTCAGAAAATGAACTGAAAGAAATGTTCGGTGTAAGCCGCCAGACAGTCAGACATGCAATCAGTGTGTTGGAGCAAGACGGTATGATTCGAAGAATACAAGGCAGCGGCACGTATATTAATGACAGCAGGCTGGCTAATCTGGCAAAAAGAATGCGGGTTTCTGTTGTGACCACTTACGTAGACGGATATATTTTCCCGAGGACTATACAGGGGATAGAAAATGTATTGCTGGAGGCCGGATATTCCGTACAGATTGCTTTTACCAATAATCAGAATGGCAGAGAAAAGACTATTCTGGAGGACATCATCAGCAGGGATGAAGTGGCGGGATTGATCGTGGAGACGACTAAGAGCGGACTTCCGAATCCTAATCTGCATCTTTATCAGGAAATCAGGAAGCGCCGGATTCCGATTATCTTTATTAACAGCTATTATCCGCAGCTTAAGATTCCTCATGTTTCCATCAATGACCATATGGCAGGTTGGAAAATGACAAAACATATGATTGCCATGGGACATAGAAAGATTGGTGGTATTTTTAAGCTGGATGATGGGCAGGGACGTTTGCGTTATTCCGGGTATATGGATGCTATGCTGGATACGGGACTGGAAATAGATGATACGAGAATTCTGTGGATTGATACAGAAGATGTAAAACATCTGGATAAGCTGACCGGAAAAATCCTGGATCGTTTTAAAGATTGTACCGGTGTGTTCTGCTATAATGATGAAGTCGCTTTTAGCCTTTTGGATATTTTTAAAAAGGCGGGCATACGGGTTCCTCAGGACATTTCTATCGTAGGAGTAGATGATTCTGAACTTGCGGTTTTGGGCGATGTGGCAATTACTTCGGCCCCTCATCCTATGGAAAATCTTGGAAAGAAAGCGGCAGAAAATCTGCTTCGTATGATCAAAGCCCCGGTTTTTGATGCAAATTACGAATTTGACGTGGATATTGTGCAAAGAAATTCGGTGCAAAAGTTGTAAGAAAAAATGATATATGTACAACTTGCAAAATTGTACGTACAAGTGGTAAACTTTTTAATATAAGGAACGAAGCCGATTTGTGCGAAAGACAAGGTAATTTAGGGAAAAAGTTGTATTGCGTACAAGTTGTCCGATCAAAAAAACTATAATTCATGGAGGGTAAGAAATGAAGGCAGTAAAAAATTACAAATTCTGGTTTTGTACAGGTTCTCAGGACTTGTACGGTGATGAGTGTTTAAGAAAAGTAGCAGAACATTCTGCTAAAATTGTGGAAGGATTAAATGCTTCCGGGAATCTTCCTTTTGAAGTAGTGTTAAAACCTACCCTGATCAGTCAGGCATCTATCCGCCAGACTTTTAATGATGCAAATAATGATCCCGATTGTGCGGGTGTTATCACATGGATGCATACCTTTTCACCGGCTAAGATGTGGATTTTAGGGTTGAAAGAATACAGAAAACCGTTATGTCATTTACATACACAGTTTAATGAAGAACTTCCATATGATACCATTGATATGGATTTTATGAATGAGAATCAGTCTGCTCACGGAGACAGAGAGTATGG
>JAQXTA010000022.1 GCA_029219245.1 Lachnospiraceae bacterium | reverse complement strand
AAATGGATAGAATGAATCTGAAACTGTGTGATGAGTGGATTCCGGAAATGGCAGGTAAAAATTATGGTCCGGATTACAATGTCAAAATCAAGGAACTGAAAAAGGCGTATGATATGTTTGATTTCCACCAGGCAAAGATTGTGTTGAATGAATTGATAGACTCTTTTGCAGAATAATAAAATGAAATTGTATCTTGACAAAAACAAAAAATTCAGCTACGATACAAGAAGATTTATATGATAGGCGTTGATAGGAACAAGTAGTAAAGGATGGAATGTACAGAAAGCAGCCGGTGGATGAGAGGCGCACAGAAAGTCTTTTATGAATACATCTTGGAGCTTCATGACAGAATGAATGAAAGAAGCGGATATTTCATTCTAGTAGGTGGTGACGGAGGAATGCACGTTATAGCAGGAGAGTATTATCGGCAGGCGATTGTACTTGGTGAGATAAGCAGTGTGAGCTGTTTATGAAGATAGGTGGTAACACGAGTTTTGACCTCGTCCTTTCATTAGGACGAGGTTTTTTGCGCGTATAAGCAGAGCCGGGAAGTTATGCAGACAGACCGGATGCATGCATACGGGGCTGTTTGCGGAACTTCCCGGCGAGCAACGCGAACGAAGAATGCGGAGCATTCTGAGTCTGCTTATACGCGCAACTAGTTAAAGCAACGCGAACGAAGAATGCGGAGCATTCTGAGTCTGCTTGTACACGCAACTAGTTAAAGCAATGCGAACGAAGAATGCGAAGTGGAAAGGAAACAAAAAACATGAAAATTTATGAAGAGCTGCAGGCAAGAGGCTTGCTTGCACAATTAACGGATGCGGAAGAAATTCGGGAACTTATTAATAATGGGAAAGCAACCTTTTATATCGGCTTTGATCCAACAGCAGACAGCCTCCATGTAGGACATTTTATGGCGCTTTGCCTGATGAAGAGATTACAGGAAGCGGGTAATAAACCGATTGCTTTAATCGGCGGCGGTACGGCTATGATTGGTGATCCGTCCGGAAGAAGTGATATGCGTACCATGATGACAAAAGAAACCATTGAGCATAACTGCGAATGCTTCAAAAAGCAGATGAGCCGATTTATTGATTTTTCAGAAGGTAAGGCGATGATGGTTAATAATGCAGACTGGCTTACCGGTTTGAATTACATTGAGTTTATTCGTGATGTAGGTGCTCATTTCAGTGTTAATCGTATGTTAACTGCAGAATGCTACAAACAGAGAATGGAAAAAGGATTAAGCTTTTTGGAATTCAATTATATGATTATGCAGAGCTATGACTTTCTGGAATTATATAAAAGATATGGATGTAATATGCAGTTTGGCGGGGATGACCAGTGGAGTAATATGCTTGGCGGTACAGAACTGATTCGCCGCAAGCTCGGCAAGGATGCTTATGCAATGACCATTACCCTGCTTTTAAATTCCGAAGGAAAGAAAATGGGTAAGACACAAAAAGGTGCGGTATGGCTTGATCCGAATAAGACAACCCCGTTTGAATTTTATCAGTACTGGCGGAATGTTGCCGATGCGGATGTTTTGAAATGTTTAAGAATGTTAACTTTTCTGCCGCTTGAACAGATTGATGAGATGGATAAATGGGAAGGAAGCCAGTTAAACCAGGCAAAAGAAATTCTGGCATACGAGTTGACGAATCTGGTGCATGGCGAAGAAGAAGCCGAAAAAGCCAAAGAAGCATCCAAAGCACTTTTTGCGGGAAATGGAAGCTCTGAAAATATGCCAACGGCAACCCTTACGGATGATAAGTTTATGGATGGTAAAATTGATATTCTTGGTATTCTGGTGGCAGCCGGCATGGCAGCATCCCGTTCTGAGGCACGTCGTGCAGTAGAACAGGGTGGTGTTACCGTAAAGGGCGATAAGGAAACGGATGTAAAGAAATGCTATACCAAAGATGAAATTGCGGACGAAGAATTTATTGTAAAAAAAGGCAAAAAGAGCTTTAAGAAGATTGTCGTTGAGTAGTAAGGAAAATAATCAGAAGAAAAGGAGAAAATGATGAGAGCAGAAGGAAGAACATTGATGTCGTATGCACCGGATATCAAGGTATTAGATTGTACATTACGTGATGGTGGTCTGGTAAATGATTTCTTTTTTACCGATGAATTTGTTAAGGAGCTATATCTTGCTAATATCAAAGCAGGAGTGGATTACATGGAATTTGGTTATAAGGCGTCTAAGGAAATGTTTGATGTCAATAAATTCGGAAAGTGGAAATTCTGTAATGATAAGGACATTCGTGAGATTGTAGGTGATAATAAGACGGATATGAAAATTTCTGTTATGGCGGATGTAGGGCGATGCGATTTCCGCAAGGATATCCTGAATAAAAAGGACAGCCCGATTGACCTTATCCGTATAGCAACTTATATCAATACGATACCGGCAGCAATTGAAATGATAGAGGACTGTACAAAAAAAGGTTATGAGACAACGGTTAATATTATGGCAATTTCCAAATCCAATGATGTAGATATTGATGCTGCATTAGAGTTGCTTTGCAAGAGCAGCGTAGGAACGATTTATCTGGTGGACAGCTATGGTTCCCTTTATCCGGAACAGGTCAGTTCTCTGGCACAGAGATATCTGGAAATAGCGAATAAGTATGGCAAAAAAGTGGGAATCCATGCACATAATAACCAGCAGTTGGCATTTGCCAATACCATTGAGGCTGTAATCGGAGGTGTCTGTTATCTGGATGCAACGGTCAGCGGTATGGGAAGAGGATGCGGCAACTGTCCAAGCGAGATGCTGCTTGGCTTTTTGAAGAATCCGAAATACAGAATCAATCCATTGTTACAGTTTATTGAGAATTATATTGTTCCCCTTCGCGAATCCGGTGTTGTTTGGGGCTATGATATACCGTATTTATTGACCGGTATTTTGAACCAGCATCCTAAAACCGCAATTCAGTTCGAGAAAGAAAAGAGAAAAGATTACAATAACTTTTATCTGGAGCTGTTAGATAATTTCTAAAAGAAGTATGGTGGAGAAATAGTATTATGAAACCTTGGGATGATTGGGAAGACGAGGAACAGGAAAGCAAAACAGGAAATCTAGTGGATTTCCGGTTATTGATTCCCGTTGCTGTTGCCCTTGTACTTATGGTTGTAATTTTGGTGTCTGTGTTCGTTATGGAAAAGAATACCAAAAACGAGAAGGTACAGGAGGTATCAGAAATCGTTGAAGAACCGGTAGTAGAACCTCTTATTGATGGTATGGAAACGACGGGGCAGTCAGTGGAAAAAATGGAAAAAGAAACTCTGGAAGAAAAAGATGTTACAGAGCAACCTACAGAGGAAGAATCAGATGAGGAAGAACCGGGTCAGACAGAAGATCCGCAGCAAAGTAGCGGCAGTATGGGGAACGGTCAGGGCTCAGATACCGATGTTGCGAAAATATTGTCTTCCGATGCTGTGGCAGAAACATCCCAGATAACGATGGGGATTGATGTGTCGCGGTATCAGGGAACGATTGATTGGGCAAAGGTGGCAGAGTCGGGAATCAATTTTGCCATGGTACGTGTAGGATATCGGACGAATGATTCGCGGAAAATCTGTGTAGATACGAATGCAAGATATAATATGCAGGAAGCGCAGAAGAATGGTATCAAGGTAGGAGTATATTTTTTCTCTACGGCTGCCAGTATAGAGGAGGCTGTGGCAGAAGCAGACTGGGTTGCAGATTTTATTTCGCAATATCAGATTACCTATCCGGTGGCATATGATTGTGAAGGTTTTGAGAAACCGGAAAGTGCGCAGTATGAACTGACGAATGCGGAACGGACTGATATTGCTATTGCTTTTTTGCAAGAAATTTATAACAGAGGTTATACACCGATTTTCTATGCTTCCATGGGAGAATTAGAGGGAAATGCGAAGTGGGATACCGGAAGAATAGAGAGTATTTGTAAGATATGGGTATCGCAATATCCACAAACTCCCTATCCGCAGACAGCCCGATCTGCTTATACGGGAACACATGCTATGTGGCAGTATACGAATCGGGGGATAATATCGGGTATTGATAAACCGGTAGATGTGAACATAGCCTATTTTGGATATGAAGGAACTGCGACTGCACAAAATGAAGAGACCCCGGAAGAAGCACAGGCAGATGTAGAAGCTTTGATGGATTTTACCAGTGTGGATGAGGTTGTGACGGCGAAAGATTCTACGAATTTAAGAGATATTCCAAGCCAGGGTGAAGAAAGCACAGTCGTGTATACTTTGCAAAATGGGGAGAGTGTAACGAGAACCGGTGTAAGTAACAGCGGTTGGTCCAGAATATCCTACAATGGGCAGACTCTCTATGCAGTTTCCAGTTTTCTTACTACGGATTTAAGCTATCATACACCGGAACCAGAAGGGACTGGAAGCGGTGATGGACTGAAAACGAAATTTGTGGATCGAAATGAGCAGGTAACTGCCAAGATTGAAGTGAATCTGCGTACGTTGCCAAGTGTGACCAATTCGGATGCAACGGTAGTTGCGGTGCTTCATAATGGAGAATATGTGACAAGAACTGGTATTAACGAAGAATATGGCTGGTCGAGAGTAGAATATAATGGTCAGACATTATACTGCATCAGCAGTTATTTGACACAATAAAATGGTTCACCAGGCCGTGAACGTTAAATCCCCTGTCCTTTATCTAAAACGGACAGGGGATTTTTTTATGCATGATAGATTCTCTTTAAAGTATCCATTTTTGCTGTTGCATTCGTAAAAAGAGCATCCAGTATGGTAATGGCTGCCATACATTCAACAACAACGACTGCCCTTGGAACAACAATGGGATCGTGACGTCCTTTAATCGAAATTTCTATATTCTCACCTGCTTTATTTACCGTCTTCTGTGGAGAGAAGATAGAAGGAGTAGGTTTGACATAGGCACGGAATATAATAGGGGAACCATCACTGATGCCACCTAAGATGCCCCCGGCATGATTGGTTACTTTGGTAACTTGACCGTCTTTCATCATGAAAGCATCATTGTTTTCGGAACCTCTCCGGGAAGCAACCTGTATTCCGTCCCCGATTTCTACTGCTTTTACAGCACCGACAGACATAATGGCTTTGGAAAGATTCGCATCCAATTTATCAAACACGGGTTCACCTAATCCGGCAGGCACTCCGTCAATCACACATTCAATCACACCACCCACAGAGTCATATTCCCGCATGCACTCGGCAAGATATTGTTCGGCCTGCTTTGATGCCTGATAATCCGGCATACAGGTAGGGGTTTCTAAAATAGCATTTTTATCAAATCGTTCCATATCAATGCTGACAGGACCGATTGATTTGGTATAAGCCGTCAGATGGATACCAAGCTCGGATAATATTTTAGAGGCAATGGCACCGGCAGCTACACGCCCGATGGTTTCTCTGGCGGAAGAACGTCCACCGCCGCGATAGTCACGAAAACCGTATTTCGCATCAAAAGTATAGTCGGCATGACCGGGACGATAATAATTTGCAATTTCACTGTAGTCTGATGAACGTTGGGAAGTATTGTGCACAATCAGAGAAATGGGAGTACCGGTTGTCCTGCCCTCAAAAACACCCGATAAAATTTCCACTTCATCGTTTTCTTTTCTTGGTGTGGAAATTTTGGTCTGACCGGGTTTCCTGCGGTCTAAAAACAGCTGAATATCTGCTTCGCATAATGGCAGACCGGCAGGAGCACCATCTACAACAACACCTAATGCCTTTCCATGAGATTCTCCCCAAGTTGTTATTTGAAAAAGTTTACCGTAAGATGAACCAGCCATATGATTAAGTCCTTTCCTGTTTCTTTCGGATAAAAGTATATCATAAATTTATGGATATGAAAAGAAATGTGATTTACATAATAAAAAAGTATGTACAAATTTAAATTATATGCTATCATATAAATTAGATTTTTATGTTTAAGCGTAAGGGAATCGGGGAATAACGGAGAAAAGAATGAAAAGAACATTTCGAGAAAAAGTCATGTTTAAATGCATGGGTATTGCTAAAAAACATAAGCTGTTAAAGTATCCATGTCTTTTTATTATGACAGTTATGTTAGGTGGATATTATATATGCAGACATTTTGCAACAAATGGTAAACGATATGCCGGTATCGCATTTGCTTTGCTATTTTTTATGTCCAGCTGTAGCTTTTCTTTTGCCGTATTTACAGAGCAGAACGGATTTATCAGTACACAGGAAACTTATAATGCTGTGGTAGAAGACTCGGATGTAGCACTGGCAATAGAAAGAGAGGCAGTATCAGAGGAAAATGTACTGTTAGATTTTGATGAAGAAGAAATTTTAAAAGAATATGAAAGTGAAGAAGATTTTGCAAATGTAGATTCTTATACATTGGATGATATTCTGGGGGATGAAGAAGAATCGGATTATACCGTAGAACAGGAAACAACAGAAGAAATGTCGCAGGTGCCTGTGTTTGCACAGGATGACTGGCGGCTTTTGCTCGTTAATAAACAGCATCCGATACCGGAGGATTATACATTTACCTTGGGTACCATCAAGGGAAGCATGCAATGTGACGAAAGAATTATCTCGGATGTTCTTGCCATGCTGCAGGCAGCCAAAAAAGATGGGATAAATCTTGCTATCTGTTCACCTTACAGGGATTTGAACCGACAGGAAATTTTGTTTGACAGGAAAATTACTTTATATATGGGACAAGGTTATTCCTATATGGAAGCCTATAAGACTGCATCACAGACGGTTACCATACCGGGGGCCAGTGAGCATCAGATAGGACTTGCTCTGGATATTTTTTCGGATACCTATACTTCCCTTGATGAGGGGTTTGGAGAAACTGCGGCAGGAAAATGGCTTGCAGAGCATAGTTGTGAATATGGTTTCATTCTGCGATATCCGGAAGGAAAAGAATATATTACAAGTATTGAATATGAGCCCTGGCATTTCCGCTATGTAGGAAAAGAAGCAGCTACGATTATTATGAAAGAAAATATCTGCCTGGAAGAATTTTGGGATAAATATTTATAGAAAGATATAGTAAATGGAGAAAAATTTTCATGTATAAAATTTTGAAACAGGAAGGAAGAGCCAAAAGGGGAGAACTTCAGACTGTGCATGGTGTGATTCAGACACCGGTTTTTATGAATGTTGGAACAGCAGCGGCGATCAAAGGTGCTGTTTCGACACAAGATTTGGAAGAGATTGGAACACAGGTAGAATTATCCAATACCTATCATCTTCATGTTCGTCCGGGAGATAAGCTGATTAAGGAATTTGGTGGTCTTCATAAATTTATGCTATGGGATAAGCCTATTTTGACGGATTCGGGAGGCTTTCAGGTCTTTTCGTTAGCAGGACTCCGAAAAATCAAAGAAGAAGGTGTCTATTTTAATTCTCATGTAGATGGCAGAAAAATTTTTATGGGACCGGAGGAGAGTATGCAGATACAATCCAATCTCGGTTCTACCATAGCAATGGCTTTTGATGAGTGCCCTTCCAGTGTGGCAGACAGAAGCTATGTATATAATTCGGTAGAACGTACTACCAGATGGTTAGAACGTTGTCAGAAAGAAATGAAACGTCTGAATGGTTTGGAAGATACGATTAATCCGAAGCAGATGCTGTTTGGTATTAATCAGGGAGCGGTTTTTGATGATATTCGTATTGAACATGCCAAACGTATTTCAGAAATGGATTTAGACGGTTATGCACTGGGAGGTCTTGCTGTTGGAGAAACCCATGAGCAAATGTATCATATCATCGAAGAAACGGTTCCTTATCTGCCGAAAGATAAACCGACTTATTTGATGGGAGTTGGTACGCCGGCAAACATTCTGGAAGCCGTTGAGAGAGGGGTTGACTTTTTTGACTGCGTCTATCCAACTCGAAATGGCAGGCATGGGCATTTGTATACGAACCATGGAAAAATAAATTTATTTAATGCGCAGTATGAATTGGATGACAGGCCGATTGAAGAAGGCTGTGGATGTCCGGTATGCAGGCGGGGATATTCAAGAGCATATATCAGACATCTGTTAAAAGCCAAGGAGATGCTTGGCATGCGTTTCTGCGTTTTGCATAATCTGTATTTTTATAATACGATGATGACAGAAATCAGAGATGCACTGGATGCGGGAAGTTTTGCGGCATATAAAAAGGCAAAACTGGAAGGAATGCAATAAAATACTTGTTTTCTTTGCTTGTTTTGTGTATGATATGCTTTAGATTATTATGAAAATTATGGAGGAAAGATTAACTATGGGAATTTTATTATCATCAGACGCAGCAGCAGCTTCAGGGGGCGGTATTATCATGATTGTATATATTGTACTTATTATTGCATTTATGTATTTTGTGATGATTCGTCCGCAGAAAAAAGAACAGAAAAGAATGTCGGCAATGTTAGCAGATCTTGCAGTTGGTGATTCCGTTTTAACGAATAGCGGTTTTTACGGAATTATCATTGATATTACCGATGATACTGTAATCATTGAATTCGGTAATAATAAGAATTGTCGAATTCCGATGCAGAAATCTGCAATTGCACAGGTTGAAAAGGCTGATGCAGAATAGGAATGAGTGAGACCAAGGGGAATTGCATGGCAATTCCCGGAGCGCAAGCTGCGGAGCTTGCGCTTTTTATTAAGAAGCAGAAAGGCTGGTAAAAGAAAATGGAATTAAAGATTACTTGCATTCCGGGTGACGGAATTGGTCCGGAAATTGTAGCGGAAGCAAAAAAAGTGTTGGATGCGATAGCAGTGAAATATGGACATACTATGCATTATACCGATATTCTGATGGGTGGGGCATCGATTGATGTACATGGTGTACCACTGACAGAAGAAGCGATTCAAACGGCAAAGAATGCGGATGCAGTATTGATGGGGTCCATCGGTGGGGATACAACTACATCTCAATGGTATAAGCTGGCACCAAATTTAAGACCGGAAGCAGGTCTTCTTGCTTTGCGTAAAGCCTTAAATCTGTTTGCCAATTTGAGACCGGCATTATTGTATGAAGAACTGGCAGATGCATGTCCGTTAAAGAAAGAAATTTCTTCTGCCGGTTTTGATATGATGATTATGAGAGAGCTTACCGGTGGTTTATATTTCGGTGAGCGTAAGACGATAGAAGAAAATGGTGTGAGAAAAGCCATTGATACCCTGACCTATGATGAAAATGAGATTCGCAGAATCGCTATTAAAGGTTTTGATATTGCCATGAAGAGAAAGAAAAAAGTGACCAGTGTGGATAAGGCAAATGTACTCGATTCTTCCAGATTGTGGCGTAAAGTAGTGGAAGAAGTTGCGAAAGATTATCCGGAGGTTACATTGGAACATATGTTAGTGGACAACTGTGCGATGCAGTTAGTGAAAGATCCGGCTCAGTTTGATGTAATTTTAACCGAGAATATGTTTGGCGATATTTTATCCGATGAAGCAAGTATGGTAACCGGTTCTATCGGTATGCTGGCATCGGCTTCCTTAAATGATACCAAGTTCGGACTTTATGAACCGAGTCATGGTTCAGCACCGGATATTGCAGGAAAAGATATTGCAAATCCGATTGCAACGGTTCTTTCTGCTTCTATGATGTTACGATATAGCTTTAATCTGGATAAAGAAGCTGATGCGATTGACCATGCTGTGCAACAGGTATTAAAAGAAGGGTATCGTACCGGAGATATCATGTCTGCCGGATGTACACAGGTAGGCTGTAAACAGATGGGAGATTTACTGGCACAAAGAGTATAAGTGAATAAAGGTATAGTATAATGAAAAGGTTTTTACAGGAGAAGTGGAAAACAAAAGATATAGAATTTGGCGTATTTCTTCTCTTTCTGCTATGTATGGCAGTATATTATGGATGGCGGCTTTTTGCGTTGACTCCTTGGTATGATGAACTTTATACATATTATTATTTCATCAGCAGAGGACCGGTTTATGCGGCAATACACTGGCCGCTTCCGAATAATCATGTAGGTTATTCGGTATTGTCCGGTTTCTTAGATTTATTTGGCAACTCTGCGATTGGTCTGCGTGGAATATCCTGGATGAGCAGCCTGGTCAGTATATGCCTGTTGTTTACTATTGGAAAGAAATGCTTTCCAAAAGGCTTTGCCATGGTTCCGGTATTCTTTTTTTGTGCGATGGGACTGGTTAATCAGTTAGCGGTTCAAGGACGTGGCTATGCGCTTTCAACATGCCTGTATTTGACAGCGTTTTATGAATTGTTGCAGATTTGTCAGGAGAAAAAGAAGCAGAACAGGCATTATTTTGTCTTTGCGATTGCTTTGGTATGGGCACTATATACGCTGCCAAGCAGTGTTTATTTTGTTATTCCGATTTGTGCGGTTGGAGGAATCGTACTCCTTTTGCAGAAACGAAACCGGGAATTTATAAAGCTCTTTATTACGGCAATAATCAGCGCAATTTCCACCATAGTTCTCTATGCAGTCATCTGGCTGGCAATCGGATCTAATCTGTTATCCAAAACGGATGGGAGCAGTTTTTTTGGACAAGGACATGTAGCAATTATTTTACACGCGCCCTTTAAGGCGTTGCAGACAGGTATCCGGTATATGTTAGATACACCGTATATTCAGAGCGTAGGAAGAGAAGGGTATTTGCCCCTTTTTGGAAACTGGATTAAAAATCTACTGGATTATTATTACAGAAGATTATCCATTCCATTAATGGTTATTATTATCCTGGGTGTTTTGACTGTTGTCTGGAAAATAGTCCGGTGTAAGGAGAGCAGAGAAAAAGGAATGATAGAATGGTTTCTGTTACTGTCTTTTGTTATGACACCTCTTATGCTTATCCTACAGGCATCGCTTCCGTATTACCGGGTATTTTCCTATTTTGGAATTCCGGTGGCACTCCTGGTTACTTGGTTATTTGTACAGATTTTAGAAATCATCAGGAAGCCGGGACTTGCATATTCCGTCACTCTTTTTGCAGGAGCATTGTGTGTGACAATATTGGTATTTCCGGGAAGCAGAGCACAGTATGGTGACAGGGAGGCAGCGATTGAGGATGCTTTTTCCTATATGAGTCCGGAACCGGAAGACAGTATTTGCGTGACTGATTGTGACCAGGAATATCTGTTGAAATATATGTACGATATAGAAACGGTACAATATGAACCAGAGGGAGCTGACTATGTTCTGCTTGATAAGACCTTTGTGGAAATAGCCAGGAAATCGGAACAGATAAATTCGGCAGAGGCATGGAAATATTATCTGACACCGGATGAGATTTCCATGGAAGAGATTGAGAAAGCGATGGAAGTCTGTTATGAAAATAACAGATTTGTCCTTTATAGAAAAAGAAAATAGTACAAATGGAGGGATTTAACGATGAGAAGTGATAATGTAAAGAGTGGTATGCAACAGGCACCGCACAGAAGTTTGTTTAATGCACTTGGGTTTACCGAAGAAGAGATGAAGAAACCGATGGTCGGTATTGTCAGTTCCTATAACGAGATTGTACCGGGCCATATGAATCTGGATAAAATTGTGAATGCAGTAAAATTAGGAGTAGCGGAAGCTGGGGGTGTTCCGGTTGTATTTCCTGCCATTGCGGTCTGCGACGGCATTGCGATGGGACATATCGGCATGAAATATTCCCTTGTAACAAGAGATTTGATTGCGGATTCTACAGAATGTATGGCGTTGGCGCATCAGTTTGATGCTCTTGTTATGGTACCAAACTGTGATAAGAATGTACCGGGGCTTTTAATGGCAGCGGCAAGAATTAATGTACCAACCGTATTTGTTTCAGGTGGTCCGATGTTAGCAGGTCATGTAAAAGGTCAGAAGAGAAGCCTTTCCTCTATGTTTGAAGCAGTCGGTGCAAATGCGGCAGGAACTATGACGGACGAGGAAGTCAGAGAATTTGAAGAAAAAGTATGTCCGACCTGCGGTTCTTGTTCGGGTATGTATACGGCAAATTCCATGAACTGCTTAACCGAAGCACTTGGTATGGGACTTCGCGGAAACGGAACGATTCCGGCAGTTTATTCCGAAAGAATCAAACTGGCAAAACATGCGGGTATGGCAGTTATGGAGATGTACCGCCAGAATATCAGACCGAGAGACATTATGACAAAAGAAGCGATTTTGAACGCTTTGACAGTAGATATGGCACTGGGGTGCTCTACCAATTCCATGCTTCATTTACCGGCTATTGCACATGAGGTAGGTTTTGATTTTGATATCGCTTTTGCCAATGAAATTAGTGAAAAAACACCGAATCTGTGTCATCTGGCACCGGCAGGTCCGACCTATATGGAAGATTTGACTGAGGCCGGAGGTGTCTATGCTGTTATGAAAGAACTGGCAGATATCGGATTGTTACATACCGACTGTATGACCGTAACCGGTAAGGCGATTGGAGAAAATATTGCCGGTGCTGTGAACAAAAATCCAGAGGTAATCCGTACCGTAGAGAATCCTTATTCCAAGACCGGCGGACTTGCTGTATTAAAGGGAAATCTGGCGCCGGATGGCAGCGTGGTAAAACGATCTGCGGTTGTACCGGAAATGATGGTACATGAAGGTCCTGCCCGCGTATTTGACTGTGAAGAAGATGCCATTGCAGCAATTAAAGGTGGAAAAATTGTAGCAGGTGATGTTGTAGTAATCCGCTATGAAGGTCCGAAAGGTGGCCCTGGTATGCGTGAAATGTTAAATCCGACTTCTGCGATTGCCGGCATGGGACTTGGTTCCAGTGTTGCCCTGATTACAGACGGACGGTTTTCCGGAGCATCCCGCGGTGCTTCTATCGGGCATGTTTCCCCGGAAGCAGCAGTAGGTGGTCCTATTGCGTTAGTAGAGGAAGGCGATATCATCAGCATCAATATTCCGGAGATGAAGCTCGATATAAAGGTATCAGAGGAAGAACTTGCAAACAGAAGAGCAAACTGGCAACCGAGAGAACCTAAAGTTACAACCGGCTATCTTGCAAGATACCGTGAACTTGTTACAAGCGGTAACCGCGGTGCTATTCTGGAAGTTCCGGGAAAACAGTAAGAGAGCTTGACGAAAGTAAGGAGGATAAAAAATGTTACTGACAGGTGCAGAAATCGTTGTAGAATGTTTGAAAGAGCAGGGAGTTGATACCGTTTTCGGTTATCCCGGCGGAACTATTTTGAATGTATATGACGCATTATATAAACATAGTAATGAAATAAATCATGTTCTGACTTCACATGAGCAGGGTGCGGCTCATGCAGCAGACGGGTATGCAAGAGCGACTGGTAAGGTTGGTGTATGTATGGCAACCAGCGGTCCGGGAGCTACCAATCTGGTAACTGGAATTGCCACTGCCTACATGGATTCCGTACCAATGGTAGCTATTACCTGTAATGTAAATCTGCCGTCTCTTGGAAAAGACTCCTTCCAGGAGGTGGATATTGCCGGCGTAACGATGCCGATTACAAAGCATGGCTATATTGTAAAGGATGTTGCAATTCTTGCGGATACCCTGCGAAAAGCTTTTTCGATTGCGAGAAGCGGAAGACCGGGGCCTGTTTTAGTTGATATTACAAAGGATGTAACGGCAAATAAATATGAATATACACCACAGACGATTGTGGAAGAGGCTCCAAAGGTAAAATATACCGAGACTGAGTTGGAAACGGCAGTTGCATTGATTAAAGAGGCAAAGAAACCCTTTATTTATGTAGGCGGTGGTGCTGTTATTTCCGGTGCGTATGAGGAAGTACGTGAGTTTGCAGAAAAAGTAGATGCACCGGTATGTGACACGCTGATGGGGAAGGGTGTTTTTGACGGACATGATGCACGTTATACCGGTATGATTGGTATGCATGGTACTAAGACTTCCAATTTCGGTGTCAGCGAATGTGACCTTTTGATTGCGCTGGGGGCAAGATTTTCCGATCGTGTTGTCGGTAATCCGAAAAAGTTTGCCGAGAATGCAAAAGTATTACATATTGACATTGATGCGGCGGAAATCAACAAGAATATTCGTACCGATGTATCCGTAGTAGGTGATTTGAAAGAAGTTCTTACTAAGATAAATGCGAAACTGGAAAAACAGAATCATGGGGAATGGATGCAGCACATTGCACAGTTAAAGGAAAAATATCCGCTCAATTACGATACTTCTGTTTTATCCTGTCCCTATGTCATGGAAGAAATCGACCGGGTTACGAATGGGCAGGCAATCATCACGACAGATGTCGGACAGCATCAGATGTGGGCGGCACAATATTATAAATATTCCATGCCCCGGACTTTTCTTTCTTCCGGTGGACTTGGTACGATGGGTTATGGACTGGGTGCCTGTATCGGTGCGAAGATGGGAAAACCGGATAAGGTATGTATCAATATTGCCGGAGATGGCTGTTTCCGAATGAATATGAATGAAATGGCAACGGCAAGCCGGTATAATATTCGGATTATCCAGGTGGTTATCAACAATCATGTACTTGGTATGGTAAGACAGTGGCAGACTTTATTTTATGAAAAGCGTTATTCTCAGACTGTCTTAACAGACAAGGTAGATTTCTGTAAGGTTGCGGAGGGGCTTGGCTGTGCTGCCATTCGTGTTACGAAAAAAGAGGAAGTGGCACCGGCAATTGAAAAAGCATTGGAATTAAATGCACCTGTTTTAATTGAGTGTATTATTCCGGAAGATGATAAAGTATTCCCGATGGTTCCGGCAGGAGCACCAATCAGTGAGGCTTTTGATGCACAGGATTTAGCATCAAAAGCATGAATGTTGTAATATAATAGAACGAGTAAAGGATAAAAATCAAAAAGCAGACTGGAATTGTCCTATGGGAAAAAAATGGGTAAAAACAATTATACTGATACTGTTCATTTTTTTGATTCAGATCATGGCAGTTTATGTCGGGTTGTCAATCTATTATCGCAATGCATTTGAATATGGCACTTGGATAAACGGCATTTACTGTACCGGAAAAAGTATAGATGAAGTCAATGACGAACTGGTAGGACAGTTTTCCTATGACGGAATTACGGTGTATGATAAGGACGGAAATTCGTATGATATCAGTGCAGCGGATATGGATTATCAATTTGACTTTAAAGAAGCTTTAAAACTTTATCTGGGAAGACAGAATTCATGGCTCTGGATAGACAGCTTCTGGAAGGTAAAAAATGATAAACTGACTCCTGTAGTAGCTTATGATGAAGAAAAGTTTGAAGAATGTTTTCAAAAAATGCCTTTTTTGCTGACAGGAAAACAGGAAGACCGGAAAGTTGCAATTATTAAGACAAACCAGGGGTATGAACTGTTAAATGAAAGAACGGAAGTATTAGATATTGATGAAGCAAGGCAGGCAGTTGTTGCAGCAGTGGAAAATTCAGAAGAAAAGGTATCTTTGGCAGAAGCAGGCTGTTACCATGATTTGGAACTGACTGAACAGATGCAGGAGGTACTGGATGAATGGAAACTGGTACAGGAATTTCAGGACTGCGGCATTGTCTATCAGATGGGCGAGGAACAAGTCCCGGTGGATGCATCGGTTGTCTGTGACTGGATTCTGCTGGAAGAGGATGGAAACTTTGCTCTGGATAAAGACGGTGCCCTGCAGCTTCGGGAAGGTGCAATAGAAGAGTTTATCGAAGAACTTGCAGAGAAGTACGATACCGTAGGAGGCATGCATCGTTTTCAATCTACGAGAGGTGACATGATTACCGTAGAAGGCGGGACTTACGGAAATAAGCTGGATAAGGAAGCGGAGATTGCTTATCTGGAAGAGGCTTTTACCAAGAGGAGAAAAGAAATACATATGCCTGTATATACGCAGATGGCATTTTGTCAGGGCAAGGATGATATCGGTGATACCTATATTGAAGTCGATATGACGGAACAGATGATGTATTATTATCAGGGTGGCAGCCTGATAGTGGAAACTCCGATTGTTACGGGGAACACATCCAGGAGGATGGGAACACCGGAAGGAGTAAATTATGTATATCTGAAGCAAAAGGATCGTATCCTGCGCGGAGAAGGATATGCTTCCCATGTTAATTTCTGGATGCCGGTCAAAGGCAATATCGGTATTCATGATGCTGCATGGCGCAGCAGCTATGGTGGGAATATTTATAAAACAAATGGTTCTCATGGCTGTATCAATACACCGTATGAGGCTATGGCAACGCTTTATGAAATGGTGGAGGTAGGAACACCGGTAGTCATGTTCTATTAATTTTGCCAAAGGAAATAAAACTTTTTTAACAAGGTAATTGACTAAAGCAAAGGAAAAATGTAAAATGATTTTTAGTTTATAAAATTTTAATCAAACTGGAGGGAAAAAAAGTGTCTAGAGTATACAATTTTTCAGCGGGACCGGCAGTTTTACCGGAAGAAGTGCTTAAAGAAGCTGCAGAGGAAATGTTGGACTATAAGGGAACCGGAATGTCTGTTATGGAGATGAGTCATCGCTCCAAGGCCTATGATACGATTATCAAAGAGGCAGAAGCAGATTTAAGAACGTTATTGAACATCCCGGATAACTATAAAGTTTTGTTCTTGCAGGGCGGCGCAAGCTTGATTTTTGCATCGGTGCCGATGAACCTGATGAAAAATCGTAAAGCAGGTTATATTTTAACCGGTCAGTGGGCAAAAAAAGCATTTGCAGAAGCAAAAATTTATGGCGAAGCAGTAGAACTGGCTTCTTCTGCAGATGAAACCTTCTCTTATATACCGGATTGTTCCGATTTACCGATTACGGATGATATGGACTATGTTTATATCTGTGAGAACAATACCATTTACGGAACAAAATATCATACCTTACCAAATACTAAAGGTAAGATTCTTGTTTCCGATGTATCTTCCTGCTTTTTATCTGAGCCGATGGATGTAACCAAATATGGTATGGTTTATGCCGGTGTACAGAAAAATGTTGGTCCTGCCGGTACACAGATTGTCATTATCAGAGAAGACTTGCTGACGGATGATGTTTTACCGGGCACCCCTACTATGATGAAATACAAGATTCATGCAGACAATGATTCTTTATATAATACCCCTCCATGCTATGGTATTTACATATGCGGTAAAGTATTTAAATGGCTTTTGAAAAATGGTGGTTTGTCTGCCATGAAAGAATTAAATGAGAAAAAGGCTAAGATTTTATATGATTTTCTGGATGAGAGCAGCTTGTTTAAAGGGACTGTACGAAAGGAAGACCGCTCCCTTATGAACGTGCCATTTGTAACAGGAAATGAGGAAATGGATGCGAAATTCATCAAAGAGGCAACAGCTGCAGGTTTTGTTAATCTGAAAGGACACCGTACAGTTGGCGGTATGCGTGCAAGCATTTACAATGCTATGCCAATTGAAGGTGTAGAGAAATTAGTTGCCTTTATGAAAGAATTTGAAGCAAACAATAAATAAGAACCGTTACGAAGAAAAGAGGAAATAGAGATGTTTAAATATCATTGCTTAAATCCGATTGCAGAAGTCGGTCTTGAGAAATTCAGTGATCAGTATACCAAAACAGAAGATGTAAATGAAGCGGACGGTATTCTGGTAAGAAGTGCCGCTATGCATGACATGGAACTGCCTGAGAATCTGCTCGCTATTGCCAGAGCTGGTGCAGGAGTCAATAACATTCCGCTGGATAAATGTGCAGAAAAAGGTATTGTTGTATTTAATACGCCGGGTGCGAATGCAAATGGTGTAAAAGAGCTTGTTATTGCAGGTATGTTGCTTGCAGCCAGAGATGTGGTAGGCGGTATTGAATGGGTATTGGAAAACCAAAATGATGAGAATATTGCCAAGACAGCAGAAAAAGCAAAGAAAAACTTTGCGGGTACCGAAATTCAGGATAAGAAGCTGGGAATTATAGGACTTGGAGCAATCGGTGTTAAGGTTGCCAATGTGGCTAAGCATCTTGGGATGGAAGTATACGGATACGATCCTTATGTTTCTGTAGATGCAGCATGGAATTTAAGCCGTGATGTAAAACATGTATTAAATGTAGATGAAATCTATGAAAATTGTGATATTATCACGATTCATGTGCCTTTGATGGATGCTACCAAAGGAATGATTAATAAAGAAGCCATTGACAAAATGAAAAATGGTGTTATCCTGCTTAACTTCGCAAGAGATTTACTGATGGATGAAAAGGCAGTATTGGATGGTATTGCAGCAGGTAAGGTGCGTAAGTATGTATCTGATTTCCCGAATACGACGACTGCGGGAAAAGAAGGATGTATTGTAATACCACATCTTGGTGCTTCTACAGAAGAATCCGAAGACAACTGTGCGAAAATGGCAGTTAAGGAACTGATGGATTACTTGGAGAATGGTAATATTGTAAACAGCGTAAACTATCCGAAGTGTGATATGGGTGTCTGCATGCAGGCTGGTCGTATTGCTATTTTCCATAAGAACATTGCAAATATGATTACGAAGTTTACGGCATGCTTTGGTGACGAAGGCATCAATATTTCCGATTTGACTAACAAGTCAAAAGGAGAAGTTGCATATACGATGCTTGATATTGAAGCACCTGCTTCGGAAGAAATCATTAAAAAACTGGAAACAATTGAAGGAGTATTCCGTGTAAGAGTTGTAAAATAACAGACGGAAGAGAAAAACAGTAATAAGACAGCCTGGTATTCAAGAGAATATCAGGCTGATTTGTTTGCGCTTATTGCAGATTATTGGCTATGCTGGAGAAATCGGCATTCCCATTGCTCAGATCTTCCTGAAACTGTTCTTCAGCTTTTACCGAAGCTTCACTGGCAAGATCCATATAGAGTATGAAAATATCTTCAATCGACATTCCTTTTTCCTTGGCGATTTCTTCCATAACCGGACGGAGTGCATCCAGCTGATAAGAAATTGGCGTTTTCTGTGGATCGATATCTGCTAAGACCTTTTCAGCATAAGTATTGATTCTATTGAGAATTTCTGCATGTTCTGCTGTCATATTTCCACTTCCTTTTCTTAGATTAACATTGTTATTTTAACACCAGATGCTTGTGCTGTATAGGCATTTTTGCTAAAATAAAAAGAAAGATTGTAAGAACAGGAGAAACAGGATGGCAGATATAATTCCTTTTAAAGCATTAAGACCAAGAGAGGATCTGGTTGAGCAGATTGCTGCCCTGCCGTATGATGTATATAGTCGGGAAGAAGCCAGAGAAAAAGTGAAAAATGATAACTATTCGTTTTTGAGAATTGACAGACCAGAAACACAGTTCCCGGAAGAATTTGATATGTATGCCCAGGAGGTCTATGAAAAAGCACATGACATGCTGTGGGAAATGGTGCAGAGGGGAGAGTTTATTTCCGATGAAAAGCCTGCTTATTATGTCTATGAGCTCGTGATGAATGGCAGATCACAGGTAGGAATTGCCGCCTGTGCTTCTGTAGATGATTATGAGAACCAGATTATTAAAAAACATGAAAATACAAGAGCGGAGAAAGAAGCCGACAGAATCCGCCATGTAGATATCTGTAATGCACAGACAGGACCGATTTTTTTAGCTTACCGGAGAAAAGCTGATATTGAAGAGCAGGTTGAAAAAGCCATGAAGACTAAACCATTATATGATTTTACGTCAGAGGATGGCATTACCCATAGAATCTGGGTAATTGATGAGGAAAAATCGGTAGAAGCTATCAGAGAAGGTTTTGCAAAAGTGGATTCCGTTTATATTGCAGACGGTCATCACCGCTGTGCTTCTGCAGTCAAGGTTTCTTTGAAACGGAGAGCGGAAAATCCGGATTATACAGGAAAAGAGGCTTTCAATCATTTTTTGTCTGTCATTTTTCCGGATGATCAGCTTATGATTATGGATTATAACAGAGTATTGAAATCTTTAAATGGTTATACAGAAGAAGAATTTCTTACAAAGGTATGTGATATTTTCGTGACAGAACTAATAGGGGAAATGCCGTATCATCCGGCTAAAAAGGGTGAAATCGGTATGTTTTTGCAGGATGTCTGGTATAAATTGACGATAAAACCGGAAATGCTTCAAAACGATCCGGTTAAGGATCTGGATGTTTCTCTTTTGCAGGATTATTTGCTGGAGCCGGTACTTGGTATTCTGGATCCCAAGACGGATGGCAGAATTGATTTTGTCGGAGGAATCAGAGGTCTGGAAGAACTGGAAAGAAGAGTACATACGGATTGTAAGGTGGCGTTTGCCATGTATCCAACAAGCATACATGAGTTGTTTGCCGTTTCGGATGCCGGAAAACTGATGCCGCCGAAATCAACGTGGTTTGAACCCAAGCTGCGCAGTGGTCTATTGATACATTCCCTGAAAGAATAGGAATGATAAAGTCCAAAAGTAAACAGGAGTCCAAAGCAGAGAAAGGAATAGGAAGATGAATAAAAAATTATATAAATTGATGAATTGGCCGGAAATTGAAGGAATTATTTATTCAGAGGAGGATAATCCCCATGCTGTATTAGGCGCACATGTGGCAGGAAACAGTGTTTTGATACAGACATTCCAGCCTGGGGCGAAAAGTGTACGGATTCAGCCGGAAAAAGGTGATAAAAGTTATCCAATGGAACTTGCCGATGAAGCAGGTTTCTTTGCTGCACTTATTCCTGGTAAAGCCCTATTTGCTTATGATTATCTTGTAGAGTATGAAGACGGTACATTGAAAAAAGTTAAGGATGCCTATAATTTCAAACCACAGATTACCAAAGAAGATACGGAGAAATTTAATGCCGGTATCCACTATAATATTTATGAGAAGTTAGGTGCACATCCTATGAAACTGGATGGGGTGGAAGGTGTTTATTTTGCAGTCTGGGCACCGAATGCGGTACGTGTCAGTACAGTAGGTGATTTTAACGGCTGGGACGGCAGAGTACATCAGATGAGGAGATTATGGAATTCCGGTATTTTTGAAATATTTATTCCGGGAGTTCAGGCAGGAGACTGTTATAAGTTTGAACTTAAGGTAAAAGGCGGTCTGACCTATCTGAAAGCGGATCCTTATGCGTTCGGACAGCAACTTCGTCCGGAAACTGCTTCCGTAGTCAGAGAAATAAACGGCTTTGCATGGGAAGACCAGAAGTGGATGAAAAACCGGAAAAAGATACAGGCAAAAAATGCACCGATGAGTGTTTTGGAGATGCATCTTGGGTCTTTTGCCAAACCGGAAGATGGAAGAGAATTTTATAATTATAGGGAACTGGCTACTAAGATTATTGATTATGTAAAAAAGATGAATTATACCCATATTGAATTGATGCCTGTTATGGAGCATCCGTTTGATGCTTCCTGGGGTTATCAGGTTATCGGTTATTACGCACCGACTGCAAGATACGGCAGTGCAGAAGATTTTATGTATTTTATGAATGAACTACACAAAGCAGGAATCGGTGTTATTTTAGACTGGGTACCGGCTCATTTTCCAAGAGATGCTTATGGACTTTCCAATTTTGACGGTACATGTCTGTATGAGCACATGGATCCACGTAAAGGAAGCCATCCGCATTGGGGAACGCTTATTTACAACTATGGAAGGCCTGAAGTGAAAAACTATCTGATTGCAAATGCTCTGTACTGGATTGAACAGTACCATGCAGATGGTATCCGTATGGATGCAGTGGCATCCATGTTGTATCTGGATTATGGTAAAAATGATGGGGAATGGGTAGCGAATATCTATGGTGGCAATGAGAACCTGGAAGCAGTGGAATTCCTGAAACATCTGAATTCGGTTGTAAAGAAGCGGGAAGATGGTGTATTGATGATTGCGGAAGAGTCTACCGCATGGCCGAAAGTAACCGGCGATGTGAAGGAGGACGGTCTTGGTTTTGATATCAAATGGAATATGGGCTTTATGAATGACTATTTAAGCTATATTAAAAACGATCCCTATTTCCGTTCCGGCTGTCATAATAACCTGACTTTCAGCATGATTTACGCATACAGTGAGAATTTTATGCTTGTCTTTTCTCATGATGAAGTGGTTCATGGAAAAGCAACCATGCTTGGAAAGATGCCGGGTGGACGGAAAGATCAGTTTGCCAATTTACGGTTAACTTTTGGTTATATGATAACACATCCCGGTAAGAAACTGCTTTTCATGGGACAGGATATCGGGGAATATGATGAATGGAATGAAGAACGTTCCGTAGAATGGGGACTGCTTGAAAATCCGGAACACAAAAAATTAAATAAGCTGATGTCAGATTTAAATAAGCTTTATACAACGAAGCCTGCATTGTATGCAAAGGATGATTCATGGGAAGGTTTCGAATGGATTAACTGTATCACGCCACAGCAGTGTATGCTTTCTTATTTGCGTAAGGCAGAGAAACCGGAAGATACACTGGTCATAGTTGCCAATTTTGCTAATGCCAAACAGGATTTTACGGTTGGAGTTCCTTTTGAAGGAAAATACAAAGAGATTCTGAATACCGATGCCAAAGCATATGGTGGAACAGGGACGGTAAATACAAAGGAAAAACGTAGTATTGAAAAAGAATGGGATGGCAAACCATATGCCATTGAAATGGTAAGTGCACCGCTTTCCTTAAGTATTTTTGCTTATACACCATATACAGCGGAAGAAAAAGCAGAAATCGAAAAAGCGAAAGCAGAAGCGATTCGGAAAGCAAAGGAAGCGGAAGAAAAGAGAATAGCAAAAGAAGAAGCAAGAATTACGGCATTAGAGGCTAAGGCTGCAAAAGAAGCTGCGAAGAAGGCAATTGAGGAAGCAGAAGCGAAAGAGAAAGCAGCGAATGAAGCCGCTGAGAGATGGAAGAAAATCAATGCCAAGAAATAAATGCCGGAAACGGGAAGATAAAAAAGTCAAAATGCAGAGTAAGAAAGGAATGAATAGGATAGATGGAAACACCGGAAGAAATTGATATTGGTCTTATACAGTCTTATTTGCAGAAACTGCCGGATGCAGCACTTCGATTTGGAGTACGGGTGCTGTTGGCGCTGATTGTTTTTTTTATCGGAGCACAGCTTATCCGACTGATTCGAAAAATTCTCAAAAAATCTATGACACGAAGCAACGCGGATATTGGTGTCATACAATTTTTGGATTCCTTTGTTAAGATTGCTTTATATATTTTGCTTGTTTTTTTCATTGCTTCCGGTTTTGGTCTGGATGCAGCAAGCGTAGTAGCTTTGCTTGGTTCTGCCGGTGTGGCAATCGGTCTTGCGGTGCAGGGAAGCTTGTCTAATTTTGCGGGCGGCGTGCTGATTTTACTTCTAAAGCCGTTTAAGGTTGGAGATTATATCCTGGTAACAGGCGGAAAGGAAGGAACCGTAACAGAAATTCAGCTTTTTTATACCAAGCTTACTACGGTTGATAACAGAGTGGTTACTATTCCAAATGGTGATTTAGCAAATTCCACGATGACGAATGCCAGTGCTATGCCGGACCGCAGGATAGATATTCCGGTTGGAATATCTTATAAAGCAGATATCAGGACCGCCAGAGAAGTGCTGCTTCATGTACTGAGTCAGGACGAAAAGGTATTACAGCACCAGGAGAAAAAAGTAATTGTGGATGAGCTGGGAGAGAGTGCGGTACAGCTTATTGTGCGGTGTCACGCAACGACAGAGGATTATTGGGAAACAAAATGGCGCTTGACCGAGGCAGTTAAATATGCTTTGGATGAAGCGGAAATTGAGATTCCGTATAATCAGCTGGATGTACATTTGAAACAGCTGGTTGAGGAACAAATTGGGAAATAAAATAAATTCCTGCTTGCCAAAAAGAAGTTTACCCTTTATAATAACATTTGTGTTTAGAAACGAGCTGGAATAGCGCAGTCGGTAGCGCAACTGATTCGTAATCAGTAGGTCGAGGGTTCGAGTCCCTTTTCCAGCTCTTTTTTCATGTCTGTTGCTTAGCACATTTAAAATACAGGCAATATTCTATCATTCTTATTTTTCAAATAGAAAGAGGTTTTTATGAAATTCATTGCTTTATCGGCATCGGAAAAAATCAACGACAAAAAAGAATTAAAGGAAGAGTTTACAGTAGCCCAAAAGGCGGGAGAAGGCAGAATGGGGGAAAGGCATTTCTTTTACCGCTATTTTATCAATGTAAAATATATTTCCTATGAGAATATCAGACACGCTTTTTTAAGAGAGGAAAGTGGAGAGTGCGGAGAATTTCTGCTTAAGGAATTTTATCTGATTCTTCGGTTGGAAGGGGAAAAGGAATGTAAGCTTCGATTTGAACGGCAGGAAAATGCACGCATTATTCTGACTTTTTTAGAAGAAAATTATCCGGATATTGAAATTGGCTACAAAAGGGCCAGATAAGAAAAGAATAATCGGAATGGTCAGAAAGTCCTAAACAAATATTTAATACAATACCTTGACATAAAAAACCTTCGTGATACAATATGTAGTGTACGATAATGATGAGTTCGTAAAGAAAGAGTGGTTGGGGTTTTAGTATGAAAATTATTAAAAGAAGCGGCGCAGAAGTAACATTTGATCTGGAAAAAATTATATCTGCCATTAAAAAAGCAAATAACAGCGTAAAAGATGCTGATAAGCTGACAGAGGATGAAATTGATTCCATTGCGGAGGTTGTCGCAGACCATTGTGCGGAAATGAAACGTTCCCCGAGCGTGGAAGAAATTCAGGATATGGTGGAAAACCAGTTGATGAAATATAACGCTTATACGATGGCAAGAAATTATATTACTTATCGATATAAGCGTGCACTTGTGCGAAAATCCAATTCTACGGATGAACAGATTTTAAGTCTGTTAGAGTGCAACAACGAGGAAGTAAAACAGGAGAATTCTAATAAAAATCCGACCGTAAACAGTGTACAACGTGATTACATGGCAGGAGAGGTCAGCAAGGATATTACGAAACGTTTTCTTCTGCCACCGGAAATTGTGGAGGCACATGAACAGGGCGTTATTCATTTCCATGATGCAGATTATTTTGCACAGCATATGCACAATTGCTGTCTGGTAAATCTAGAAGATATGTTGCAAAACGGTACGGTTATCAGTGAGACTATGATTGATACTCCCAAGAGCTTTTCTACCGCATGTAATGTAGCAACCCAGTGCATTGCACAGATTGCAAGCTCCCAGTATGGCGGCCAGAGCATCTCTCTGGCACATCTGGCTCCATTTGTACAGGTCAGCCGCGAAAAGTTCCGGAAAGAAGTAGCGGAAGAAATGCAGGAAATGCAGATTGACCTGTCAACCGAGCAGATCAACCAGATTGCTGAAATGCGGGTAAAAGAGGAAATTAATCGTGGTGTGCAGATGATACAATATCAGGTCATCACCCTGATGACAACCAATGGACAGGCACCTTTTGTTACGGTCTTTATGTATATTGATGAAGTGCCGGAAGGACAGACCAGAGATGACCTTGCCATGATTATCGAAGAAATGTTAAACCAGCGTATCCGGGGTGTAAAGAATGAAAAGGGTGTCTATATCACACCGGCATTTCCGAAGCTGATTTATGTTTTGGAGGAAGATAATATTCATGAGGACAGTAAATACTGGTATCTGACGAAGCTTGCGGCACAGTGTACTGCAAAGAGAATGGTACCGGATTATATTTCCGAAAAAATCATGAAAAAACTGAAAGATGGAAATTGCTATACCTGTATGGGCTGCCGTTCTTTCCTGACCGTATATCATGATGAAAACGATAAACCGAAATTTTATGGTAGATTTAATCAGGGTGTTGTTACTTTAAATCTTGTGGACGTTGCTTGTTCTTCCGGAAAAGATATGGAAAAATTCTGGAACATACTGGAAGAGAGACTGGAGTTGTGTAAACGTGCCCTGATGTGCCGTCACAACCGTTTAAAAGGAACACCGTCCGATGTGGCACCTATTCTTTGGCAGTACGGTGCTCTGGCAAGACTGAAAAAAGGTGAAAAGATAGATAAGTTGCTTTATGGTGGCTATTCAACAATTTCTTTGGGATATGCCGGATTATGTGAATGTACCAGATATATGACGGGTAAATCCCACACTGATCCGGAAGCAACACCGTTCGCTTTGAAGGTAATGCATCATTTGAACGATGCCTGCAAAGCATGGGCAAAAGAAACCAATATTGATTTCAGTTTGTATGGTACACCGTTGGAATCCACGACTTATAAGTTTTCCAAATGCCTGCAGAAGCGTTTTGGCATTATTCCGGGAGTGACGGATAAAAACTATATTACAAACAGCTACCATGTGCATGTCACAGAAGACATCAATGCATTTGACAAGCTTACCTTTGAATCTCAGTTTCAGGAACTGTCACCGGGTGGTGCAATCAGCTATGTGGAAGTACCCAATATGGAGAATAATATTGATGCGGTACTGGCGGTCATGAAACATATATATGAACATAT
>JAQXTA010000021.1 GCA_029219245.1 Lachnospiraceae bacterium | reverse complement strand
TCACTCACGCGGCGTCGCTGCATCAGGGTTTCCCCCATTGTGCAATATTCCCCACTGCTGCCTCCCGTAGGAGTTTGGGCCGTGTCTCAGTCCCAATGTGGCCGTTCACCCTCTCAGGCCGGCTACTGATCGTCGCCTTGGTAGGCCGTTACCCCACCAACTAGCTAATCAGACGCGGGTCCATCATATACCGTCTCGGCTTTTCACACTGCTTCATGCAAAGCTGTGCGCTTATGCGGTATTAGCACCTATTTCTAAGTGTTATCCCCCTGTATATGGCAGGTTACCCACGCGTTACTCACCCGTCCGCCACTAAGATGTCTCATGATTTGACCGAAGTCTCGTCAGCGAAACATCTCCGTTCGACTTGCATGTGTTAAGCACGCCGCCAGCGTTCATCCTGAGCCAGGATCAAACTCTCGATAAAAAACTTTACTCCGTAAAGTTGCGAGTTCCCGCTTCGCGGAACCTCGGTCAGCTTCCTTTGTAAATCTGTTTGATTCCGGTTACAAGATAGCTTGGCTTCTTGTTTCCGTCCAGTCTTATCCTTCCGGACTCGACTGCTTTACTTGGTTTTTGTTCTCTGAATTATTCTTTTGAATTTTCAGGGTTGCATTACTGTTTATTTGTCAAAGTTCCTTTGTCCTGCGGCTGATTGGTATCAGCGACGCAACGTTGTTATATTATCACAGCCGTTACACTTCGTCAAGACATTTTTTTAATTTTTTGCGATTTATTTTTGTTGGCCGGAAGGATGAAACTGTACCAGACCGCTAAAAATCGGGGGATTTCCATATCCCGCATCTCGCGTGCTTTACTAATTTACCGCAAATACAATGAAATGTCAATACCTATTTTAAAAAGTTTTTTTGTTTATTTTTGGAAACATTTTGACTGCGAAAATCGGTTTTCTACATCTAGTATATTTTTAACTAAAAGGCATACTTTTTATACAAAATCTATTTATTGTAGCTAATCTTGTCTTTTATTCTTTTTGCTATCTCTGCGTTGACATTCTTAAATCCATCGCCATATGCCCAGCCAAATCCATCTCCAACATATCTTGGAAATATATGCAAGTGATAATGACCAATATCATTAAATTCTCCACCATTTTGCGTGATACTATATCCATAGCGTTCCTCTTTTCAATCAAAAAAGAAGTGCTGATTCCAACACTTCTTATTCTCTACTGGTAGCTGAAACGGAGAAAGAGGGATTTGAACCCTCGCGCCGCGCAAGCGACCTACACCCTTAGCAGGGGCGCCTCTTCAGCCTCTTGAGTATTTCTCCAAATTCTGAATTTGCCCGCTACCAATATGAAATTATGCGCTTTCACAACGCAAATGTTATTATACATAAGGAGTCTTTGTTTGTCAACGGTTTCTTACGATTTTTCTTCATGTTCTGCGATAGCTTTTTCAATCCGCTCTTTTACCATCTTTGCAATCTCGGGTGTTTTCATGGAAGCATACTCTTCATACATGATTGGCGGAAGGTATACCAGTTTTACCGTTACCGGCTTAATGGATTTCTCATCAAAGGGTTTATAAGAATCTATAAGGGCACATGGAACAATAGGACATTTTGCCTTTACCGCACTTTTAAAGCTTCCACCTTTGAATTCCAGAAGCTTGTTTCCCATTTTGCTTCTTGTTCCTTCGGCAAAAATCAAGAAATTCTTTCCGTTTTGAACATCTTCCGACACTTGTTTAATAACCTGCATGGACTGGCGGATATCTTCTCTATCAATAGCATAGGAGCCCAGTGCCGCAATAACCTGTTTCAAAAGGATTACTTTGCTTGCTTCCTTTTTGATAACAAAAGCAAAGGGGACCGGACAGGATTCCAGGAATACCAACACGTCAAAAAGTCCCTGATGGTTTGGGAAAAACACAAATCCCTGATCGGTCGGTATATTTTCTACCCCATAGGAATCTATCGTTACTCTGCCTGCCTTGTTTGCTGCTTTTGTTACCTTTTTAACAAAAGCATATGCCTTTTCATCGGAAACCTTTTTGCTTTTTCCGCTCCACCAGATTCCAAACAAGTAATAGGGTACTTTATACCATAATCTGACTACCATCAAAATAATTCGATACATGTTAATCCTCCATGGAAGAACGGTTCTCGATACAATATTCTCTGATTGCCGTTTCGTACAAATTATTGCCTTCCGAATCAACCACAACGATAACCGGGAAATTTTCTACTTCCAACTTCCGGATTGCTTCGGTTCCCAAATCGTCATAAGCAATGACCTCAGACGCTTTGATAGATTTTGAAAGCAGGGCACCCGCACCGCCTACCGCCGCAAAGTAAACTGCACCATTCCGAACAATGGCCTCTTTTACCGCTTCTGAACGTTTTCCTTTCCCAATCATTCCGATTAAACCTAAATCCAGTAAAGACGGCGCATACTTATCCATACGACTCGCCGTTGTGGGTCCTGCAGAACCGATTGGTCTTCCTTCTCTTGCCGGAGAAGGCCCCATATAGTATATTATATTATTTTTCATGTCTAGCGGTAATGCTTCTCCTTTTTCAAGAGCCTCATACATTCTCTTATGGGCCGCATCCCGCGCGGTATAAATTGTTCCGGTAATATACACATAATCACCGGCATGCAGTGTTTTTGCTTCTTCTTTTGTCATTGGTGCCTGAATATACCTATCCATCTTCCATGTACCTTTCCTAAATCGAAATCTTCCTTATAATATTAATAAATAATTTTAATCCTAAATTTTTCTGAAATCTTCCTATCGCAAACTACATCTATATTAAATAGGAAGAAACTCCTTTTTTAAAGCACTCTTACCGCATGTCGGTTAACATGGCAGCAAATGTTGATACCTACCGGTAATCCGGCAATGTGTGTGGGATATGTGTTAATGTTTACCGCAAGTGCGGTTGTCGTTCCTCCCAGTCCACCCGGTCCGATACCGGTCTGATTGATTTTTTCCAGCAGTTCTTCTTCCAGTTCTCTTACATAGGGAATATCCGAATGTTCGTTTACCGGTCTGGTTAAAGCTTTTTTGGCCATTAAAGCGCATTTTTCAAAAGTGCCGCCAATTCCCACACCGACTACCATAGGTGGGCAGGCATTTGGTCCGGCATCTTTGACTGCTGTCATAACCGCATTCTTGACACCTTCGATACCGTCTGCAGGTTTCAGCATGAAAACCCGGCTCATATTTTCACTGCCGAATCCCTTCGGTGCCACGATAATTTTAACCTTATCGCCGGGAACCATCTCATAATGGATGATTGCTGGTGTATTATCCTTTGTATTTTCACGTATTAACGGATCCTTTACTACGGATTTTCTAAGATAGCCGTCTACATAGCCTCTGCGTACACCTTCATTAATCGCATCTTCCAAAATGCCTCCCGTAAAGTGAACGTCCTGACCGATTTCCATAAAAATAACCGCCATACCGGTGTCCTGGCAAATCGGTATCATATCTTCTCCTGCAATTTTCAGATTATCCTGAAGCTGGCACAAAATCTGTTTGCCAAGCGGTGCTTTCTCGGTATCTACTGCACTTTTCATTGCCGTATCCATATCCGAGGTAAGAAAGTGGTTCGCTTCGATACACATCTCTTTAATATTTTCGGTAATTTCCGCCACGTCTATTGTACGCATTTTGTCCCTCCAAACCGTATGACTATCGTTTTTTATTCTGCAATCTGTTTTCTGATTTCTTCCAGTTCTTCCTGCGTGGGTTCACCCGGTTTCCAGCCTATTGTCTGGTTATCATCTTTATAACGCGGAATCAGATGCATATGAAAATGAAATACAGTCTGTCCGGCTGTTTCTCCGTTATTCTGTACCAGATTAAACCCGTCACACTGTAGTTTATCGGTCATCTGAGTTGCCATTTTTTTCGCAAGCAGCATCACCTTGGAAGCCGTTTCATCAGGCAGTTCATATAAGTTTGCAAAATGGTTTTTGGGCAAAATCAGTGCGTGTCCTCTGGCCGCCGGACCAAGATCTAAAATCACGCGAAACTCTTCATCCTCATAAATTGTTTTGGAAGGAATTTCCCCATTGGCAATTTTACAAAAAATACAGTTATCGTTTTTCATTTTCTTTTCACTCCTTCTGTTCTTTTAAATTTTTCATTACATTATATATAAGAACTTATCCAAAAACAAAAATCTGATCTAATGTTCTGAGAATCTTAAAATCACCCTTCATGCGCATATCGCCCGCCATGAAGGAACGTTGAAATGTGGTTGCTCCAGAGATAATCTCCTGCATGGAATCATGGCTCATCTGAATTTCCACATCAGCTCTGCTATTTTCACCATAATAACAATTTACACTGGCACCATTCACTTCCAGAATAAGCGGTTTCTTTTTCTCCTCCAGGACAATCTTATAGTTTGCCGCAAAGCCTGCCTGCGGACGGAAGTGGGATTTGAAATCTTCAAGAAACTCCGTAGAATTTCCTTTCTCATTATTACCCATCATATCCCTGAATAAGCTGGTTAATTCCTGAATATCAGCTTTCTGACGCTGTACATAGCTGTCATCGGAAGCATATTGGGAAAGTTGCTCCGATTCCTGCGGTGTCAGGTCAATGTTTCGTGTAATGGCAATTTTCTGTTTTACTGCCTGGTTACTTGCCGGAAGACAAGGCATTTTCTGGTTAATCGTACGATACAGATTTTCTGCTTTTTTCTCAATCATGCGCTGATACTCTTCGCTGTCTTCCAGAATACTGATGTTGGAAATATAACCACACATACCGCTGCAGGGGCGACCTCCCAGAATCTCCCATGCAGTAGAAAGGTTTAATTTACCTTCCCGCTCGCCATACGTTGTGGACATGACGATTGGACACATATAAATCTGACTTATTTTTTCTTTATCACCATACAGCCAGCAGGCATCCAGAAACTGCTGCATATAGCCGCCGATACCATACCATTCCACTGTCGTTGCCAGAATAATGCCGTCGGCTGTTTTTAAAGTCTGAGGCAGGGTAGTAATGCTGTTTTTCATATCGCGTAAATGATAAGTTTCAACAGTAACATGAAGCTCATCCAATACTTCTCTCATTTTATTTAAGACAAAAAGCGTAGGATCATCCATCAGTCCTCTTCCGCCATAATAAATATTTATTTTCATAGGAACAGGTTCCCCCTTTTCTGATTATTTCGGATTCCGGGCACAAGCAGCCAGAAAATTCCGGTTACAACAAAACCCATCAATACACCACCAATGTGTGCCGCATTGTTCACGTAGCTGCTGGTAAAACCACAATAAAGTGAAAATGCAATGGTAAATATAACTCTTCCTGCCGTCAGCTCTACCCATTTGCCACGATGCAAAAGCACCAAAATCAGTAAAGCTCCTTCAATGCCGAAAACTGCACCACTGGCTCCCACAGAACTTACATAAGTGTGCGTAATTAATTCATAACCCATCGAGAATACCGCTCCGGAAATTCCCGAAAGAAAGTAAATAACAGCATAGGGCAAATGTCCTACCTGTTTCTCCACTGCATTTCCAATATAGTAAAGCACCAGCATATTGCTGACCAGATGCTCAATATCTGCATGTAAAAACATACTCGTAAAAACACGGTACCATTCTCTATTTTGTATTAGGTCCATTACACTGAAAGCACCTTTATTATATAACAAATCACCAGTGAATGTACATAGAATAAATAGAATCACATTGCTTACAACAAGCAGAACATTTACCCATGGAAGCTGTCCAAACCGCTGCAACATACTGTAAGTTTCAGCTTCTTTGGATGATGTGGATACATCCTGCTCTTTTTCCGAAGATGTGGATAAATTATACAAAAAATTTTCCAACAAATTTTTCAATCCATAGAAATCAGACACTTGGTTCTCATGGATAAGAAGACGGTTTTCCAATGGCTGAATCAACCAGCAAAAGGCATCCTCTTTACAAAGCTGTTTCGCCTTTTCCGTATCCGCACTAATAAGAAGAGAAAGAATATGTACTTCATGTACTCCTCTTTCCCGGAAGAAATTACTTATGGTCTGCTTCAAATGCACATACTGATCCTGTGTAATACAGAAACCCTGCTTATAATCAATTACATTCAGTACATTAACATATGCATTTTCCTCCCGGAAAAAGAAAACAAATTCCGGTAGATTGGATGGAACCTTGAAAAATCCTTGTTCGGATAGAAAAGAATTTAGCTGCTCAAATGTCATAACTTATACAATGCCTTCCCTAAACATTAAAGTTTCTATACTTCTGAGAGTAGCATGTTCCAACAGGCATGTCAAACGTAAGTCCCATTTCAATCTTTCTTTGCTAAAACACAGGATATGGAACGTATGGTTACATGCAACAGATAATAATAATGAGGAAAAAGAGGAAGATACCATTTTCGCCGTAAACCGGAATGTAAAAGAAGATGCCTTATTTGAAGCTTGCTAATTCCATTACCGGGGAAAAGGTTTCCCCGATAAACAGAAAAGATTATGAATTAAAGGATGGAATTTTCACAACTACTATGAAGAAATGTTCCTGGAACGTTATCCGTCTTGGAAAGTAGAAACTTTATTTCTTAGCAAACCATTCTTTCATGGTATTCAAAACAGTAACCAGTTCCTCTTCAGTAATAATATAAGGAACCATTGCATAGAGATATTTCAGGAAGGGGCGTGCAAAAACGCCTCTTTCATATGCAAACTGCTGATATCCTTTCAGGACTGCCGCATCCTTTACTTCTATGCAGACACACCCTCCCATAATACGGATTTCTTCAATACGGGAATCCTCAAAGCCTTCCATTTCCCGGCGGTTAGTTTCTTCTATGCGATGAATTTTTGACATATAATCTTCTTGCTCAAACAGTTCCACCGACTTTAATGCCACACTACAGGCAAGTGCATTTCCCATGAAGGTAGGTCCATGCATCAGTGCCTTGTCCGGATCATCACTGTAAAATCCATCAAACACTTTATGATTGGCTACGGTAACCGCATGTCCAATATAACCTCCGGTTAACGCTTTTCCAAGTACCAGAATATCAGGCAGTACCAAATCTGCCACAAAACGATTTCCTGTCCTGCCAAATCCGGTTGCAACCTCATCAAAAATCAGCAATACACCATATTGATCGCAAAGCTCCCTTGCTCTCTGCAAAAAGGAAACATCATACATCCGCATACCGCCTGCACCCTGTAAAAGCGGCTCCACGATAAAGCAGTTTAAGCTTTCGTGGTACTTTTCAAAAGCTTCCTCCAGAGCCGGAATCTCTGTCGGTATATGAATTACATCCTGTTTTTCACCGTATGCCTCCAGAATAAAATGATAGTCCTCATCATCTCCGACTTCCATTGTTTTAAACGTATCACCATGATAAGCATGGGTTAAAGCAAGCACTTTGGTTCTTTGCAGCTCTCCTTTGTTGACAAAATACTGTAATGCCATTTTTAAAGCGACTTCAACACCAACACTGCCGGAATCGGAAAAAAAACAATAGTCCAAATCTCCCGGCAGAAATCCTTCCAGTTTTTTTGACAGTTTCTGCACCGGTTCATGGGTCAGTCCACCCAACATCACATGAGAAAAGCGGTCTGCCTGCTCTTTGATGGCAGCCGTCAGCACCGGGTGCTTATAGCCATGAATAACACTCCACCAGGAAGAGACAGAATCTATCATTTTTCTTTCTTCCGTATACAAATAAACACCCTCAGCATCTATAATATGATAGGGTTCTTTCATTGTTTTCATCTGTTCATAAGGATACCATATCATTTCCGTTATTCTCCTTTGCTTATTCATATAGGGATGCCAGCACTTCGGCATCTATGTCGATATCGCTGTCACCGTCTTTCACACAGGCAAGTACCGGAAGTCCGGTCCGGTATTCGCACATACGAAGATTGTCTTCTTCCATCACATCTCCCGGATGAAAATGGTTGAAAATAATACCTTTCACCGGAATTTCACGCGCTCGCAGATATTCCACTGTCAGTACCACACTGTTAATTGTTCCAAGTCCGGCATCCGCAATAATCAGGCAGGAAAGTCCAAGCTTCTTTATAATATCCTCCAGCCAGATTTCCTTTTCATCAAAGCAAATCGGGCAAAGAATTCCTCCGCTTCCTTCCATCGTCACATAATCGTATTTCTCACAGACTTTACGGAAATTTTTCTCAACTACAGATAACTGAACCGGATTGCCTTCCAGACGAGAGGCTAAATGTGGAGAAACTGCAGTTTCATAAATATAGGGGCACATTTCTTCTAACTCCTGTTCAATCCCTGACATGTCTTTTACCTGCAGGGCATCTCCCGGAATCAGACTTCCATCCGGCCGGCGTTCATTGCCACTCATGGCCGCTTTGTAATATGCCGTTTTTCTTCCGCTTTCTTTTAATTTTTTCAATATCAATCCGGTTACATAGGTTTTGCCTACATCGGTGCCGGTTCCTGTAATAAATATATTTTTACTCATTACACACTTCGCCTCGAATCTCTTTTCTCTCTATCTACCACAATGCCTGTTGCCATCTTACTCCTTTTATGCCCGCCGTACAACCGGAATCAGCCGCTTTGCCAAAAAAGCCGCCAGAAAACACAAACAGATATCTCCCGGCACCGCCAATAAAAAGCAATATAAGAACAGCGGCCATAAGCCAATCGGTGTATCAATCACATAATTACATATAATATAGTAATAAAGCATTCCCAGCCCATATACAATAAGCAATCCCGTAAAATTGGAAATAAGAATCCAGCCAAAAGTCAGACCTTCCCTTTTTTCCACCATTTTTCCGGTCACATAGCTTGCAATGATAAATCCAATAATATAACCGAAGCTGGGTTTCAAAATATACCAGAACCCACCGCCTTCCGCAAAAACGGGAAGTCCGAACAGTCCAAGCAGAGTATAAATTCCCACGCTGACAGCCCCCAGTCTGCCTCCCAGTAACAACCCTGCCATCATCGTAAAAAGAAACTGTAGCGTGAAAGGTACTACCGGCACCGGAATTTTAATAAAGGCACCTGCAATAATCAAAACCGTGAACATAGCACATAAAACCATTTCTTTTGTAGAGAGTTTGTTTTTCATAGAAACCTCCGAATTCTTTTTTCTTTGTCAGAAATAAAATAGCAGAAAAAAGAAAGATTGTCAACCTAATATATCCTTTAGGTTGACAATCTTGTGGAATCCCGACAGGGATCAGTCCTGCAATAAAAAATCTGCATCCTTTTTAAACCGTCTGGAGCATCTTTTCTTCAGCCTCTGACAATTCATCCTCCGCATAGCCGATATCGAGGATATCTTCTCGTGAATATCCGTTCCGTCATCAACAGCCGTATTTACAAAGATTTCATGCAACCCGTCATCCACCACGATACCAGTTTCCCTCAGTATCTTGTCAATATGGTAAATCGCCTTTCCTCCCTTAAAGAAATCAAATTCAGATATATAGATGACATAAAGCTCTATAACGTCCCTGAACTTTTCTCCCGGATTCGATTCCTTTACAGTAATACTGGAAGCATTAAACCGGACACGCCTCAAATGGTCATCATTATCCGCACGCTGTACTTCCACATTGCATTTTACACCATTTCCAAATGAACACATCGTCAATGGGTCGTAAGTTTTTTACAATTTCATTTTTCTCTTCCAGTTCCAGTCTTTTGTCCTCTCTGTATAAAAACAGTTTTTATCTATGGTTACAGGGAAAAAGAACTATATATTTTCATTATACGCTGAAATGCCTAAAACAACAATTGCTTTTAAGTTTTACATTTTCATAGTTCTACCGATAACAATAATTTAATTTTCCAAACCGTATTTCGTCTCCCGGCTCTAACTCTACTGTTTCGCTCGGTTCCATGCGCAGTCCGTTTTTATAGGTTCCGTTTGTGGAATTCATGTCTGTCAGATAAAGCTTATTTTCCCGTTTCTCGATACGTGCATGAAGCCTGCTGACAGAATCATCAGCAAGCGCACAATCGACATAACCTGCCATTTTACCAATTGTAAACGGAAACTTGGTAAGCTCGATATGCTTCTTATTTTTCTTATCAAGCGCATACAGCTTGTATTCCTGGCTGGTCTTTCTCAAATCAATAAAAATGGTTTCCTCATTCACATCGCCATGCATTTCCCGTTCCGGCATCTTAAGTCGTCTGCTTTGCTGACCTCGCTGCCCGGTTTCTTCATAACTTCCTTCCGATGCAAAATTCATACCTTTATCTAACACACCATCTAAAGCCACCGGGCGCAATTCCCGGAACTCATCTTCAATCTCTCTTTGTCGTTCCATATCCTCTTTTTCCTGCTTTTTAATTCTCTTACCGAATAACAAACACTGTACCAATGAAAAAAGAAAACAAAGAAACGTAACTACACCACAGCATAAAATCATTAAAAGTTCCTGCTCCGTTAATTCATATTCCCAATAGATCCAGACCTCACCACCCATTCCACATAAGGACAGAAGAGCAAACACCTTTTTAGTTAAATATGCTTTTTCTTTAGATAAACTTGGAAAAGTTATATTTCCCGAACCGACAATAGAGTATGATACAGGCTGGTTTATGATGTATTCTGGACTTAAAAGATTTATGAAAGAACCTTATTATAATCTTCCCAGACGTTGCGGAAAAACCCCAGATTACATCCGATACTATCAACATGCTTTTCTTCTTGACGACCCAAAAGATTATGATGCTGTATATGCTATGATTATGAATAATATTTCCTCTATATCCACACTTCACAAAAAATATGGAGAGAAGATATTCAAAAATATTTCTCCTTTAACATTGAGAAAATACTGCTTGCGAGAAAAAGCAGCACACGAAAAAACTATCGCTCTTATCTAAAAGATAATATTATTACAGATTTAAGCAAGACTATACAGGCTACATTTAAAAATAAAGAAGTAACCCAAGAAGAAAGAGATGCTTTTTTCTTAAAATATGCAACCGCTCATAATTGGAAAACCTCTGACTAAAAATCAGAGGTTTTTCAATGAGTATACTGTTCCGACCTTATTAAATTACAAAGCAATATTACGCTTTATATCAGATTGTTATTATTTAACGCTTTATCCTCTCCAATCCCAATGGCATCTTCAATAATCTTTATTGCCATAGATATTAAAGTATTTATTTCACTTCGCTTTTTATAACTCTCCACTATCAGTTGTCTTATATCGTTCTGTATATCATCTGATATAATCGGAATTGGAATATTTTTCAATTCTTCTTTTCCTATTCCACATAGGATTGTGCCTGAACACCCCTTTTTCAATAATTGCTTAATAAATTGACTCTTAAACAATACCAATAATGTCTCTGCATTTATCGTATCAGAGGATAATACATAAAAACCATTTGAACAAATATAGTTATTATTTTCTTCTGTAATCAATGCACACTTCTCTATAGAACCCTCAATAGAAGAAACAATAACATCATTAGTATTTACAATACGTCTCGCTCTTGTTGGCAACTCACTACCTAATTGTTCTTCAACTCCTGCTATCTCACCACACATTCCAACATTAGATAATTCAATATATGAATATACTTCATTATCTTTAGGAATAAAATTATTATCTTTGATAGAACATATTTTACCGACAGTATCATATCCACCTTTATATGAATATATCAACTGTTCTATATCTTCATACTTCTTTTGATAATACTCTGCATCTAATCTTCCAGACTTACCAAAAACTTCTGATAAAGTTTTTGATGTATATTTTTCATGTGGCTCTATATAGCTATCAAATTTCAATTCCTTTTCCAATATTTTTTCTGCCTGCTCATACAAAGATTTTGCCTGCTCTATACAACTTTCCATACTCAATAGCAAACTTTCAATACGCATATCTAGTCTATCAGAAAATAATGGAATATCTAATAGCTTTAAGTCGTCCAAATTTAATCCTTTTTGTATTGCTCCCCTCTCTTTTCTTAATAGCAACGACCTACCGTATTTGGAATTTAGATATGCTATTAGATAATAAGGGTTAATATCCTTTGTTCTTATAACTGTACTCTTACAACTGAAAATTGCGGGTACGTCTTTTTCCTTTACAATACAGGCATTTCCTAATGTACCTACAACAGATACTAAAATATCTCTAGGTTTAAGAGCATATTTTTTTAACCTATCGAAATCTTCCTTTGTTGCATATCGGGGGTCTGTATCTTTTAAAATAAAAGGTTTTACATCTTGTCCTCTGACATATCTATATTCTGGAATATCTGTATAGTTATTAGTATCGTATGCTGAACCAAATGGACCAATTAAGAAATTAGCCAAATTCTCTAATTTATCATTTTTATTTGAGAGTACTTTTTCTTCATATTCAAGATATATTTTTTGATAATATTCAGCATCCATTCTTCTGGAAAATTCTAGTTCTGAAAATAATATTTCTTGTGCTTCTAACCCATCCAGCATCTTATCATAATGTGTCTGGTTAAAGGTGGACGGGTCACTTAAAAAAAACTTAGCTTTTCCTTTTTTGCAAATTCAATAAATGCTTCTGCTATTCCATCACTTGTCAATCCATCATGGTTATACAAGTCATGTTTAACAATTAAATGCTGATGCGCATCTAATAAAGGCTTTCCGTCCTCTCCTACACAATATATTTTTTCTCCAGAATTATCTTTTGACGGTTCTTTCATAGTTGCAAAGAAAATAGGATAATCTTCTTTTTTAGGACATAATTTATCGTCCCACTTCTGAACGAACAAAACACTTGTCTTTGTTCCTGTATGTGGCTTAAATACATTACCATGTAAACCGACCACAGCAAGTATACGACACCTCTCTGCAATATAATCTCTAATGTATTTATCAGACGCATTATTAAAACGTCCTTGCGGAAGAACAATAGCCATTCTCCCACCATCTTTGAGAAACGACAAGTTTCTTTCAATGAAAAGAATATCCCTGCTAACCTTACTCTGGTATTTTTCTTTTGCATTTTTTCCCAAGTCATATTTTGCTATAATACGACTTTCTTTTATATCTCCTGCAAATGGTGGATTAGCCATCAAAATATCAAAGTTAAATTCTCTATTCTGCCCCTTTGTCTTACGCAGATTACGAAGTCCTTTCCAGCCATCATAATAAATATCTTCCCAATCTTCTTGCTTTGTAACCTCATCCCAACGGTCATAATCAAGCGTATTAAGATGCATTACATTAGTACGACCATCTCCAGCAATAAGATTAAGAGTTCTTGCAACACGAACTGCTTTCTCATCAAAGTCAATTGCAAAAACATTTTCTTTTACATAATCTTCGCACTCTGGTGGCTTCTTCTCTGTAGTAAACAGATGACTCTGCTCAATACCTTTCTCCGCAAGTATACTTTTCCACACATGGAAGATGGTATGAACAGGAAATCCACATGAACCTGCTGCTGTATCTATCATCTTCTCATCTTTCTTAGGATTTAACATCTTAACTGCCATTTCAATGACATATCTTGGAGTGAAATACTGACCCTTTTCACCCTTCTGAGATTTAGACATCAAATATTCAAAAGCATCATCCACAACATCAAGATTGCTGTTAAACAACTTTACATCTTGCAAGCTGGCTACACAAACAGCAAGATGTGATGCACTTAATGTAATCTTTTCATCATCATTAAAGACTCCACCCCATTTTTTCTTTGCCTTATTGAACAAATCTTGAATAGTGTTCTTTAAATCCTCATCAGTATCCCCATAGTTCCTAAACTCTAAAGCTCGCTCTTTATCTCTGCCACTTTCCATTTCATCATAGAGCTTTGTAAATATCAGCTTAAATACTTCTTCAAATACATCTACCCCAGCATTAGCAAGGACTTCATCTTCCATCTCCTCAATAAGACCTTTAAGAGATTTCTTTTCAGAAACCAACTTATCCTTAGCCACCAAATCATCAATAGTCCAACGTTCTGTAAGAATATCTTTAAGCTTTTGACTTTCTTTAGGAATATTAGGAATATCCTCAAAATAATTAGGGTCTTTTCTATGATAGTACGAAATCTGGTCACCATTAGTCCAAATACCAATAATAGCTCCAGTAGCATTACAGTAACTCTTAAGCTGTTCCTTACCATCTTTTAACTTTGGCTTCTTTACCTCTACAATAATCTCTTCTGCTGTGGAATTTGCCTTTGAGAAAATAACAATATCAGCTCTTTTAGTTTCTCTTCCAAAATGAATCTGACGCTCTAGTTCCATACGCTCTTTAGGATATCCATATTCCGTCATTAACTTTTCAATGTATAATTGACGAACTGCTTCTTCAGGCTTAACCTGAATATCCTTATCTCTTACAAGGCACTTTACAAAAGGTTTACCTTTCTTCATAAAAATTCTATTCTCTAAAGCATCAACAGATGACTGAGAAAACTGGGTCAAACGATAATTTGTACCATTCATCACTGCATCTAATATTGCTCCCATATTCATCGACCTCCATGACAGATTTCTCTGTAGTATTATGCATGTCCGACATATCTAGACATACATAATAATTATATCACAGACAGTCAATAAGATTAAATAAAATATTAGATTGCTTTTTATCAGTTAAAAAATTTATCTCATTAAATACATATACCTAATAAACTGTTCCATATTATTAAAGCCTACCCCTTCCTCAATGAATCGTATCTCACAACCTCTACTGAAAATCTCACTTAACATATCCATAAAAATATTCATGTTTCTAGATAATCTACAGAAATTATTAGTTATCACAACATCATACTTTTCTGCATCCAACTGTTTAAGCAACTGATTAAATCCTTTTCGTTCCGTCATATTAGTTAACCCTGAAACATTTGCATCAAAGAAAACATCTGTCTCTACGTTTACTGTACAATCACTTATACAATTTGTTATCATATCTGCCCATATTCTATAAATTCCTTCTGTTCCTGCTTCAACTACTGCTGCTCTGTAATAAAATGCTGCTCTCTTCATAATATTTTCCTCCAAACTTTCAATCTCTACTACTAATTGCAATCATAAGTTAACACCATGATAGCAATCTCATTTGCTGGTCTGAACAAATCTACTTCCACTGCCCCTTGCTTTTCTTTACCCACCCAGACTCTTGACTCATATAACGCATACATTAAATCATGCAACTTCTTGAATGCCTTTCTACGTTCTGCACCTTCTGGCATTGCTAATAAAGACTTCATAATGTGTGCCTTTTCAGATTTAAGACTACTTACAATAGAGGACACTTCTTCTCTACGCATCTCTCCACCAA
>JAQXTA010000020.1 GCA_029219245.1 Lachnospiraceae bacterium | reverse complement strand
ACAGTTAGAAGGTACTTTAAGCACCATTCATGAATATATCGCTTTTGGTGTAGTACATTTTTTTATTCGTTATGCAACCGATACAACTCTGGAACAGACACGCTTGGTATGGCGTGGAACTGACTATGTAGAACTACAGCCAAAACATTGACCGTTTTGGTTTTATCCTCTCCATACTCTTTTCCCTTCAATTTGCCGCATCCCTACTTACTTTCCAAGAAAAAAGTGCCTGACTGTCCACTCAGTCAAGCACCCTGGCTTTTTTGATTATATGGTTTATGTCAAAGAATTTTTGTTTACAGAACTGTCATTTCGCTCCAAATCCGAAATTTTCTTATATCCATCCTGAATAATTCTTTCAATATTTTCAAATAGCAGGCTGTCTCTACTCTTCTCATCTGTCAACTTCTGGTAGGCACCATGTTGGCTGGCATACGCCGTCAGTTCCGACTTCATGTTTTCTGCCGAGTTCCGGTAGGATGCTTTTTTCTCCGCACATTTTAAATGTGCAAGCGTTCCGGAAGCAATCGTAGCCAGGGCCGTAAAAAGGGCAATTGCCCAGCTGCACACATTGGTAAAAGCTGTCAGAAACGTAGCAACCGCAGGTAAAGCAATGCCCGCTACCGACAAGGTCGTCCCCAATATTTTATAAAAATTTGCATTTTTGATGTAATATTCAAAACTGTATTTAATCCGGTTCTGTAAAACAGGATCTTCTACTTTCTGATATAAATATCTGTAATTTTCTAATTCTTCTGTCATGGTCATATCTCCCTCATACCTTCCATATGCCTTTTCTTTACTATATTAAGAATTTTGTTTTCTGTCAATCCGGGCTTTCAAAATGCTTGTTCGTTAAAATGATAGTTCATTCAAAACAGGCTCAGCTGCTCATACCCTTTTCCTTCCGGAAAAGCATGCAGGTACTCAAAAATTTCCTGTGGCTTACAAACCATGCCATTATCGCGGCATGTTTTATAAAGAAGCTGCATCAATTCCTGACTGTTTTCACTTGGAAGTTCATAGTCATAGCCATATTTCTTATGATATTTTTCATGCAGTCCCGGAAAGTGTTTGTCCAGTGCTTTATAATAATATTCCCTGTTACCCTGCCGCAGTGTCAGCCCCATGCCAAAAGTAAGAATTCCGTACACCTTTGCCTGAATGCAATAATCCAGAATCCCCTCGATATTTTCTCTGGTATCATTGATAAAAGGCAGAATCGGTGTCATCCAGACCACCGTAGGAATGCCGTTGTCCCGCATAATCTGCAAAACTTCAAACCGCCTTTTGGTGGTGCAGACATTCGGCTCCACAATGCGGCATAAATCCTCATCAAAAGTGGTTAACGTCATCTGTACCACACATTTTGACTTACGGTTTATACTTTTCAGTAATTCCAAATCGCGCAAAATACGGTCTGATTTTGTCTGGATAGCCACTCCGAATTCATATCGGTCAATAATCTCCAGACATTTTCGGGTCAGGCCAAGCTGTTCTTCACAGTGCATGTAGGGGTCGCACATGGCTCCGGTTCCTATCATACATTTTTTACGTTTGGAGCGGAGCGCCTTTTCCAGCAGTTCCGGTGCATTCTGTTTCACTTCAATATCTTCAAATGCATGGGTAAACTGATAACAGGTGCTGCGACTGTCACAATAAATGCAGCCATGCGTGCAGCCCCGATAGAGATTCATTCCGTTTTGTGCCGATAAAATTCCTTTGACATCCACAAAGTGCATAGTCTGTTCCCCTTAACCAATCGATTCATCATCACAATTATATCTGTTTAAATATGACATCGTGCGTCATACATTCTCTTTTAATCTTTTCTCAATTGCTTTTATGCAAAACAGACACATCGGAACAATATAAAAACAGGCAGACATCCACGCACTCTGATCAGCAAAACAAATGGCGGAAAATCCAAACATCGGAACAAAAACAAGACTCACTACAATTCTGGCTATCATCTCGGTCAAACCGGAAAAGATTGCTCTGCCGGAATAGCCCAATCCCTGTACACACATGCGGCACACATTTAAAATACCAAGGCTCCAGAAAAAATATCCCATACACCGCAGGTATTTCGCAGAAGCATCTAATACACTTACCGCACTTGCATCGACAAATAACATAGACAGAGTTCTGCCCGCAAAAATAAGCACCAGACCTGCCAAGGTGCCATACAACACACCAATGCCTACGCCCTGCCCTATTCCTTTTTTCACACGTTCTATCTTGCCGGCTCCAAGATTCTGGCTACAAAAAACGGAAACACCGGTAGCCAGTGCATCAAACGGACACATCATAAACTGTTTGATACGCATGCCCGCCGTAAAACCGGATACATAGACACTGCCTAGTCCGTTATTGGCCGACTGCATGACCATACTGCCGATTGCCGTAATCGAAAACTGTAATCCCATAGGCACACCCATAAAAAGCATCTCTTTGGCTCTCTCCGCTTCCAAAACATACTCCTGCTTCTGCAAATGAAGCAACGGTATTTTCCGTCTGATATAAACAAGGCATAAAATACCACTGACTGCCTGTGCCGTAATGGTTGCAATCGCAGCACCCGCACAGCCCCATTGCAACACAAGGATGCAGAACAAATCCAAAAGAATATTCAACACCGTAGCAAATGCAAGAAACCAAAATGGTGTCTTGCTGTCTCCCACCGAACGCAGGATGCTGGAAAGTAAATTATAAAGTATGGTAAATGGAATCCCTAAAAAAATAACCAAAAGATATTGGTATGCTCCGTCAAAAATATCTTCCGGGGTAGACAGCATATGTAAAATCGTCGGGCAAAGGAGTGCGCAGGCGGACGTTATCAGTACTGCCACAATCCCCGCCAATACCATGGCATGAAAAATATCTTTCCTCATTTCCTTATGGTTACCTGCTCCAAAGCTTCTGGCAATCGGAACTCCGAATCCGGTACAGATACCGATACAAAAACCAAGTACAAGAAACTGCACACTGCTGGATGCCCCTACACTTGCCAATGCATCCGCTCCCAGCACTTGCCCCACAATCGCGGCATCAATAATGTTATACGTCTGTTGTAATAAATTTCCAATCAAAAGAGGGACCGCAAACTGCACAATTAACGGCAGTGGCTTCCCTTCTGTCATGCTCTTTGCCATGTTTTACTCCATTCCGAAATGTTTTTGTTTCTTTCATCTACTCATAATGAATCAAAATCCGCACACGCAGATTATCAATATCATTACTGAAGTAGTCCATCATTTCTTTATTACCATCATAATATCGGTTGATAAGCGTTGCAATCATTTCTTGCAAATCCGTATTGAATTTTTTCTTCTGCGTAAAGTTCTGACTGCTGAAAGTTCCCTTCTGCAGCATCTGCTCCACTGTATCCTGCAAAACAATGCTGCTGATGTTTTCAATCATTTCCGTATAATCTGTGGTATAGGCATTTAAAATCTCCTGCACCCGGCTTTCTCCGTAACCCGCCAGGAACCGCTGCTCTATAGAAACCGCTTTCACATAGGCATAGACCTTATCAATGCCGGTCATGCTGCTTAAATCCACCAATACCGGATAATCCAATGTCAATATGGTATCCTGTGGCGCATATTTTACATCATACCATCTGGCAAATTCCGGTATACCCTTTAAAATGGTATCCTCCAGACAATGATTTCCGTATGATTGAAAAGATTTCAACATTGCATGATAGACCGCTAACATTTGTTTTACCTTTTCCTGTAAAATCCTGACACCGTTCCGATAGGCTTCCTTTGCCGGAATCCGCTGCCCTGCCAGTGCGTTTCCTGAAGCATCTCCCATTCCCTTTTCCGTTGCGCTTTTCATCGTCTTCTCATAGGCATGAATGCCATAAATAACTGCTTCCATAAATTGCTGCGCTTTTTCATAAGTAACGGATGTGCTTTCGTATCCGGTATACTGTTCCGCCAACATTGCCACCACCGGGAAAAGTTCTTCTATCTCATAGCTGATTTTTTTCATTTCCCTTTTCTCCCTATATTCCTTTATCGCCAGCATAACTCTGCCAGAGCCTCTTGATACAGTTCCCTGTCCCACCGAGGTACTTCATCAAACTGTGCATACTCTCCCTGCCCTTCCGTCTTCCGGTAGCCATCGTAGCCAGCCCGGATTGCCTGTGCAAAAATTGCCAGACAGGTCGTTTCCAGATATTCCAAATCACCGTAACAGATTGTTTCAAACTGCTCTTTCATAAACTGTAACAGTTCCATATCTGAAATTTCATCCAGCATTTCGTTTTTATACAGAAAAAATATTTCCTGTAAGCAAAGCAGCGTTTCCACATAATTATCCTGACTGATATAAGCCGAATCACAAAACTCATAAATAATATCCGGCAAAATACTGTTTCCAAACTCCACCCGTTTCTGTTCTTTGAGTGTCTGCGTACGTTCGCCGATAAGCAGTTTTGCTTCTTTTTCGCTTAAACAAAGTCCATATTTCTCCGTATACTGATTGGTTTCCAATACCTTTCCAATCTGATTTTTCTGTGTCAATACCTGTAACCAGTTGTTTTCTTCCATATACCCCTCCATCTCTACGCGTGTGGAAAGTGATTATAACATGATAAAAGGATAAGAAACAGTCTTTCTTTTTGGCTCATTTTGTAGTATAGTAAGCATGAAAAGAGGTTGAAAACATTGTCGTTTCCAACCTCTTTTGCTGTCATTATTCCATTTGTTCTTCCTACTGTCTCTTTACCCTATAACGTTCGTACCATACTGTCCTACGGCTATCGGTTTATATCCATTCATAATCACCGCCGGTAATCGCGAGGCTTAACAGGATGTCCATCTTTTCTACTTCTTCCTCGCTTTACTCTTTTTCTCTTGTCCAGACTGTTCCTTCCAGTCCGATTTCGTCTTGATAAAAAACCGGTGTTTTTCCCTGCTTCTTCTGCTGTTCATAATTCTGCAATGCCTGAAACGCAATTTTCCCTAATAAAAAGATAGCAATAATATTTACAATTGCCATAAAGCCCATCGTAATATCCGCAATATTCCATACGAGGGCAAAATCTGCCTGCGCTCCTAAGAAAATTGCCACAATGCAAGTAATACGGAAAATGAAAAGCAAAATTTTACTGTTTCTAATGAACAGAATATTGGATTCCGCATAATAATAATTTCCAATCAGACTGCTGAACGCAAAGGCAAAAATGGAAAATGTAATAAAATGAATTCCCCAGGTACCCACGTTGGCACTGATTGCTGCCTGCACATAAGGAATACCATCCATCACTCCGCTTTCCCCCTGCACACCGGAACACAGAAGCATCATTGCCGTACTGGAACAAATTAAAATCGTATCTATAAAAACAGAAATAATCTGTACTAACCCCTGCTTAACCGGATGGTCCACGTCGGCAGATGCCGAAGCATTCGGTGCACTACCCATACCTGCCTCATTGGAAAAAAGACCTCTTTTGACACCAATCACTACTGCACTTCCGGCAAAGCCGCCCGCCATCGCTTTGAAATCAAAAGCATTTTCCAAAATCACCACAAAAATATGCGGCAGCTCCGTAATATGCAGAAGCATTGTTACAATACCAATCAGAATATAAATAACTGCCATAACCGGTACAATAACCGATGTGATAATGCCGATTCTGTGCACACCACCCCAGATAACAAATGCCGTTGCTGCTGCTAACAAGATTCCGAGAAGCATCGGATACATGCTTTCAGAATAATTCGGAATATAGTACTCCAGTGCCGAAGACATATTGTAAGACTGCAAGCCATTAAATCCATAAGCGAAACAAATAATCAGCAGAATGGAAAACAAAACACCCATCCAACGTTTTCCAAGTGCACGTTCCATATAGTACGACGGTCCGCCTCGAAACTGACCATTTTGTTTTACCTTATAAATCTGAGCCAGCGTACTCTCTACAAAGGCGGATGCTCCACCAACCAGAGCCATAATCCACATCCAGAAAACTGCGCCCGGACCGCCGGCTGCAATCGCCGTTGCAATGCCTGCGATGTTTCCAGTTCCGACTCTGGATGCTGTTGAAATCATCAGTGCCTGAAAAGAAGAAACTTTTTTCTCTCCGTTTTCTGACTGCTCCGATTTCTCCAACATAGACTTGATTCCATCCTTCAGCAGCCGGAACTGGACACCCTTCGTGCGAATCGTAAAGTAAATTCCCACGCCAACCAGCATAACAATCAATATATAGGTGTACATTAGATTATTCAATTTCGTTAATATGTCATTTAATACCATAAAATTTTATCCTAAACTTATCTTTCTCTTTCGGACATTAGTATGCCCAAAATCCAAGATATATTGTAACAGAGACTTAATCCGTTTGCTATTGTTATCTGCCTGTTTCATATATTTGCCTTTGCCCTATTTCGCAACGATATTCTGCAGCCAGACACCTTTTTTTACCAAAATAAATCCGATAACACATTTTATCCAGTCTGCTATCTGTACCATAGCAAAAATCGCAATAACCGGAAACGCCGTAAAACGGCTTAAACAATAAGCAACCGGGACACTGACACACCAGACAAAAACACTGTCAAACAGGAACGTAATTATTGTTTTGCCGCCGGAACGCAATGTAAAATAGGATGCATGCATAAAGGCAGCCTGTGGCATGAAAATTGCCTGTGCAATAATAAACTGAACCGCCAATGCCTTGACATCATCCGTCGTGTTATAAATCTCAGGGAAGAAAGGTGCAATCAGAATCATCACTGCCGCGATTCCGATACAACAGGTAACGGAAAAAGCAATGATTTTGTTATCCGTATCCCTTGCCTCTTCCATCTTCCCTGCCCCGAGCAACTGTCCGATGATAATCGCTACCGCATCTCCCATTGCAATAAATACTACATTAAATACATTGTTAATCGTATTCGCAATGTTTAATCCGGCAATAACACTCAACCCTCTGACTGAATAGCATTGTGTCAGCATTGCCATACCCGATGACCACATCGTTTCATTGATCAGAAGCGGTGCGCCCTTGATAAAATATTTTCCAATCAAATGCTTTGGCACCCTTAATGTACGATAAATACCTGCAATATAACCATTCTTTTCTTTATGCCTGTGTGTCCAGACAATGACAATGGTTGCTTCTACATAACGGGAAATGACCGTTGCAATCGCAGCACCCACAACACCCATTGACGGCAGTCCCAGTTTGCCGTAAATTAAAATATAGTTCAAAAGCAAATTCACAAAAACCGCTGCAATACCGGCTTTCATCGGCACTACCGTTTCTCCACACTCACGCAGCGTACTGACATAAATCTGCACTGCCATAAATGCAGGGAGTCCAAGCAACATAACCTCCATATAGATTTTCCCATAATGCAATGCTGCTGTGAGGTCTCCACCATCACTGCTGCCACTTAAGTACATCTGAATCAGGTTTTCTCCCTTTAAAAGAAAGATTGAAATCGCACCTGCTGTCAGAATCAGTGCCATCCAGAATTTATAACGAAAAGTATGCTGAATTCCTTCTGTATCCCCTTGTCCGAAATACTGCGCCGTAAAAATCCCGGCACCGGCAAGCCCACCAAAAATACACAAATAATATACCATCATCAACTGGTTGACGATGGCTACTCCAGACATCTGTTCCGTACCGATTTGCCCTACCATGATATTATCCAGCAAACCGACAAAATTCGTAATACCGTTCTGAATCATAATCGGAACGGCTACTGCCAGAACCATTTTATAAAAGGCTCTGTCCCCAATAAATTTTTTCTTTATTTTACAAAGCATTTGTTTACCTCTTCCCTACTATTCTATCCCTTACAGGTTCTCTCCGATTTTCTTCACCAGATCTTCATCCGCCGGAAGCCAGTCCACACTGTTAATCGTTTCTTTCGTCAACCACTGTGCTGCCTCATGCTCCTTTAAAGTCAGATTTCCCGATTTTACCGTACACCAGAAGCATTGCATCGACAGATGAAATTGTGGATAATCATATTCCACGTTATCTATCAGTTCTCCGATTACAATCTCCGTATCTAGTTCCTCTCTGATTTCACGCTGTAATGCCTGTTGCGGCGTTTCGCCCGGTTCTATCTTTCCACCGGGAAATTCCCAGCCGCCCTTAAAATCTCCGTATCCTCTTTGCGTTGCAAATATTTTATTGCCATCGCGTATGACAGCGGCTACAACATGTACTCTTTTTCTTGCATCCATTTTCCTCTATTCCCATTCTAATAAAACACTTTTCCTTCTTCCAGAATTTCTGCTTTGCCATCTTCCACCTTCACTATCGTGACTGCGCAATTCTTGTGTACTCCTTCACCCCAGAAATCCTTGATTTGGGTAGGTCGGATATTCGCAAGCAGTGCTTTCAGGGCACAGCCATGTGTGGAAACCAGAATCGTTTTCTCTTGGTATTCGGGATTTGCTGTCAGCTCCTTCCAGAATGCTCCGGTTCTTTTTATGATTTCTTCGAAGCTCTCTCCCTTCGGCGGAACCTGATATTTTTCAGGCGCGACAAAGAAGTACGGAAAATGCTCATCCGGTATGTTATATCCCTCCCTGCCACAGCATAAACCTTCATACTCGCCAAAACTGATTTCCTGAATCCTGTCATCTTCCAGCAATGGAATTTTTCTGTTTCCGATTATAATTTTTGCCGTTTCCAAGGCCCTGATTAATGGAGAAGAAAATACATAGTCAAAAGGAACTCCTGCCAATGCCTCTCCCGTTATCCTTGCTAATTCTCTGCCATATTCGTTTAAAGGGAAATTTCCTTGTCCCTGTAGATTTCTATGCTTATTCTGGTCTGTTTCTCCATGACGTATCAAATAAACTAACATGTTTCCTCCTTAGCGTACTGTTTCTGCAAAAATTCCGCTGACTTCTTAATGCAAAGTTCCTGATTGGGCGCATCGAAATGCTCGATTGCCAGATAATCATCGTAGCCGATTGTACGCAAACGCCGGATAAGCTCCGCTATCGGCAAGTATCCGTCACCTACCGCTACCGAAGCTAGTCCCCGGTTGATACTGGGTACACCGCACTCCAAAGCCTGTATTTTGGCAGCCTCATCTCCCCTGTCTTTGCAATGTACATGGGCAATCCGGTCTTTCAAAAGTTCCCATGCCACAAGCACATCTTCTTCATTCCCTACAAAATTTCCCATATCAAACGTATATTGAAGCTCCGGTATGCGGTTTAAAAACCAGCGGATTCCATTCATCCCCGAGAGCGGTGATTTATTGTCATCAAAGTCTTCCACCGTAACGGTTATTCCCTTCTCAGCGCCTAACTTTACAGCATAGGAAAGTCCCTCCGCCATATGCAGGACTTTGTCATTTCCTTCCATAAAGGCGGACACCTTATCATAATCTTTCATACAGGCCTGCATATCTTCTTTTTCTTCTTCCGAAACAAAACCGGGTACAACCAGAACCTTTTCTGCCTGCACCGTCCCGGCTGTTTCCATCAGTTGTTTTACCTTCTGGGTTTCATCACAGCTTTCCATCGAGAAAAATTCATAGATACAACTGATTTTTAAATCGGCAGCTTTCAACTGTCCGAAGATTTCTTCTGTTTCCAACAGGCAGGCCAGATGCATTTCTACTGCTTCAATTCCTGTCGCCCTGACTTCTTTTAGAATTTCTTCTATGCCCTTTCCGCTCTGCTTTGCTGCCTGTGTAATATGATCATAAAAAACCGATAATTTCAATGTTTTACCTCCTCACAATCCGGACAGATTCTCTCTGGCATCACCGGTGCACAAAACCGTACGCCATTACAGATAATCTTCTGAATTTCCGGCATATAGTAAATTGGGTATTCTTCGTGTCCCGGCTGAAAATAGAAAATCTTGCCGTAGCCTCTGGAAAAAGTACAACCGCTACGGAACACTTCACCACCCGAAAACCATCCGGTAAAAATCACGTCATCCGGCTTTGGAATATCAAAAAACTCACCATACATCTCTTCTTTGGGCAGTGTAATCATCTCCGGAACACCCGCAGCAATCGGATGTGTGGGTACAATGCACCAAAGCTTCTCGCTGTCATCATGCCGCCATTTTAACGACATCGTTGTTCCCAGAAGTTTCTTCATAATTTTACTGTAATGTGCCGAATGCAATGCAACAAGTCCCATGCCCGACAGCACATGCCGTTTGACACGCTCTGCCACCATGTCCGAAAATTCCTCCTGTAGTGCATGACTCCAGATAATCAACACATCCGTATCTTTCAACACTTCTTCCGTCAAACCATGCTCCGGCATATCAAAAGTCGCTGTCCTTACTATAAAGTCTTCTTCTTTTTCCAGAAAGGAAGCAATGCATGTATGAATTCCTTCCGGATAGACTTTTCGGATATCCTCATGTTCTCTTTCGTGTTTGTATTCATTCCAAACGGTAATTTTAAGCATGTCTTTTCTCCATACGTGATATTTTGTCTTTGCTTCTTCATAGTAGCACAATAACATATATTTTTCTACTTCAAACGTCTCTTCTCTTCATAGTAATTGAATCCCCAAACCAAATATGCTATAATGGTGCAGTTGTTCAAGGAAACAGGTGCAAATCCTGTACGAGCACGTCGCCGTAAGGTGCGAATTTTTTGTTATCCATCTTACCCAAAGCCGCAATTTGGGAACACGTCATTGGAATAGTCTGAGAAGGCTGGTGGATAATGCACTAAGTCGAAATACTTGGGCAGCAACAAACCTCGACATATGACCGCGAGTGCCGGTTATGGGGAAATAAAATAAAATCAAAGGAGATACAAATTATGAAAATGACAAAAATCAAAAAACATTTGTCCCTCTGCCTTTGTATCGTGCTGATTGCGGCTATGGCACTGTTTACAAACGGTTGCAGCGACAAGCAAACCACTGACAATTCCAAAGTAACCACAGAAGCTGCTTCTTCCACACAGGAAACGGAAGCTTCTACCTCAGACAGTACGGTACTCGGCGAAGGGGAAACCGCTTTTACCTTTACCGTAACGGATCAGGATGGAAATGAAGAACAGTTTGAAATCCATACAGACAAGACAACTGTCGGTGAGGCTTTGCAGGAACTTGGTTTAATTGAAGGCGAAGATAGTGAATATGGTCTTTATGTTAAGACGGTAAACGGAATTACTGCTGACTATGACACAGACGGCACCTATTGGGCATTTTATATTGATGGAGAATATGCCTCCAGCGGTGTAGACACAACAGACATTACAGCAGGTGCTACTTACTCTTTTAAGGTTGAAAAATAATGAAGCCTACAACACGAGAAATCGCTGTTTTCGGAATGTTCGGTGCACTGATGTATGCTTCTAAGCTGATGTTAGAGTTTCTGCCAAACGTGCATTTAATCGGTGTTTTTACGGTTGCCTTAACGGTTGTTTACCGCAAAAAGGCGCTGTATCCCATTTACATCTTTATATTATTAACCGGACTGTTTAACGGTTTTGCCACCTGGTGGATTCCCTATCTTTACCTGTGGACCCTTCTATGGGGCGCAACGATGCTGCTACCAAGAAACATTCCACCCAAATTACAGCCGCTTATTTACATGCTTGTATGTTCTGCGCATGGTTTTTTATATGGTACTCTGTATGCACCGGCACAGGCGATTCTGTATGGCTTAAATTTCAAAGGCATGATAGCCTGGATTATTGCCGGACTTCCTTTTGACTGTGTACATGGTGTCAGTAACTTTTTTTGCGGTATTTTAATTGTTCCAATCATTTCAGCTCTCAGGCTGGCACAACGTGGAGAAAATCAATGAGTATATTAAATGTCGAACATTTGAGCCATGGTTTTGGCGATAGAGCTATTTTTCAGGATGTTTCCTTTCGTCTGCTAAAAGGCGAACACATTGGCCTGATTGGTGCCAATGGCGAAGGGAAATCTACTTTTATGAATATCATTACCGGAAAGCTTATGCCTGACGAGGGAAAAATTGAATGGGCAAAAAATGTCCGGGTTGGCTATCTGGACCAGCATACCGTTTTGGAAAAGGGCATGACCATCCGCGCAGTACTGGCTTCCGCTTTCGACTTTCTCTTTGATATGGAAGCACAGATGAATGAAATCTGTGATAAAATGGGCGAAGCTACCGAAGCAGAACTAGAACAGTATATGGAAGAACTGGGTACGATTCAGGATCTTCTTACGATGCATGATTTTTACCTGATTGACTCCAAGGTAGAAGAAGTTGCCCGAGCTCTGGGTCTTCTCGACCTTGGACTGGATCGGGATGTAACCGATTTAAGCGGCGGACAGCGCACCAAGGTTCTTCTTGGCAAGCTGCTCCTTGAAAAACCGGATATCCTGCTTCTGGACGAACCGACGAACTATCTGGATGCCGAACATATTGAATGGCTGAAACGTTATTTGAATGAATATGAAAATGCTTTTATTTTGATTTCACATGATATACCATTTTTAAACAGCGTTATTAACCTGATTTATCATATGGATAATCAGGAATTAAACCGCTATCCCGGCGATTACGATAAGTTTCAGGAAGTCTATGCCATGAAAAAATCGCAACTGGAAGCGGCTTATAACAAACAGCAGAAGGAAATTGCCGATTTGAAAGATTTTGTTGCCAGAAACAAAGCCCGGGTTGCTACCCGAAACATGGCAATGTCCCGCCAGAAAAAGTTGGATAAAATGGATATGATTGAACTTGCGGCAGAAAAACCGAAGCCGGAATTTCATTTCAAAGAAGCCAGAACCCCGGGGCGATATATTTTTCAAACAAAAAATCTGGTTATCGGCTATGATGATCCCCTCTCCTCACCTCTGAATCTGGAAATGGAGCGTGGACAGAAAATTGTTTTAACCGGGGCAAACGGAATCGGGAAAACCACCTTACTGAAAAGTATTCTCGGTCTGATTCCTCCATTAGAAGGTTCAGTGGAACAGGGTGATTACTTAAACATCGGTTATTTTGAACAGGAAATGGACCAAAGCATTTCCACGACCTGTATCGAAGAAATCTGGCAGGAATTTCCCGGCTTCACACAGTACGAAGTACGGTCCGCTCTGGCAAAATGTGGTCTGACCACCAAGCACATCGAAAGCAAGGTAAAAGTATTAAGCGGTGGGGAACAGGCAAAAGTCCGTCTGTGCAAACTCATAAACCGCGAAACGAATATTCTGCTTCTGGACGAACCGACCAACCACTTGGATGTAGATGCCAAAGCAGAATTGAAACGCGCTTTACAGGAATACAAGGGCAGTATCCTTATGGTATGCCATGAACCGGACTTTTATGACGGTCTGGCTACGGATGTATGGGACTGTACGAAATGGACAACGCGACTTGTCTAGCTGCTATCTTCCTACAGGAAAATGTGCGCAGACATAACCAAAACATATATAGAAATGAGGATTACAATGGAACTCTGGGATATCTATGACAAGAACAAACAACGAACAGGCCGCACCATGAAGCGTAACGACTGGTGTCTGAAAGATGATGAATACCATTTAACGGTACTCGGTGTTGTATCAAGACCGGATGGCAAGTTTCTGATTACCAAACGGGTAATGACCAAAGCATGGGCTCCCGGTTGGTGGGAAGTATCCGGCGGTGCCGCAATGGCAGGCGAAGAATCCCTGGATGCCGTAAAACGGGAAATTAAGGAAGAAACCGGATTGGATGTTACTGGTGCCGAAGGTGGCTATCAATTTACCTATCATCGAGAAAATCCGGGTGAAGGCGATAATTATTTTGTAGATGTCTACCGCTTTGTCATGGATTTTGAAGAAGCCGATGTAACCATACAGGAAAGCGAAGCTGCCGATTTCAAGCTGGCAACGTTAAGTGAAATCGAAGAACTCGCCTCACAGGGAATTTTCTTACATTATGACAGCATAAAAAAAGTATTCTTACCTTGGTAATGGGTAAGGATACTTTTTCACTTTCCTATATCAATTTATTCTTATTACTTTTGCAAGCCGATTGCAAATAAGCAATGCCAGCGCAATTTTCACCAGATCCGGAACCACAAAAGGAATGACACACCAGCCAAGTACTGTCCATATTCCTATCTCTCCTGCACTTTTGGCATAAACGACCATAAACCAAGCTGTTCCAAATATATAGCAAACGAAAAGTCCAAGCACCATAGAAAGTGCCAAAACCCATGTCTTTTTTCCCAAAGCTTTTTCCATTGCCCACATCAGAAGTGCAATCAGCAGAAAACCTAAAAGATACCCTCCTGTATTACTCATAAGAACCCCCAGTCCACTCTTGAATCCTGCAAAAACCGGAATACCAATAATTCCTAACAATAGGTAAATAAGAACAGAAAGCGTTCCACGCCTTCCACCCAATATTCCGACTGTCACAAAGATACCAAACGTCTGTAAAGTAAACGGTACTGCTGCCGGAATGGAAATCCAGGCACAGACCGCTATCAAAATTGCAAACATCGCAATATAAACCATATCAAGTGTTTTACTCTTTGGTAATTCTGTTACTGCCATTTGTTGTTACCTCCATATTCAACACGAACTAGCGGATCATTGCATACAACGAAAATGCAATTACCCGCTAGAAATATATCATAACCTTTTCAAATCGTCAACTAATTTTCGGATTTGGTTTACATTTTCTGCCAAAAACTATATCTTTACATCTAACTTTTCCATCATTCTTTTAAATTTTATATTGGAATAACATGCCAGCCCGTTCGTCGGCATTCCTTCTACCTGCTTAATAATATCTTCCGGATTGATAACAGCCTTTTACACAAAAAGAGGACTGCATATCACAGTCCTTTGTATATGCAGTCCCATATTTCCGAGGTATTTTATCCCTCAATTGCAATGTATTTTTCTTCTACTACCGGCTTTTCTTCCTTCTTCGGAATAGTAAGTTTCAAAATACCATGTTTGAATTCACCCTTAATATCCGCTTTGGTAACTTCTTCACCCACATAGAAGGTACGCTCACAGGCTCCGGCATAGCGCTCTTTCCGAATATACTTTCCGGTTTTCTTCTCCTGCTCATCTTGATCCAGACCTTTCGCAGCACTGATAGTCAAATAGCCATCCTCAAGTGCAACCTTTACTTCGTCCTTCTTAAATCCCGGCAAATCCATCTCCAGTTCATAGTCTGTGTCAGTTTCTTTAATATCTGTCTTCATCAGATTTTTTGCATGATGTCCATACAGTTTTTTCTCCAGCTTTTTCGTGTCTTTATCATTATAGAACGGAAAATCATCAAAAAAGTCATCAAATAAGTTTTCTCCAAAAATACTAGGCATTAACATAAGTCATTCCTCCCTTTTTAACATTAATTATGTTTATCTACCTATTTCCTGGAACCGGATTCGGAACTTATGAATTATTTCTTTTATCCTCTTCCTTTGTTCTACCTGTAATATAACACCTATATTATCACTCGTCAATAGGGAGTGCTAATATTTTTTGTGAAAAAACTGTGAACTTCTACACCGCAGTAATCTCAAACAGTCTTGCCATAACCGGCTTCTCATAGCAGACCTTCAATACCTGATTCTCCACTGTAAATGTTACCGGCTCACTTTCCGGATAGATACAGGAAACCCGTATGTCTTTTCCGGCAAACGGCAGACTTCCCAGTGGGATAGACAGGGTTGTGTCCGTACACTCTGTACCGGCTTTTTTTCTTCGGTTATTGTTCTTTCCTTCCATCTCTCGTTTCCATACTGCCAGATATGCCTTTGTGTCAGTCTGTAAGCCGCCGCATACCCACAAATCTTCATTGTCCGCTATATCCAATGGGAGGAACGGAAGTGCTTTTTTGATATCTCCCCGAATCTTCTTATAGCATACAATCCCCTCTTTGATAAGAGCTGTGCGTTCTTCGGGAAGCTCTGCCAGATGACCGCTCTGATGGATGCGTACTAACATCGCATTAATCATGTTGTAAATAACTTCTTCTTTGTCCCCTTGTCGCATAGGATAGGACCAGACCGCCGCCTGCTCCGGTGTGACACCTGCTGCCGCATTGGCTGCAATCGTCGCATAATTCCTGTAATCCTCCTGGTCCGAAGTAGACTGGATACTGTATCTGGAAAGCAGTGCATAGTCAATTCTCAGACCGCCGCTGGAACAGTTCTCAATAACCAGGTCCGGATATCTTGCAAACACATCATCCAGCCATGCCAGATAAGCCTTTTCATGCTCTAGCATACCCTGCCCGAAGCTCTCTGCCCCAATCTCGGTACCAATACCGGGTTCAATATTATAATCCATCTTAATATATCCCACACCGTACTCATTTACTACCCGGTCAATCACTTCATTGACATGGTCGATAACAGCCGGATTGCGGAAATCGAGCTGGTATCGGCTACGGTCAAATACTCTTTTCCCATGTCGTACAAAGAACCAGTCATCGGGAGCCTTTTTCGCTTTTTCACAGTTGATTCCCATAACCTCAAGTTCCAGCCAGACACCGGGAATCATGCCTTTCTGACGAATATAATCCGTCACTTCTTTGATGCCATTGGGAAAACGTTCCCTACACTCCTGCCATTCGCCTACGCTATCCCACCATTCTCCCGGTGCGTACCAGCCGGCATCAATAACATAATATTCGCAGCCACATTCTGCTGCCGCATCAATCAATGGAATCTCTTTCTCGGTGGTCGGATCCCCAAAAAGGCAGTTCATATAATCATTGAAAATAACCGGCAGCTTTTCATCATCCGCATTTGGTCTGCGAAGCAGACGGCGATATTTTGTCAGTTCACCAAGAGCCTCTTCAAAACTGTCACCTGCAACGCCTACTGCAACCGGTACCGATTCAAAGGACTCTCCCGGTGCCAGATTCTTAAACCAGTGAGACTGTACCTCTGTCGGTCCGCTGACACAAACATAAAAATGAGTATTCTGGTCGCTGATTTCATAGTGCCAGGAACCATTGTGCTCTATCTGCCAGAACAGGCTGGTATGTGCCTCTGTATTGGCGATATACCCTAACGGCAGATATTTCTTGGAAGACCAGTTCCCGGTATTGGTTATTTCCAGCACCTGTGAAGTACGTTGATAAACGCCGGGCTGTGTCTGCGCAAGTCCTATATCTCCAAAGGTATACTCCTTAATACTCATTTCCTTCTGCCATCCGTTATAAGGAATGCGCACTCTCATTTTGGCATCCGAATTACTTTTTCCTTCTTTTTCAATCCCGGTGTAACAAAAAGACGAGAGATACTCTAAGGTCTGAATCTCATCCCCTTCATTGATGACCCGGTTGGACATACGAACCATGGAAGTTCCATTATAAAACTGCATTACCGTTTCCACGCGGATATGTGTAACCTCCTTATCCTCCTGGATAATGGTAAGCTTTCGTCCGATTTCATTGACACAGTCCTCCATCCCCACATAAGTAAGCAGATAACCGGGAGCGGTCACGATATGCTTATTCCCATGCTTTTCATAGGGACGGTTATAACCGGATAAACTAACCTGTACGAGCTGGAATGCCTCATCCAGAAACTGCTCCTTTCTGGCCTTGTCTTCTGCCTTGCATTCCGGTCCGAACTTACACAAATCCTCCTCACAAAAATCCGCTTTGGAAAAATGAAGAAGCTTCAACTGCTTCTTTCCCGTAATTCCAAAAACAATGTGAATTCCATTTTCCTTTATTTTTATATACTCCATCTTTCTTTTCTCCTCCCAAATCCTGTTTCAATATTCCTTTGAGTCTGCCCTACCCGCTAATGGAAACATTCTCTCACAAATCTTTCGCTGCTATAAATCCATAAGCTGAATCAGCACTCATTACAGCGCGTAATATTGCCTCTGACATTACCTGGGCTGCCAGAGTCCCCACCATATCCTGAGCCGCTACCACAGGTTTTAAAAGTTCCGATTCTCTTGAAGCAGGTCCCCCACCTCGTACATCAAGTCCTGTAGGAGCTCCCTTTTCACAGATAATCACTGTACAGCCTGTTCCGGCTTCCTTGTTTTCTGCATTTCCAATTTTGATATTTTCAATCTCTTTAATACTTATTTCTTTCAAATTTTCCATTTTATCATCTCTCTATTCTCCTTGAATTCTACCGATAAATTCTTTCATCAATTCTTCTAATAAATGAATATGTATATGGAACAAAATATTTCGTCCAGAAATGGAGTGCTGTAGGGTTAATGGTTTCATAATCCACCCCTAAATAGCTTTTTCCTTCTTTGATACACTTTTCTGCAACTGCATCCAGAAGCTGCTTTGCTACCCCTTGCGCGCGATATTCTTCCAAAACATAAGCCCCACAGATATTACTCATATCCGTTCTTTCGGTAACAAATGTTTCTGCTTCATCATCAATTGCCATATAGCCGACAATTTTGCCTTTCTGCCTTGCTGCCAAAACTCTTATCATGCTATTGGCAAACCATTTTTCTGTTTGTCCTTCCGGTGTAGGGAAAAAACATGGACTCTTTGCCAAATGGTTTTTCAGCTTTTCATAGAGCTCTTTTATCTCCCATTTTTCCTCTCCCCTCAGTTCTTCAATGACAATATTTCTATCCCTGTCATCAAACACATAATCCTGCAGGGACAAAATCGCATCCGAACATCTGATTCCAAAGCTGTTTAAACATAAAGACTTATTCACTTTTTCATTCCTTGCGTATCGGCTCATTGCAATACTGAAAACCTTATCTTTTATCATTTCTTCCGCAATGGCTTCTAAAAGAAGCGAGGCTGTCTTTCCCCTTTCTTTCCCGGTAAAAGCACTTGCTCCCAGCGGAGAAAATACCCCCTTCTCCACTCCATGAAATCCTTCCCAGGGTCCAAAAAAAGCCAGAAAACCTACTAGCTTTTCTTCAGAGATTAACGCCTTTCCATATGGAGCATCTTTTACCTGGCGAATAATTGCTAACCACATATCCTCCATTTCCCGATTAATAGGCGGCATCGCTTTTACCTGCTGCATTTCCTCCCTATATTCCTGTTTGCAAAGATCTACCGCTTCTTCAACACTCATGTCTTTTACTTCAATCATTTGATACATTTCTCATTTTCCTTTCACATAAAGAGCCAAGGACACGAAATCCTTGACTCAGCATACTTTAAATGCCCCAAAATCGTGGTGCCATAACGATACCATGTCAAACCGGCAATCGGTGTTATTTATGAACTGTCCTATTTTTGTTGACCGCCATCCTACGAAAAATTTGTAAAACTATCTGTCTTAGAAACACTATCTACATGAATATAAACGTCCATACAGGTAATGCCCTCTTTTTCATACTCATGCTCGAAACAGGATAGTATACCATCCTTCGCTTTTTCACGAAATCCATTTGCCTGCAAAAACTCCAGTATCTTCTTATAGGCATTGGGAATCCGCTCAAAAGCAGCTACAAAAGGATCATAGATGGTAATGACCGCATAGTCAGCCTCTTCTTGATTCGCATATTCCACACCCGGGCAGTTCGTTTCAAATCCATCCGGTAAAATATACGCTGCTACATATCCACGAAGACCAAATCTGTTTTGTAATTCGGATGATACAAAAGGGAAATCCCATCCAATCCTCACTGCATCCGGTCTAAGTGTCAGCAGACCTGATTGTCGCGCCCAGTTATCCATATACGCATTAACATCATCTTCCGGATTCGGCGTAACCATAACATATCGCGCCATCCGGAACGCTTTGACTCGCTTTATCGTAATTTCTGAATAGATTTCGTCACAGGCAATCATATCCTCTTTGACCAAAGTATCTAATTTACAAGCAAACATATCACTTAAAACGACCAGCTTATTCAGTTCCGGGACAATTTCATCTGCTTCCCATCTGGATATGGTCTGGCGAGAAACTGACATAATCTCAGCCAACTGTTCTTGCGTAATTTTCTTTTGTTTTCTTAAATACTGAATGTTTTTTCCTAAACTCATACAATTCTCCTTCCAAGTACCTATATAGCAGCGCTGCAATCCTCACGTGATAGACTTATTATTGCATAACGTTTCCGGAAAAAACACCACATCATAAACGCTATTTATGAATTTTATGTAAACTGGCAGTTTACATTACCAATTGTATTATACATCTGCCCCATCTTCCAATATTTCTTTCAACCTATCTGTCAGTCCTATGTATTCTTCCAGTGTAGCAAGATGATGCGACCGGATATAATCCACCTCTCCATCTTTTGCTGCCATTTCCAATGCTTTTGCCTCCTCAGACAAATGAACCGCACCTATTGTCAACGAAGTGCTCTTTAATGCGTGCACAATGGTTCTATAATTGTTCCAATCCTCCTGTGCAAAAAATTGTTTTAACTTTGACACTTTATCTGCTTTTGAAAATTCATTCAGCATCTCTATATAGAAATCCTCTTCATGCATGCAGTAGGTAAGTCCCGTCTGTACATCCAGTCCCTCCAGTTTTTCCAGTTGCTGCATCTGCCCTGCTTCTGACTTATCTATGTGCTCTGCCGGTTCTGACTGTACCATATCTATCGGATTCTCTATTTCTTCATTTACACAAATAAGGTCTTCCGGCAGATATTTTAAAAGCATCTCTAATAATAAAGTTTCCTGAATCGGTTTTGTCAGATAATCGGTAAATCCAGCCTCCATATACTCTTCTTTTGCTCCCACAATCGCATTCGCGGTCAGCATAATAACCGGAACTTCCTTGTTAAGGTTATCCGTAAGTGTCTTCATGTTTTGCAGTGTTTCCACACCATCCATTTCCGGCATCATATGATCGAGAAAAATAATATCATACCGCTTCTTTTTTACAAGTTCCAGACATTCCCTGCCACTAACTGCTGTATCAATCTGTATTTTTGTTGTTTTCAGAAGACCTTCCACTACCTTTAAATTCATATCCACATCATCCACAACAAGTATATTTGCTTCCGGTGCAAGGAAGGACAATGTTTTGTCATCGCAGGTATTCAGATATTGCTGATATCGTTTGCTAAAATCTCCCATTGGCTTGGCATCGATTATTTTCTGTGGTATTTTGGCAGTAAAACAAGAACCTTTTCCATAGATACTATCCACTGAAACCTCCCCATCCATCAAATCAATCAGATTTTTGGTAAGGTTCAGACCCAAACCAGTCCCCTCAATGTTACGATTACGCTTTTCTTCTATCCTGGTAAACGATTCAAACAGCTTTCCTAAATCTTCCTCCTTGATTCCGATTCCGGTATCCGCAACGGATATGATAAGCATTATCTGCTCGTCCGATTTTTGTTCAAAATCCAAACGGAATGTAACCTTTCCTTCCTTCGTATATTTCACTGCATTGGACAGAAAATTGTTGATAATCTGTCTAATCCGGACCTCGTCCCCGTATAACCAAGAAGGCAGATTCTCATTAATCTCCATCATAAATTCAACCGGCTTATTTTCCAATTTTACTTTTGTTAAATTATAGCAGTCATTTAATATGGAAAATAATTGATATTTTGTCGGCAGGATTTCCAGTTTGCCGGACTCTATCTTAGAGATATCCAGAATATCATTGATGATGGAAAGCAGCGATTGCCCTGCGCTCTGGATATTTTTGGCGTATTCCCTTAATCCTTCATCTTTGCATTCCTTTAAAAGCATGTTATCCATACCCAGAATACCATTGATTGGTGTACGGATTTCATGCGACATGTTGGCAAGAAACTGGCTCTTTGCTTCGTTTGCCTGAACAAGCTCCTGCAACATATTCTTTTCCTTTGTAAGATCATATACAAAGCAGACAATACAATATGGGTCTTCATGAAAGTCTTTTGCAACAGAAAAATTCAGCGAACAACTGATTTCTCCCTGTATGGATACCAGCTCCGCTACCCCTTTGCCGTCCTGTAAAATCGTACCAAACAGCCTTTCGGTTTCCTCCTCGGTGCTTTGAAACAATTGCGAAAGCTTTTGGTTTTGAATCTTTTCAATTCCCAAAAGTTTCTTCCCATAATTATTCATCAAAACAAGCTTGAAATGTTCGTCAAAAATCAATATCGCGGTGTTTGCAGACTCATAAATATATTGACTCAGATTTCCCACTGTGATACTGAACGCATTAAACTTGATAGCCCAAAACCATGTTATCATATAGGTCAGAAACATCCCATAAGCAGAGCTTGGGAAAGAAGGCTTTCCTAACATTGGCAGAATCGTATCCGGAATAATCGAAAACAAGATGGCCAGATTAGAGAGAATAACAGCCCTGACATAATAGACCTGCCGTGTCCGTTTTTCCTCATGCACCCAAATAATGGCAATGCCAACCATTGTTACCGCAATAAATCCTAAAAATATACTATGTATCATTCTTGCAAAGCTATTTGTTGAATAATAACACATTCTTCCATCTATCCGCACAAAGGTGTGATGATCGGGTATGAAAAAGAACAAATCTATAGCCGCAAAAATTCCAAAGACAACTGCATAGGCGCGAAACAGCCATTTAGGCAACCGAATCATATAAACAATCATCAACGCTTCCGTCATCATAAAACCCACAACACCTATTAAGCCAACTGCCCGCAGTAAAAACGCTGTGTCTACCGTTTCCGCAAATCCCATAATACCATAGCCACCGCTCCACAAAGCCCCAAAAAAGCCCATTACCAGCATGTAGTATCGCAAGCTGCCGGCGTTCTTTTCCCGCACAAAATAACTGATTCCACAAATCGCAATAATTGTACTACAAATCACAGCAAGACAATTAACAAAGAGTCCCATTCCATTTCCTCCACAGATGAAAGTTACTATTTTCAGTATTCCATCCAATCAACCGATTTTCTGAATACAGTGCCATTTATACCAATAATGTAATGCCCATAATACAATTATTTTACTATAAAAAAACAGAATTTTCATCTACAAATTTCATCTTCTTAAAATCCACCATTAATCAAAATACAATCATCCAAATTCATCGGAAGTCATGAATCTGTGCACCGCCATTTTCTACGTGAAGCAGACTTTCCCCGGTTACTTTTTTTGAAGTTCTCTCCTTTGTCTGCATTCTTCTTGAATTTTCAAAGCAATCACTTTTACCAGCTGATTAAATGTCCCTGTATTCGTATGTTTTAAGTATTCTAACATAATCTGATAACCTTAAAAATCATCCTTTGCCAATCATTGGAATATGTGAGTGTTCTGTCATCTCAGAATTTATCGTAATTTAATTTGAAAAATCTTGGCAGGGAACTAAATTATCTGTTGACGTCTGTCAGGAAAAGCATTATACGTATATTGAGGAGCACAATATGAATGGCTTCCGCAGAATAGAAAAAGCTGGCAACACAGGCAAATAAAGTGATAGGAAAAAGGATGTATAATATATGAGAGAATTATTCAACGACAACTGGTATTTTTGCAAGACCGCTCCCGAAGAAACTGCAGGCGATTTCAGCCCTGTCCAACTTCCCCATGACTGGCTTATCTACAACACAAACAACTTATACGAGAGTTCTTATGGTCACTACCGCAAGCTATATGATTTTGGCAGTATAAGCAGCAGAAGCATACGTCTGTATTTCGAGGGGGTATATATGGACTGTACCGTTTATGTCAATGGACAGTCTGCTTTTGACTGGAAATACGGCTACACCTCCTTTGAAGCAGATATTACACCGTTTCTCCATGACGGCGAAAATGAGATATATGTCCTCGTTCGCCACCTTTCGCCCAACAGCAGATGGTATTCGGGCGCAGGTATCTTTCGTGACGTATGGCTGATAAATTCTCCCGAAAGTCATCTTGTAACGGACGGAGTATATTTCCATGCAGAAAAGCAGGGCGAAGTCCGACTCTGCCATATATCTGCTGAAACAGAAAATGCAGAGGGTACTCAGGTACGGTTCGTACTGAGAAACGGCGAAAAAATTTTGTTCTCGGAAGAACTTCCAGCAAATGAAACAACCTCTGTACAGTTTACCCTTGACGATCTGACAAATGATGATATCTGGGACATAACTTCCCCGAATCTGCTCACTCTTGAAACTACGCTGCTAAAGAACGGCGAAGCACTTGACCGCATAGAGCAGAAAACAGGCATAAGGGATATTATATTTACCGCAGACGATGGATTTTTCCTTAACGGCAGAAAAGTAAAACTACATGGTGTCTGTCTTCACCACGATTTAGGTTGCCTTGGTGCAGCGTTCAACAAGTCTGTAGCACGCCGTCAGCTTCAGTCCATGCAGGATATGGGCGTTAATGCAGTGAGAACATCACATAATCCTCCTGCAGTGGGATTTATGGAGCTTTGTGACGAAAAGGGCATACTGGTAGACAGCGAAGCTTTTGATATGTGGGAACGCCCTAAGACAGAATACGACTACGCACGTTTTTTTAATGAATGGTATCAAAAGGACGTGGCAAGCTGGATAAGGCGTGACAGAAACCACCCCAGCGTTATTATGTGGAGTGTAGGTAACGAAATCTACGATGCTCATGTTTCTCCAAGAGGCTGTGAGATAATCAAACAACTTCATGCCGCAGTAAGAAAGCACGACCCTTTACGCAATGCTCTCACTACACAAGGTTCAAACTATATGCCCTGGGAAGGTGCCCAGCGCTGTTCAGAGGAAGTCGACCTTGTAGGCTACAATTACGGCGAATGCCTTTACGCTGAACATCACAAAGCACATCCCGAATGGAAAATATACGGTAGCGAAACTACTTCAGGAGTTAAGAGCAGAGGGGTATATCACTTTCCTCGCGATACAGCCTTTCTTACCCATGAAGATCTGCAGTGCAGTTCACTTGGCAACTGTCGCGCAGGAATTTCCGCTGATACGCCCCAGAAAATAATCGGTCTTGACCTTGACTGCGGTTACTGCGCGGGAATGTTTATATGGACAGGTTCGGATTATATCGGTGAACCCTCTCCGTACTCCACCAAAAATGCGTACTTCGGAAATATTGATACCGCAGGACTGAAAAAGGACAGCTTCTATCTTTACCAAGCAGCGTGGACTGACACCCCTGTTCTACATCTTATGCCTTACTGGGATTTCAACGAGGGTCAGCTTATCGATGTTGTGGCTTACACCAATCTTTCCGAAGCAGAGTTATTTCTTAACGGAAAATCTCTTGGCAAAAAACAGCCTTGTGAATATACCGCAGTGTGGAAAATACCTTACGAAAAGGGCGAACTTCGTGTATGCGGAAAAACAAAATCGGGAGAAATCATTGAAGACTTCAAACACTCCTTCGGCGACAGCTCAAAGATTGTACTTAGCTGTAAAAAGGCCTCCGTTTTCGCAGACGGTGAAGATATTGCAGTCGTGGAAATAGCAACAGTAGATTCTGACGGCTATGCCGTTGAAAACGCTCGTGACCGGATAAAAGTAACAGTGACCGGCGGCAGACTCGTCGGTTTCGACAACGGAGACAGCACTGATTACGAAAGCTATAAATCCGCAGAGCGCAAGCTGTTCTCAGGAAAAGCAGCGGCTTATATCGCCCCCGATACCGAAATCGGAGAAATGATTATAAAAGCCTCTGCCGAAGGGCTTGAGGACTCGAAGCTGATGATAGAAAAAGTTTCCGGCAATATACGCAGGGGCGTATGCTGCCTTGAAAATATCACCGAAGCACCGGAATGCGGCAAAATACCCGTCAGAAAGATAGAGCTTGTACGTGATATGACAAAAACACTTACCCCCGAATATCCTTCCAGCAATATTACCGCAAAAATTCTTCCCGAAAACGCAGGCTATGATGACCTAGTATGGAGTGTTGTCACAAACAGTGGGATACCTGCAAATAATGCTTATGTGACGGTTGTGGAAAACACTGCTGTACTTACGGCTGTAGGCGACGGATCGTTCAGGCTCCGTTGCTCCTGCTATAACGGGAAACCGCAGGCGGAGGTAATATCAGAATATGAATTTACGGCGGAGGGCTTCGGACAGGCATGCTTTGACCCTTATGAATTTCTCCCTGCCTGCCATTATACATACAGCTTGTCCGTCATGGATGAAGTGTCAAAGGGCGGAGTAAATATCAAAGCGGATAACAATATTGTCGGCTTTACGAAAACCGATTTCGGAAAATACGGAACGGACAGCTTCCTTATTCGTGTGATAAACTGGCATAAAGACGATCCTTTTGGGTTCCGTTTATGGCTGGGCAAACCGGGCGAAAACGGATCAGAGTGTCTTGGGGAGTTTACCTATCAGGCGGATTTCATCTGGCAGACTTATCAAGACAACAACTATGTTCTTTCCAAAAAGCTGACGGGAATTCAGGATATTTTCTTTGAATTTGACAAGACCGATATGCGCATTGATTTCGGCGGATTTAAATTCGAACCGAAGCTGAAAGCGTATGAAAAGCTGAATGCTTCCGATTGTGACCTTATTCATGGTGACAGCTACAAAAGATCAGACGGCAGAATAACAGATATCGGTAATAACGTGTTCATTGATTTTGAGAATATGGATTTTGCAAAAGGCATTTCCGAAGTGCGACTGACGGGAAAAACTCATCACGACAATGATTCTATTCATCTTCATTTTGCGAATGAAACAGGAGTCGTGCTGAAAGAAATAATCGAATTTCCCCATAATGAAGATTACACTACCGTTTCGGTAAAATTGCCCTCTATCCAGGGTAAAATGACCGTAAAGCTACAATTCCTACC
>JAQXTA010000019.1 GCA_029219245.1 Lachnospiraceae bacterium | reverse complement strand
ATGGTTGTCCACTTCCTTTACCACAAACTATGATGAAGCAACGGTTATGAGCTTTATTGACGGTATGTTAGACCGCGGTATTCCGCTTCGTACCTTCCATTTCGACTGTTTCTGGATGAAAGGTTTCCATTGGTCTGATTTTATCTGGGATGAGGATGTTTTTCCGGATCCTGCTGGACTGTTACAGCGAATCAAGGCAAAAGGACTGAACATCTGTGTATGGATTAACCCTTACATCGGTCAGGAATCTGCTCTTTTTGCAGAAGGTATGGAAAAAGGTTACTTTATCAAACGACCAAATGGCGACGTATGGCAATGGGATATGTGGCAGCCGGGCATGGCTTTGGTAGATTTTACCAATCCGGAAGCCTGCAAATGGTTCCAGGATAAATTAGAAGTATTGTTAGATATGGGAGTTGACTGCTTTAAGACGGACTTCGGTGAACGAATTCCGGTAAACTGTGTTTACCATGACGGCTCCGATCCGAAAAAAATGCACAATTTCTATACCTATCTTTATAATAAAACAGTATATGAATTACTGGAGAAAAAACGCGGCAAAGGGGAGGCAGTGTTATTTGCACGCTCCGCTACGGTCGGCGGTCAGAAGTTCCCTGTACACTGGGGCGGTGATTGCTGGTCTGATTACGAATCCATGGAAGAGAGTCTGCGTGGTGGGTTATCCTTGTTGATGTCCGGATTCGGTTTCTGGGCACACGATATCGGTGGTTTCGAAAATACCTCAACGGCAGATGTCTACAAACGCTGGGTAGCTTTTGGTCTGTTATCCTCCCACAGCCGTCTGCATGGAAGTAGCTCCTACCGCGTACCCTGGGTTTATGACGAAGAAGCAGTGGATGTCGTAAGAACCTTTACCCGGTTAAAAGCATCCTTGATGCCTTACATATATAAAACTGCCATCGATACTTCCAAGTCCGGTGTACCGACCATGCGCAGTATGGTATTAGAATTTACCGAAGACAGAAACTGTTCTCATTTAGACAAACAGTATATGTTAGGTGATAACCTTCTTGTTGCCCCCATCTTCAACGATGAAAGCAAAGGCATTTTCTATCTTCCGAAAGGAACATGGACTGATTTCTTTACCGGAGAAGTTATGGAAGGTGCCACATGGATAGAAAAAGAATATGATTACCTGCATCTGCCTTTGATGGTAAAAGAAAACACTATCGTTGCACTTGGTGCTCACGATGACAAACCGGATTACGATTATGCAGACCATGCCGAGCTTCGCATCTATGCCCTGGTGGATGGCAAAGAAGCTGCAACTACTATCTACGGAATGGACCAGAATGTTGCACTAACCCTTTCCGCAATAAAGAACGGCTCACAGATTACGATAAATGCCAAAGCAGACAAGGCATACACCATTCGTCTTGTGAATGTAAAAGCGGCTTCCGTTTCCGGTGCATCCATGCAGATAGACGGAAATGATACTTTGCTTACACCTTCAGCAGATAATATCTGCGTAACTTTATAATGCTCGTTTGAGATTACACAATCCTCACTCTATACAAAAGAGATGCCGCACCTTGCATGGCGGCATCTCTTTTTATCAACCCATTCCTTTGATGACAAGAATCTTATCTCCCATCTTAATGTCCTCTGAAGTCAATTCGTTAACCTCTTTAAGCTGGGCAATCGGCACATAATAACGCTTGCCGATATCCCACAGGGTATCTCCTGCTCTGGCAATGTAAATGACCATGCCCGGAAGCTCGCTGATTTTGTTCATATCCAAATCGGTCACTTTAATATCGGTAATTAAATCTGCTTTGCTTAATGCAAATACCATAACCTGATAGTTGAGGACCGCTTTGATGTCCAGTTCATCACTGTCTAACATAGTAACCACAAGCTGTTCCAGATTCCACCAGATTCGGTGTACACAGGAAGTATCAATACCCGGCACTTCAATTACCTGTTGGATTGGCAGTGTAGATTTTGTGGTATATAATGTATTTTGTCCATTGGTACATAGATAAATTGTAGTTACACACAACGTTCCCGTTACGGCAATACCGTTTTCCACAATTGTCTGCTCCTCAATCTGTATCTCTCCCTCACTGTGTACAAGCTGATACATATGCATTTCCGTATTCTGGATTTTTGCGTGATCTGCCACCTTGCACTTGCCGCTGTTATGGAAAAACAGGCTCTTTAACGGTACTTCTGTCGTTACCGCTTCAATTTCTCTGGATACTCCATAAATATCAGACAGCACTTCCAGATTTTCTTCCTCATAAAGACGGATATCCAAGTCCATCACATTTTCAATGCAGAAGACCCTTTCCTCGCCATCTAAGTCCTGCCGGATTTCTACATTGCATTGGGAAATCGAATGACGAATATCCGGTATCATATTTTCCCGGCATCCATGACACTCTATCATACCGCTGAACGGCACCGTATTTTCATACCATCGTGTTTTATCGTTATCGCCTTCTCCTTCGTATAAGAAAAAGGCTTTCATTTCTCCCTGTAAGGCAATTTTTTCTTCCAGTGCTTTAAATTCCACATTGTTTAATGTAATGCTGTGCCAGATAATAGAAAAAGCATTCGGCAGATGACTTGGCAGTTCCATTTCTTCTTTGATACGGAAAATATCCTTTTTGCTTACTGCCGCCTGCAGCACCGGAAATACCCGTTTGCGGTATTCTACCGGTTCTTCGTGATAAAGATCCACTGCGGCTTCCTGTTCCAGTCTTTCTTCCCGTTCCAGAGTAATGGAAATCATTGCCTGCACACTCAGTTTTCTGGAATTGATCAGGCCGACGCTCAAGTCCTCTATGCTCCAGGAAGGAATGACCATATCGCCATTTTTTGCTCCTTCCATATTGATCTTTTCATCAAAGGGAATGGCAGCATTCATGCTGGCGCATACTCCCTCCTCTTCGGTCAGATATAGCATCTGCACCTGTAATTTACCTTTTAGATTAACGCGGTCCTCACCGACGCGGACTTCTTCTAATACCACATCTCCCCTGGCACCAATCAGATGACTTGCATCCGGTCTGTTATCCGATATATTTACATCCTCTTCCAATACCATCTGGGTTCCGGCTTTGTTCGCAATACGGTCCATATGTATTTTTTTCTTAACTAATTCCACAAAAAATACCTCCATGCGTATACTTACTGTATTGTATGCCGCATGAAGGTATTATATTCATATTATTCAACTGCCCCAATCAAATCCTTAACATCTTCCACACCGTATTTTTTCATATAGGCTTCTATGCCTTCCACGATTTCAACAGTTGCGTATGGATTGATAAAATTCATGGCACCAACCGCTACTGCACTGGCACCTGCAAGCAGGAATTCAATCGCATCTTCCGCTGTGGCAATACCGCCCATTCCGATAATCGGAATTTTAACTGTCTGTGCGGTCTGGTATACCATGCGCACCGCTACCGGTTTAATCGCAGGACCGGACATACCGCCTGTCTTGTTAGCCAACACAAATTTTCTACGGTTAATATCGATTTTCATTCCCGTAATCGTATTAATCATGGAAAGGGCATCTGCACCTGCTGCTTCTGCTGCTCTCGCCATCTCTGTAATATCTGTTACATTTGGACTTAATTTCATGATAATCGGCTGTTTTGCCTTTGTCTTAATCTGCGAAGTAATGTCATACAGGCAATCCGCTTTTTGCCCGAAAGCAATCGCACCTTCCTTAACATTCGGACAGGATACATTGATTTCCAGCATATCCACCGGTTCATCGCCCAGTCTTTCCACTACCTCCAGATAATCTTCCACTGTCTTACCACATACATTCACGATAATTTTCGTATCATATTGTTTCAAAAAGGGAATATCTCTCTCGGCAAACACATCGATTCCCGGATTTTGTAAGCCAATGGCATTGAGCATTCCACCATAGACCTCGGCCACACGAGGTGTCGGATTGCCCGGCCAGGGCACATTGGCAACCCCTTTGGTAACAACTGCACCAAGCCGGTTCAAATCTACGAATTCACTGTATTCCATCCCGGAACCAAAGGTACCGGATGCCGTCATAACGGGATTTTTCAATGTAACGCCTGCAATTTCTACTTTTGTATTCATCAGATTTCCACCTCTTTTGCTTCAAATACCGGACCATCCGTACAGATGCGTGCATTGTTTACATGAGAATGGTGGTCCACTTCTTTGGTTTTGCACACGCAGCCAAGACATGCCCCGACACCGCAGGCCATTCTTTCTTCCAACGAAATATAAGCTTCGATTCCGTTTTCCTGTGCATATTTTTTGATCGCGCGGAGCATCGGCATGGGTCCGCACGCCATAATCACATCTGCCTGCAGGTCATTCTCAGCAATGGCATCCATCACATTTCCTTTGCTGCCCACACTGCCGTCTTCTGTAGCAATATAAACTTTACCGTTACGGCTTAAATCTTCCTGCAAAAACGTATCGTGGTTACGGTATCCCACCACAATCTGTTTTTCTGCCTTTAATTCTTTGGCAAGCTGAAGCATCGGAGGAATCCCGATACCGCCGCCCATCAGAAACACTTTTTTCCCTTCTGCTTTTTCCAGGGGAAATCCATTTCCAAGTACGCCCAGAACGGCAACCTTGTCTCCCGGCTTATAAGAAGAAAATTCTTTCGTTCCTTTTCCGGCAATACGATATACCAGACGAATTCTGCCCTTCTCTTTATCGGCTTCGCAGATACTGATTGGTCTTGGCAGAAGTGTACCGGCGTCCTGTGGATAAACCGCTACAAACTGTCCGGGTTTTGCCTCCATCGCCAGGTCCGTTTCCAGCCATAAATCATAAATCTGTTCTGCAAGCTCCTCTTGTGACACAACGGTCGCTGTTACTTTCTTCTTCTGTGCCATGTCTTTTCCTCTCAATCTATCTTATTTTGCCTGATAAACAATCTTTCCACTACAAACCGTATACGCAACCACTCCCGGCATCGTTTCCCCGGTAAACGGAGAATTGGAGGCTTTGGATGCATAATTTCCGGCCGTCCACTGTGCCTTTTCATCCAGAATGACCAGATCTGCCGGACCGTTCTCTGCCAGATACCCGGCATCCAGATGGTACAGAGTCGCCGGAGCAAGGCTCATCTTTTCCACAAGCTGTCTCATCGTCAGATAACCCGGTCTTACCAGCTCCCGTATGCCCAATGATAAAGCGGTTTCCAGTCCGATAATGCCGCTTGGTGCTTCCGTTATCGGCTTCGCTTTTTCTTCTGCGCTGTGTGGTGCATGGTCTGTGGCAATCATATCAATCGTACCATCCCGTAAGCCTTCGATAATTGCCATCCGGTCAGCTTCTTCCCGAAGCGGCGGATTCATCTTGGCAAGTGTACCATGTTTGATAACCGCTTCTTCTGTTAAAGTAAAATGATGCGGTGCTGCCTCCGCAAAAATATGCCGGCTCTGCTTCTTCGCCCGGCGTACCAGTTCTACCGCTTCCCTTGTACTGATATGCTGAATGGATAAATCGGCTTCTTCCTGCAAAGCAATCCGGATATCCCGCTCCACCATACTAATTTCGGCCTCTCTGGGAGAACCGCCGATACCATAATATTCTGCTGCCTTTCCGGCATTTATACCGTTATTTGTGATATATGCCGGATTTTCTTCATGCAGGCTGACCGGTTTGCCAAGCTTCGCAGCTCTTTGCAGTGCCTCCCGCAAAATCTTTTCATCTAAAAGCGGAATCCCATCATCGGTAAAGCCCGCTGCTCCAGCCTTACTAAGAGCCTCCATATCAACCAGCTGCTTTCCTTGCAGTCCCATCGTCACATTGGCACAGGTATAGACATGGATTCCTGTTTTCTTCCCCTTTTCGATGACATAAGCAAGGGTATCCTCATTATCCACCGCAGGCTTCGTATTCGCCATCAGCACGACACTGGTAAAGCCGCCCTTTGCTGCCGCTGCAGCACCGGTCATAATATCTTCTTTATGCGTAAATCCAGGGTCCCGAAAATGGACATGCACATCGATGAGCCCCGGCGCAATTATCTTTCCGGCTGCATCAATCTGCTGCAACTGTTCATGTTCTAGCTGTTCCCCTTCCTCCTGCATTCCCTTTTGTGCTAACAAATCCGAAAGCGGAGTCCCCGGCTTTACAATTCCTGCAATTTTATCTCCTTTTATCAGAATATCATAGTAACCTTCCTTGCCGGATTTCGGCTCTATCAGATATCCGTTTGTAATATAAATCATATTCTCCTCCAAATGTCACTTTGTGCCGCTTGGTTTTCTTTTGCGCCTATTATATCATAATTTTTAGTCGAACACTACTGACTTCTCAATATATTCCGTCTTTATCACAACATAGGGGTAGCTGGGTGAATTATTTCCTTTTTCTTCCGGTCCCGGTCCTATCAGATTGGTGTCCACATAAATAGCATTGGCTGTTTCATACAACTCATTGACCGCAATACTATAGCCTCCGGTTTCCTGCTGTCCATAGCCTACGCAAATGTAAAGAAATCCCCGGTCCTGAAAGGTAACCTTGAATGGCTCCGTCTTTTTCTCCTCGATGACCGTCAGAAGCTCCTCCGGAAGTTTATCCTCCGCCAGCACCGTAAATTGCAAATCTTTGATTTTTTTCATCGAATCCTGCTGGCGCGTACCACATGCCATAACTCCCATGCAAAGCAGACAAACCAGCATAACGCTTATAACTCTTTTTTCCCATTCGCTCATAGCAACCTTTTCCTTTTATTGCAAACTGCTGTTATTACTAATTTATTAGAAAAGAGAAAGGTCTATTCCTATTGATTAAAAAAAGGAATTTCGCTATAATAAGGCTGTCCTTGATAAATAGTTTGGGGAGGAGCATATGATTCGTTTTATTCTGGTAGCACTTTTTGTTGTTTTATTTTTAATTTGCAGTATCCCACTTCTGATTGTGGAATATTTTATCGGAAAATTCAATATGGATATCAAAAGCCGTAGTTCCCTTGCAATCGTCAACTGGGCATTCCGCGTATGTCTTTTCCTTGCAGGAACGAAAGTAACCGTTATCGGCGAAGAAAATGTTCCGAAAGACCAGCCGGTTTTATATGTGGGCAATCATCGGAGTTATTTTGACATACTGATTACCTATGTCCGGGTACCTCGTCCGACCGGTTACATTGCCAAAAAAGAAATGCTGCGTTATCCTCTTTTACGCGACTGGATGCGTTATCTTCACTGCCTGTTTTTGGACCGCAATGACTTGAAACAAGGTATGAAAACGATATTAGAAGGTATCGAAAAAATAAAATCCGGCATCTCTATCTGTATTTTCCCGGAAGGAACCCGCAACAAAGTAAACGATACTTTCCTTCCATTCCATGACGGAAGCTTTAAAATTGCCGACAAATCCGGCTGTGCGATTGTCCCGATGGCAATCAACAATACTGCTTCGATTTTTGAAGACCACCTTCCAAAAATCAAAAAGACGCATGTTGTTTTGGAGTACTGCAAGCCTATCTATATGAAAGACCTGACCCGGGAAGAGAAAAAAGGGGTCAGCGCAAAAGTGCAGGAAACAATTAAAGAAACCTATTTTAAAAATAAAGAACTGGTGTAAATACAGCACCAGTTCTTTTCTTTCGGATTCTATTATTCTTCTGTCAAAATTCCTTCCTCAATTGCGCTCAGCATAAGAATGAACTCTGCATTTAAATCAATCTGTTTCATAATTCCCATCTTTTTATCAAGAGATTCATAGTTACGACTGCCTGCTACATCAATATAGCTGATGGACTGCTCGTTCCTGCCAAGAAAATAATGCATATGATTTTCCAATACCGTTGCATACTCATGATTGGTAATTACATGGTCTACCACTGTCAGACGTGCCATTTTCTTTAACAATTCACTGTTATTGTCCTGCTCCTTATTCCCATCTGTCAGGTACGCCGCATTTTTGGCTGTGTAAGCAATCTCTTCTACTTCTTTGAGCAGTATCTTGATTACCCTTTCGCATAAAGCCACATCTACCTTCTGCTTTGTGGAAAGATATGTGGTACTGCCCAAAAATACCGAATCATTATCCATATCGATTTGTTCCGACTTCAATAAAAAATCCTGCGCCACAGTCCGATAACTATAGTTTCCGGTTGCCCGATACAACTCCGCTGCTGCGAAAAAATAAGCTTCTTCGGAAACATCTGCCAGGTATTGTCCTACATACCGGTATGCCCGGTCTGCTGCCTTCAGACACTGCGTTGCAAAGGCTCTGTCATAGCTCTGGTACAAATAGCTGAATTTCGCCATGGTTGCTGCAAACTGAATGGTTGCATCCATCGTAATATTCTCGGTATAAAGTATGTAAGATGGCATCTGATTATCGATGACACTGACTGCCGCGTAAACTGCACCACTTTTACTATCCTGCATCTTAAGGAGCCAGTCTATTTCATACTTGATTTCATCCATGATATCCGGTATACCATTTCCGCTTTCCGGAATTCCAATATCATCGGTAAAAATGTCCCCGTATAATTCATAAGTAAGAAGCAGGCTGTTGACTGCCTCACATCCTTCTATTACATCCCGGTTTCCATTCTCATCCATATGCCAGCCACCGGAAACATCCAATTGTACCGTTGCATCCTCCTTAAGCTGTGCCAGGTTCGTATGACAGGCATTATGCGCCGCACTTCCTGCAAGCTCCGTGGAAAGGGTAAATCCGCACCGATTGTAATAGTACTGCTTCAGGGATGCCCGGAAGATCTCTTCATATGGATTATCTGTTATCACAAAAGAATAAGAACGTCCGATTATTTTCGCCTGTAGATAATAGGTCCCCGGTTCTGTAAAATCAGTAAAATCTCCATAGCATACCTCATCCTGCTGTTTTCCACTGCTTCCTTTCGATTCAAGCGTCCCCGTATATACAACTTCTTCGGTCTGTGCATCTATGATATGATATGTATCCGGCAGTATTTCACCTCGAAATACTGCAACTTTGCTGCTGTCAGCCGCATAACCAATCTGGTCAACAATAATATTGGGAGTACTGACCGGTACCTCATAATTAAATTCCGGTGTCAGTCCCAGACTCACTATTTCCTCCTGTGTTTCCTGTATTCCCATGTTGACCGGCAGATTATCCGGCACACCGCATCCAATCAGTATACAGCTGCATAAAAAAACGGTCAGAATGCTTTGAACACATCGTTTTCTCATGTTTTTTCCTCTATATTTATCCTAATGTTTCTTACCATATTATCTATATCTTACCACAAAAAGTCTGCTTCTTCATCATAATATACAATTTTTCCTTCTATGATTGTGCATAATGCTTTGGTAAATACCTCCATAGGATTTCCGTTAAAGATAGCGATATCCCCATCTTTTCCGACTTCCAGACTGCCTACCCTGTCTGCCACACCACAAATTCTGGCTGCATAAATGGTAATGGAACGAAGTCCTTCTTCTCTTGGAAGACCGGATTTTACTGCAAGTCCTGCGCAAATCGGTAAAAACTGTATCATGGAAACCGGATGATCCGTTGTAATCGCGGTAAGAATTCCTGCCCGGTTTAAAATCCCCACCGTTTTAAATGCCATATTCTGTACCTCTATCTTATTCCGGCTTGCCATATCCGGCCCTACAATGGCAGCACAACCGCTTGCTTTGATTTCCTCTGCAATGAGATGTCCTTCGCTGCAATGGTCTATTGTCATGGAAAGTCCGAATTCTTTGGCAATCCTTATGGCGGTCAGAATATCATCCGCCCGATGTGCATGCGCCTTGAGCGGAATTTTTCCCTCCAGAACCGGAAGCCAGCATTCATAGTGAAAATCCCTCTCTCTATTTTTATCCTTCTTGCACTTCTCCTGATAGGCTTTTGCCTTGAAAAGTTCCTCCCGGAGCATTGCTGCAATTGCCATTCGGGTTGACGGCGAAGTATTCTGCCCGGAAAAATTAACCTTCGGATTTTCTCCAAAGGCAATTTTCATAGCAGCCGGTGCTTTCACAATCATCTGATCAATACACCTTCCATAGGTTTTCACAAAAGCAAACTGCCCGCCTACCACATTGGAGCTGCCGGGTCCAATCATTGCCGAGGTAATTCCGGCACGAAGGGCATCATGAAAAGCAGCATCCATCGGATTGATTGCATCAATGGCACGCAGATATGGCGTAATAGGATTCACATTTTCGTTGCAATCGTCTCCCTCCATGCCTTTTTTCTCTTCTGTAATTCCCATATGACAATGCGCTTCAATCATACCGGGCATAACCAGACTGCCTTTGACATCCATCACATCCGGTCCTGCAGTAGAAACAGGACAGTCCGCCATATCGCCCAGTTTCTTAATCTTACCGTTTTCTATCTGCACGAATCCATCTTCATAGTCTGTATCCGTCATCGTTTTGAGATTTCCGTGAATAATTGTTAACATACAAATCCTCTAATGCAATTTTGTCATAGGATTGACCGGCTCACCGTTTTTTGTCAGTTTAAAATACACATTTGCTCCCTCGGTACTATAATATTTCGTCGGTGCTGCCACATTGCCGATGAAATCTCCTGCTTCTACATAACTTCCCTCTGTTACTGTCACATTTTCAAGCTGTCCATAGGTCAGTTCATATCCATTTCCAAGATCCATAACAACGTTATTTCCAAGCTGGGGATCATAAGCTACTGAAACTACTTTGCCATCTGCTGCCGCAGTAATATTCTCTCCTTCTGTAGCAGAAATGACAATCGCCGGATTATATTTATATTGCTGCAATGTCGGAAAATAAACGGTCTTGTCCATGCTGTAATTGATTAATACATCTCCCACAATGGGCCATACCAGTGTATCCTCCTCCGTAAAATCCAAAACGGGCTGTACGGAAGTTGCTATTGCCTCCGTATCCTCCTCTTCTGTGGCTATTGTTTCCTTTGTATCCTTTGTATCATTCTTTTTTTCCTTTTCTGTTACAGTTTTCTTCTGTGTACCTGACATTTCTGCATCCGACTCCTCAGAATCCTCTTGCGGCATATCCTCTTCTTGTCCGTCTTCTTCCTTTGTTTCCGTACTCTCCGTTGTGCCTTTCTTCTTAGCCAGGTCCGTATTTTCTACATGGCCGGAATTGGCTTCCTGAAAATAAGGATCATAGTCCAGATCATCCGTTCCTGCCTCGGTAAAAAGCGTATCGGTTTCTTCATCGGACAAAATTTCCGCATTTTCTTCTGTTTCATTTTCAATAACGCTAAAATCCACTACCTTATTCTCATCCTCTGTCTGTCGGTTGCTTCTTACAAAAACCCCTGTAACAGTCAATACTGTCAATACCAGAACCGATGAAGCCAGCATAATGATTCGTTCTTTCCTTGCACCATTTCTATTTCTTCTACTCATAATTCAAATCTTGCCTCCTGCTATCCTTTCGGATTTTTGAGAAATCCATTTTCTGATGCTTAGTCTTTCCCGAATCTGACACATTATTCAATTTTTACTAATTCTGTCTCAAAAAAGAAGGCATTTAAAATTTCATCAAAGGTTTCACCCTGCAAGGCTCTTTGATTTGCTCCATACTGGCTCATGCCAAATCCGTGCCCTACACCTTTTACATGAAAAACAACGTTCTCTCCCCGCCATTCCGCCTCAAAGCAGGCAGAATTTAAACCGAAGGCATGCCGAAAGGTTTCACCGCTACAGGAAGCAGTTCCCATAGTAACTTCTGATACATAGCCGGCATCATCATAAAAAAAATCCATTTCTTCCCAATCAGGAGTTTTTTCCGATACTTTCAAAATCTCTGTTGCCAGCCGTTCAAAATCCGGTTTATGAAAAACTGCCTCACTCTGAAAATCCGATGCCAGAATATCCTGACGGCATTCCACACTCTTCAGGTAGGGATATGCTCCGTTTCTTGTCTGTCCGTTACTGACGGCAAAATAAGCTGCCTTAACAGGTTCTCCATCATATACCAGAATAATGCCATCTGTTATAACAACTGCCTGCTCATACTGCTCCAAAACATCTTTATTTACTGTTGTTGGCAAATCATAACCATTCATATCGTTCTGCACTACAATGGTTTTGTCTGTCTGCTGTCCATCGTCCTGCATCAGTCCAAGCAATTCTGTACGGAGTAAAACTGCCTGCGCCTTTAACGCTTCCTCTTCATACACAATTCCTTCTTCCTCCTGTGGCATAACGGATGCCAGCCTCCTTATCAGATAATCTTTCATGGTGATGGTTCTTGTACCCCAGTCTCCGGATAAAATGACGGTGTACCCCGTATCCAGATTATTCTCCTCCTGCTTATGCGAAGAAAAACTCTCAGCTTCTTTTCCCACATGCCCCCATAAGCAAGAGATAACATAGGGCAACAAAAAAACAAACAAAAGTACCGCACCGGCATCCTGATAAGGACGCTCCTTCTGTTTCCTTTTGTTTGTTCTTTTTTGGACGATTTTAAATAAGTTCATAGGACACCTCTTTCCATTGTATGTAAGAGTGTCCTGTTTCATTCTATTGTGCTAAATCTAAATGCTGCAGCGTGCCGACATTTCCATTTTCATACAGAAAAATACCGGTTCTGCGGATGACACCGTTGTTATGATTATCCTTTCCGGAATTCAACGCATATTCCGTTTCCGCACTGTTTAAACAGATTGCTCCGACTCCGGCTTCCGAAAGATGATACTGCTTATCATTTCCCTCCTCATCTTTGGTCCAGATTAACAGCTTTTCCCATATCGAATCATTCTCATCAATCCAGCCATTGCCATCTGCATCATACTTTGCCAAATCTGCAAATCCATTGCCGCTTTTGGCACCAAACAGCTCGCCTCCATCGTTAATCACACCATCCTGGTTCAAATCCAGCGCCAGATAACCGCTTCCGGATTTCAATGTGGAAATTTCCTCCTTTTCTCCATCACAGTCTAAATCAAAGAAAAACTTCTGATCAGACAGTTCCGCGATGTTACTATCCAGATTAATGACTAACGGATCCGCATATTCTGATACTGTGTAGCTATAGTTTTCCTTGTAATACTGTGTAAAGCTTCTGCTCATCTCCAGTTCCAGACCGAAAGTAATCTCTCTTCCGTCTGCCGTTTTTACTACACCGTTTGTTGAAAAAGATGTTGTTTCCGATTCGCTGTGATAATAAAGCTGTGTCACATTATAAGTATTCATAACCATGCTGCCGACATCTGTAAAAGAGGATGAGGTTCCCATTTCATTTCCCCAGAATTCATCCAGTTTCTCCTTATAATGCTCCCCAAACAGCAGATACATCAGATACCGCATACAATACTGTCTGATATCTTCTTTGGCATCCTTTTCTTCATCTGCTGCTGCAATTCTTCCTGTGTTAGACAGGTTTTTGAAATGAAGCGTGATATCTTCCAAAGCGGTCTGCGCATTACCGCTTTGTTCCGTATCCTGTGCTTCTTCTCCCATTCCCAGAAAGCCCCCAAGAAATCCATTTCCCTCTCCGGCCGTCAGGCTTCCGGCTCTGCCCTTATAGGAGTAGGCAGATTTCACTGTTACAGAAGAAAAACTTCTGGCGGATTCCATTCCTATACTACTGGAATCAATTCGCATTCATTACCTCCTTTTTGGCTTAACAAAAGGATGGTACTTCTCTTGAGAAATCCTTTCTCACTAAAAGTACCATCCTTGGTTAAACACTCATCATAAATTCAGGAAAGATTGTCTGGCCAGAACAACTTCTCCTGTAACTTATATATCGGATGTTTTGCTATTTACTTTAATCATGCCTGTTTCAGATAGGCAACATACATAGTACTAATCTGATTTTCATCCAACAATCTGTTCCAGATATGCAGCTCATCGTAACAGGACCGGAATAATTGATCAAAACAGTTGATGCCTATATAAGCTTTCATATTGGCTTCTTCAAAGCACATCTTGGATACCTCACCGCAGCCTACCATTTCACTGTTGACATACAGGCAGGCCGTTACCTTGGTCTGGTCATTTTCGGATACCTTGGTTCCGTCCACACAAATCGTAATATAATTCCATTGGTTTAAATCAATACATTTTTTGTCTTCCAAAGACGGACGGACCTCACAGGAATTGCCCCAGGTTGCATTGATGGTATTAAAAATCGGGACTACCACTTCTCCTTCTTCCGTTGTCTTCTGATTAAACGAAATATAATTCTGGGATACATTCGCATCTAACAGATTGGAGCCTATCGTTATAAAAGGAGACCAGTCATACAATTCCTCTGCTTTCATCCAGAAAGAAATAGTATAGGAATCGGAAAGTGGCTTCATATCACATAACTCCAGCCCATAGGTGCCATCCAGATAAACGGCATCCCCTTCCATTCCTTCTGTGTAAAGGGCTGTTTTTTCCATATTCTCTGTGGGATAGGTTCCATCATTGAAGCCGCCGTAATCGCCTTCTCTGGTCACCACTTTCGCACCGTTAAGCTGCCCATTAAAAGAATACGAATAATCTGCTACCGGCACATTGCTTAAGATGGTATCATTGACAATTTCCATCGTAGACTCTACTGACTTTTGCGCTTCTTCCTCTCCTAGCAGAATAGCAGTCTTTCCCTCTTTGACTTCTACATCCATCGGTTTTCTGGCTGCCATAACAGCCGCCTGCTCCGGGTCTTCCTTCGCCTGCGTTGCAAACACACAGATTCCGGCAAGTCCCGCTAAGAAAACAGAGTAAAAACCCACCTTTATGAACTTTCTTCTTTTACTGTTCTCCCAATTTCCCATAAGTTTCTGATATAAGAGTGTATCTTAATTTACTCTGTTATAATTAATCAGACATCCTTTCAAAATAATCTGGCGTTCTTCATCCGTCAGCTCACCTAACTTCAAGTCAAATGCATTCATGGCATTTTTATCTACCGATACGGTATAGGCTTTTATCGTATCCCATTTTTCTTCCACTGCTTTCTTAATATCCGGAATGAAAAGATAATCCAGATTCTTAAACGGAAGCTCTCCTTCTTCAATCAGGAATGGAAGCATACCCCAGTTGATCAGATTGGAACGATATCTCTTTGTAGCATATTCATTCGCAATATTTGCCCATCCGCCAAGTACCTTCTGACAGCTTGCTGCCTGCTCTCTCGCAGAGCCATCACCCGGCTTTACAGCAAAGATAGTGGAACCAAATCCCGTATTTTCATGGGATACTTTATCAAAGCTTTCTTTAATCACATTCATAACCGGTTTGATATCCGGATATACCTGGCATGGATGTTCTCCTGCCATTCTGGCTTTCTCTGCTTTCTGAATTTCCTTCGCCCGTCCCACATACTCCGGATCCTTTCTGGATAAAGTAAATTCTGCCAGTCCCAAAGGATTGGAACGATAAGAGGATGTTTCGCCGGAAGGAATCAGTTCATCAGTTGTCGTAACCGGATCATGAATTTCAGATACGACACGCAGAACCAGATTATCCGGTAAAGCTCCCATTGCCGGCCAGTCTTTGATGTTCGGACCGAACTGGATTTCCACAGTCTCATCTGCAACCCCTTTGGAATCAAATACGCGGTTTGCATAAATATTTGCATCAAAATGATATTTGTATTTACCGATTTCTCCATCAAATTCGGTTGCCGGTGTCAGTACACCCTTGTTAGCTGCGGTTGCCGCAATGGAACGCGCATCCATAAGTGCCACAGAGGAAATCTGACCATTCTGCAACTTGGAACCTTCTCTGTTCGGGAAGTTTCTGGTAGAATGACGGATACTGAATGCATTATTTGCAGGCGTATCCCCTGCACCGAAACAAGGTCCGCAGAACGCTGTTTTCATAACCGCACCGGTTTCTAAAATGGTTGCCGCACAGCCATTTCTAATCAATTCCATATAGACTGGCATGGATGCCGGATATACACTCAAAGTAAAGCCATCAGAACCTATGTAGGAACCTTTCAGAATGTCGGCTGCCGCGCAGATGTTTTCAAATCCACCACCGGCACAACCTGCAATGATACCCTGATCTACCATAAATTTGCCATTCACTACTTTATCCTGTAAAGAGTACGGTACCGCACCATCTAAGCTGACTTTGGCTCTTTTCTCCACATCGTGAAGAATATCGGAAAGGTTCGCATTCAGTTCATCAATCGTATACGTGTTGCTTGGATGGAACGGCATTGCAATCATTGGTTTGACAGCCGATAAATCAACCTCTATCATACCATCATAATATGCCACTTCACCCGGATTCAATTCTTTATAATCTTCGCTTCTTCCATGAATCTCATAGAATTCTTTAATCTGTTCGTCCGTTTTCCAGATAGAAGACAAGCAGGTTGTTTCTGTTGTCATAACATCGATACCGATACGGAAATCAGCACTTAAAGAAGCAACACCAGGTCCAACAAATTCCATTACTTTATTTTTAACATAACCATTTTCAAAAACAGCTCCGATAATTGCCAGTGCAACGTCCTGAGGACCTACCCCCTTCACCGGTGCGCCTTTTAAATAAACGCCGACTACACCCGGCATATTGATATCATAAGTCTGGGACAAAAGCTGTTTCACAAGCTCCGGGCCCCCTTCTCCCATTGCCATGGTACCAAGTGCACCATATCTGGTATGAGAATCGGAACCAAGAATCATCTTGCCGCCGCCGGCTAACATTTCTCTTGCATACTGATGAATAACGGCCTGATGAGGCGGAACATAAACCCCGCCATATTTCTTTGCACAGGTAAGACCAAACATATGGTCATCTTCATTAATCGTACCGCCTACCGCACAGAGAGAATTGTGACAGTTGGTTAATACATAAGGAATCGGGAATTTTTTCAGTCCGGATGCTCTGGCTGTCTGAATGATTCCTACGAAAGTAATATCATGAGAAGTAAGCTTATCAAACTTGATTTTCAGCTTATCCATGTTACCGGAGGTATTGTGTTCCTTCAAAATACCATATGCCATAGTATTCTGTGTTGCTTCCTGTTTGGAAATATCCTTTCCCGTCCTGTTCTTAATCAGTGCTGCAGCATCTTCTTTATCCGGAATAATTTCGGTTCCGTTTATAAGATAGGCACCACTCTCCATTAATTTAATCATATTGACTCCTCCTCTGCCTTTTCGTATCTATTTTCATTTTTCAGCTATTATCAATTCAGCGTTGAAAAAGCTATTTGCAAAATCTGTCCCTAGTTATTCATTATATAAGATAAAACAAGTGGATGCAATGGATTTTGAAAACTTGTGTTTTCTATGCAAAAAGAGGGGCAGATGTTGTGGTCCGTCCCTCAAATTTTTGAATTTATCTGGTATTTTTCATAATAGTTGCAATCCTGCACCTTACAGTTTACTTTCATATAGACCCCGTTATCACGATATTCCATAGTAAGGACAACAGCATTTTCCTTTAAGTACGAAACAGCCCTGCCATCCGTATACGGAATCAGAAGTTCACACTCCTTGTATCCACCGGAAAGCTTTTCTTCAATCAGGCAGACCAATTCTTCCATACCGATTTTTTCGCGGGCAGACAAGTATATACTGTCTTGTGTCACATACGGTAGCTTTCTTGCGGACTCACCGGACAGACTGCCCGGAAGGTTCTCCGGTGCCACTTTATCCGCTTTATTATAGACATAAAGCATCGGAATGTTTTCGGCACCCAATTCCCGTAAAGTCTGATTGGTAACGGCAATCTGTTCCTTGTAATGCTCATCGCTGTAATCCACTACCTGCAGCAGTATATCGGCCTCTTTTGCTTCCTCCAACGTAGAATGAAAAGCCTCTATCAGATTGTGGGGCAGCTTATGAATAAAACCGACCGTATCCGACAAGAGAAATGCATGGTGTTTCTCCGGTGCTATTTTACGCACCGTCGTATCCAGGGTAGCAAAAAGCATATCCTTCTCCATGACTTTTTTCTCTTCCACATCGATTTCATCCACACCGTATAAGTCCAGCATTGCATTTAATAACGTAGATTTTCCGGCATTGGTATAACCCACCAGTGCCACACGCGGCATACCGGATGCAGCACGTTTCTTGCGCTGTGTCTGCCGTTCTGCGCTGACCTCTTTTAACTCTCTTCGATATTCGGCAAGGCGATGTTCCAACACTCGTCGGTCCAGTTCCAGCTTTTTCTCACCGGCACCCTTGTTGCTCATGGCTCCGCTGCCGCCGCCCTGACGGCTGAGTGCTGCATGCATGCCTACCAACCTCGGCAACATATACTGTAACCTTGCTACCTCCACTTGAAGCCTTGCTTCCCTGGAACGTGCTCTACTTGCAAAAATATCGAGAATCAAAGCACTTCTGTCCAAAATCGGCTTTCCGATTTTATCCTGTAGGTTACGCATCTGCATCGGGGATAACGAATTGTCAAAGATAATAACATCCGCTTCTTTCTCTTCCGCGATTTCTTTTACTTCTTCTACTTTACCGGTGCCGATATAATATGCTTTATGGACTTCCGACAGATTCTGTTCTACAAAGCCAACTACTTCCATATCACAAGCCTCTGCCAGACTGCCCAGTTCTTCCAGAGATAATTTATAATCCTCACCATTATTCAGATTTATGCCTACTAATAATGCTTTTTCCATATTCTCCTTGTGCAAAAAGAGGTCCACACACTTTTGTGTCCAGACCTCTTTGGTTTAAATTATTTCAAAGTTTTTTTGGGAAGCACAACCTTATCCAGCTTCCAGATATCATCTACATATTCCTGAATGGTTCTGTCAGAGGTAAACTTACCGGAACATGCTACATTTAAGATAGCGCTTCTTGCCCAGCCTTTTTCATCCCGATATGCTTTCTCCACTTTTCTTTGTGCTTCTGCATAGGACTTGAAATCCTTCAGAATGAAATAAGTATCTGCTTTGGATGTACTCTGTGTATTTAACAGAGAATTATATAACGGACGGAACAAATCCGGATCGTTTGGTGCATAAGTTCCGTTAATTAACTGCATCAATACTTTTCGGATATCCGGATCATTGTTGAAGATTTCCATCGGATCGTATCCGCCATAGTTCTCATAATGGATAACTTCATCCGAGCTGAGTCCGAAGATGAAAGCATTCTCTTCGCCAACTTCTTCCACAATTTCTACGTTTGCACCATCCATTGTACCGATAGTCAGCGCACCATTTAACATAAACTTCATATTACCGGTACCGGATGCTTCCTTACTTGCGGTAGAAATCTGCTCCGATACATCAGATGCTGCAAAGATAATCTCGGCATTGGATACCCGGTAGTTCTCAATGAACACTACTTTAATCTTACCGTTAATGCTGGCATCGTTATTGATAACGTCTGCAACGGAGTTAATCAGCTTAATGGTTAATTTTGCATTGCGGTAGCCTGCTGCCGCTTTGGCACCGAAAATGAAGGTTCTAGGATAGAAATCCATATCCGGATGCTCTTTTAACTCATTGTATAAATACATAACATGAAGTATGTTCAATAACTGACGTTTGTATTCATGCAATCTCTTAACCTTTACATCGAAAATGGAACGGGGATCTACTTCAATTCCGTTGTGCTCCAGAATATATTCTGCCAGACGTACCTTGTTGCGGTATTTAATATTCATGAATTCCTGCTGTGCCTTTTCATCATCCGCATAAACCTTTAACTTATTTATCTTAGGCAAATCCGTAATCCAGTCATTTCCGACATGCGCTGTTACCCAGTCTGCAAGTAATGGATTAGCATGAAGTAAGAAACGTCTCTGAGTAATACCGTTTGTCTTATTGTTAAATTTCTCCGGCATCATTTCATAGAAATCTTTTAATTCCTGATGCTTCAAAATTTCTGTATGTAATCTTGCAACACCGTTTACGGAATAGCCTGCGGCAATGGCGAGATGTGCCATCTTGACCTGTCCGTCATAGATAATTGCCATTTTACGGATTTTCTCCTGATTGCCCGGATATTTCTGTTCAATCTGTGCCACAAATCGGCGGTTAATTTCTTCCACAATCTGATAGACACGCGGAAGCAGTCTGGAGAACAGCTCAATAGGCCATTTTTCCAAAGCTTCTGCCATAATGGTGTGATTTGTATAAGCACAGGTCTTAGTGGTAACTTCCCATGCTTCATCCCATGTTAAATAATATTCATCCATCAGGATACGCATCAGTTCCGCAATTGCTACCGTCGGATGAGTATCGTTCAACTGGAAGGTAACTTTTTCATAGAATTTACGAATGTCATCATGCTTACGCATATATTTGGCAACCGCTTCCTGTACCGAGGCGGAAATAAAGAAATACTGCTGTTTTAAGCGCAGCTCCTTACCTGCATAATGATTGTCATTCGGATAAAGTACTTCTACAATATTTCTCGCAAGGTTCTCCTGCTCTACTGCTTTGCGGTAATAACCTTTATCGAAAGAGTCAAGTTGGAAGCATTCAACAGGTTCGGCATCCCAGATACGAAGTGTATTAACGATACCGTTACCATAACCGACAACCGGCATATCATAAGGGATTGCACGAACAGACTGATAACCTTCCTGTTTGAAATTGCTTCTTCCATTTTCATCCACATAAACATTGACATAACCGCCAAACTTTACTTCTTTGGCATATTCCGGTCTGCGCAGTTCAAAAGGATTTCCGTCTTTTAACCAGTTATCCGGCACTTCTACCTGATAGCCATCCCGGATTTCCTGCTTGAACATACCATAACGGTAACGGATACCACAGCCATATGCTGCATATCCAAGTGTAGCAAGAGAGTCTAAGAAACATGCTGCAAGTCTACCAAGACCACCGTTTCCGAGTGCTGCATCCGGTTCCTGGTCTTCCACTACATTAATGTCAATTCCGAGTTCCTTAAGAGCTTTCTCTACTTCCTTATAAGCCTGCAGGTTAATAATATTATTACCAAGGGCACGCCCCATCAAAAACTCCATAGACAGATAGTAGACCATCTTTGGATCCTGTTTATCGTATTCTTTCTGTGTGGTCAACCACTGATCTACGATAGCATCCTTAATAGCATAAGATACTGCCTGAAAAATCTGCTGATCGGTTGCTTCTTCCAAGGTTTTACGATAAAGAGTCTTAATATTATAAAGTACACTTCTTTTAAAAAGCTCCGTATCAAATGTTGCCGCCTTTTTTGCCATATTTTTTCCTCCTCATTCTGCACTTTTTTGGGAAACCGGTTATGTAAGCTTCCGTCTGGACAGTCACACTGTCCAGACTATTATATCACTCTTTCTATTGTTTTTCGATAGAAATTACAACTTTTTCGCCATTTACGTTCCATTCCTTGGAAACAGAAAGGGTTTCTCCGGTTACCATACTGTCTGCCAGTACCTTACCTGCAATCATGGATTCATTCTTCTTCACAATCGCAGCTACCTTGTCATTATCGTTTACGGAAACTTTAATGTGGTCCATAACCTCAAATCCTGCGTCCTTACGCATGGTCTGAATCTTGCTAATCACCTCATAGACGAAGCCTTCCTCAATCAGTTCTTCGGTCAGATTAGTATCCAGTACAACCGTCACATAATTGTCCGCTTCTGCCACAAAACCTTCCTTCTGTGCCATCTCAATCAGCAGATCCTCCTCTGCCAGAGAGATTTCGGTACCGTCCACTTCAAATTTCAAAGCCCCATCCGCTTTCAAAGCTGCCATAGCGGCGCTTCCATCCACGTTTGCCAGATAATTCTTAATACCGCCCAGCTGTTTGCCGTATTTCGGTCCAACAGTCTTAAGCTGCGGTTTGAAACTATAGCTTGTAAAAGCAGATACATCATCTGAGAATTCTACCGTCTTCACGTTCAATTCATCCTCGATGATTTCCTGATAGAATGTGCCAAGCTTATTAGCCGCTTTCACATGCATGGTTCCGATAGGCTGACGGTTCTTGATATTCGCCGTATTACGTGCTGCACGTCCCATAACAACAATTTTCAGAACCTCTTCCATATCTTCTTCTAACTTCTTATCCACCATCTTCTCGTCTGCAACCGGGAAATCACACAGATGGATACTTTCCGGAGCGTTTTTATCAATACTCCTTACCAGATTCTGATAGATTTCTTCTGTCATAAACGGAATCATCGGTGCTGCACACTTACAGATGGTAACAAGTGCCGTATAAAGTGTCATATAAGCATTGATTTTATCCTGCTCCATGCCTTTTGCCCAGAAACGTTCGCGGCTTCTTCTGACATACCAGTTACTCATCTCATCCACGAAATTATCAAGCACTCTTGCCGCTTCCGGAATACGATAATTGTTCAAATTATCATCTACCTGTGTAATAGCAGTATTTAACTTGGATAATAACCACTTATCCATAACCGGAAGTTTGTCATAATCCAATGTATATTTGGTTGCATCAAAGTTATCAATGTTCGCATACAGTACGAAGAATGCATAAGTATTCCACAAGGTACCTAAGAACTTACGCTGTCCTTCCTGTACCGCCTTGCCATGGAAACGGTTCGGCAGCCATGGTGCGGAATTAATATAGAAATACCAACGGATAGCATCGGCGCCGTAGGTTTCCAGTGCTTCAAACGGATCAACTGCATTTCCTTTGGATTTGCTCATCTTCTGTCCGTTTTCATCCTGTACGTGTCCTAAAACGATTACATTTTCAAAAGGAGCCTTGTTAAACAACAGTGTGGACTCTGCCATCAGGGAGTAGAACCATCCACGTGTCTGGTCTACTGCCTCAGAAATAAACTGTGCCGGGAACTGCTGTTCAAATAAATCTTTATTCTCAAACGGATAATGATGTTGTGCGAAAGGCATCGCACCGGAGTCAAACCAGCAGTCGATAACTTCCGGAACACGTTTCATAGTCTTGCCACACTTCGGACAGGTAATCGTAATTGCATCGATATAAGGTCTGTGGAGTTCTACCGTTTTCGCTTCCGGATTTCCACTCATTTTCTCCAGTTCTTCGCGGGAACCAATGGACTCCATATGTCCACAATCTTCACATTCCCATACGTTTAACGGTGTACCCCAGTAACGGTTACGAGAGATACCCCAGTCCTGAATATTCTCCAGCCAGTTACCGAAGCGGCCTTCACCGATGGATTCCGGAATCCAGTTGACGGTCTTATTGTTGCGTACCAGATCATCCCTGACCGCTGTCATCTTGATAAACCAGGATTCACGCGCATAGTAAATCAGTGGTGTATCGCATCGCCAGCAGAAAGGATAATCATGCTCAAATTTCGGTGCATCAAATAATTTGCCTTCTTTATCCAGATCCTTTAAGACTTCCGGGTCTGCTTTCTTGACAAATAATCCCGCGTAAGGGGTTTCCTCTGTCATTTCCCCTTTGCCGTTAACAAACTGTACAAAAGGAAGGTCATATTTACGACCTACCTGGGCATCGTCTTCACCGAATGCCGGAGCAATGTGAACGATACCGGTACCATCTGTCATGGTTACATAGTTATCACAGGTTACAAAATGTGCTTTCTTATGCTGTTTTGCTGCGGATTCTCCTGCACATGCAAACAGTGGTTCATATTCCTTGTATTCCAAATCAGTTCCGACATAGGTTTCCAGAATTTCATAGGCAGGCTTGCCTTCTTCTGCCAGTTTGCCAAGTACGTTATCCAAAAGTGCCTGTGCCATATAATAGGTATAACCATCAGCCGCTTTTACCTTCACATAGGTTTCATTCGGGTTCACACAAAGTGCCACATTCGATGGCAGTGTCCATGGTGTGGTTGTCCATGCCAGGAAATAGGCATCTTCTCCGACCACCTTGAAACGTACGACTGCGGAACGTTCTTTTACCGACTTGTAACCCTGCGCTACTTCGTGAGAAGAAAGCGGAGTACCACAACGAGGACAGTAAGGTACGATTTTGAACCCTTTGTATAAGAGACCTTTGTCCCAGATTTGTTTGAGTGCCCACCACTCAGACTCGATGAAATCATCATGATAGGTTACATAGGGGTTGTCCATATCTGCCCAGAAACCAACGGTACCAGAGAAGTCCTCCCACATACCTTTGTATTTCCAAACCGATTCCTTACATTTACTGATAAATGGGTCCAGACCATATTCTTCAATCTGCTCTTTACCATCCAGACCTAATAATTTCTCTACTTCCAGTTCCACCGGAAGACCATGGGTATCCCAGCCTGCCTTACGCGGAACCATATAACCTTTCATGGTACGGTATCTCGGAATCATATCCTTGATAACACGTGTCAATACATGACCGATATGGGGCTTGCCGTTTGCGGTCGGCGGTCCGTCATAAAAGGTATAGGTAGGCCCTTCCTTTCTGGAATCCATACTTTTCTGGAAAATATCATTGTCCTTCCAGAACTGACAGACTTCTTTCTCTCTGTCTACAAAGTTTAAGTTGGTGTCAACTTTCTGATACATGGTTTGCTCCTTTCTAATACTAAAAAAATTCCTTTTGATTCAGCAGATTCGCTCAAAAAAACCTCGTCCCGTAAAAGGACGAGGTTAAACTTCTCGTGTTACCACCTGTTACGACGTACGAATCTTTCGATTGATACGGTTTCCGGTAACGGCGGAATACCGTCAGTCCCTACTGATTCTCTCCCGCAACCGATTAACCGCCGGACAAAACGTTCAGTCTGAAACTCGGAAGTGATTTTCCCTGATTTTCTACTCGTACCGGTCTTGCACCCTCACCGGCTCGCTGCCACTTTTGAAAATAAGGTACTGTCTTCTTCAATGTTTTTGGCTATTCATACGCGTTTATTATAGTATCAGGGAAAAGCGATTGTCAAGGTAATTCCTTAATTTTCGCAATTTGCTTACTTTTCCTGTGTCTGTTTCGTTCCCATTCCTTTCTTACCTGCCCTCGGATATGGTTTCGGTTCATCTGTCAGTCCGGCAAGATAATCCATACTGGTGTCAAGTGCCACCGCTATCCTTTTGCATTGTTCGAAGGTATAATAGCGTTTTCCCTTTTCTATCTTGGAATAATCGCTTTGGTCAATCCCTGTCAATAACTGCATTTTTATCTGCGTATACCCTTTTGCTTTTCTTAATTCTCTCAGGCGCTCCATATTTCTCCTCTTCTTCACATGATGATGACTCCCTATTTTGCATTTCTTAGATTTAGATAAATTATGGCAAATTGACCTATTGACATTAGGGTGTAATTGACCTATTCTGATTTTAAAATGCACCAGGAGATAAAAAGTATGCGCGCAGCAAAAGAGAAATTTTTAATTCTTCGAGATATCATCTATAAAGGGTTCTGCATCATTTTATTATTGCTGTTTTTCTATGTTATATTGCAAAAAGGATATACCATCCTTACATACGATACACCAAAAGAACTTCGGGAAATGAATACGGTTGTATTTGCTTATAACTTTGCTTATGGTAAGAATCTGTACTCTGTTTCCACACTTGGAAACGAAGTCCCTGCTGCCACCAGCATTTACGGCTTTCTGGTACCACTTCTAATGAGTCCTTTTATCCGTCTGTTTGCTTTTAGCACTCTCAATGCTTTGCAGATATGCGAATTACTTACATTTATCGTAGAAATTACCGGTGCTTTTTTCTTTTATCGTTTTCTATTCCGAAAAACAAAAAGTCTTTTGCTGGCAATCGTCGGAATGCTTCTGTTTTACTCCTGTTACTGGAGATACTCCGCTTTTGGCGGTGCCTTTCCGGATCAATGGGGAATAACGCTATCTATCATCCTGATGGACCGGCTACAGGTGGACAAACAGAAGCACCGTTATCATCCCATGCTTTATGCAGCACTCATCATAAGCCTATTTTATATCAAGCAATATTTTGTTCTTACCGCAATCGGTTTATGCATATATCTTTTTCTGCATTCCAGAAAAGATTGGCAAAAGTTTATTGTATATGGAATGCTGATGGGCAGTATCTCTGTCCTTTTCGTATCGGTTGCTTTCCCTCTTTATTTTTCCGAAACCTTCCCGATTGCACAGGGACAAACCCTTACGGGGAGTCCAGATTATTCCCTACAGCAAATCAAGAAATTGTCTCTCTATTATGGGTACATTATCGTGTTTGCCATTCTCCGTATAAGTATGGAAATATATACTATGATAAAAAAGAAGTGCGTTTTGAAAGAAATATCCTACGAGCTTTGCCAGATCATATTTATCCTGCCTATTCTGTTCCGGATAGCAGAAAACCAGGGCACAAATTATACCTATTATTTACAATTATGGTATCCGTACATCATCGCATACAGCATAGTATCCATATCAAAGGTTACAGAATCTTTAAAACAATTGCCAGATTCTAAAAAATTCTTTGGTATATATTCCGCTATAACCTGCTTATTCCTTGCGTTATCGGTAAAAAATATCATGCCATCTTTTTCATGTACCTTTATGACAAAAGAACAACAGAACGCATGGGACAATGCCTACGCCATTCTTGAGCGATATTCTTCGGAAGGTGAAATTCTGGTTTCCATGCACTTATCCGGATTTTGTCTGGAAAATAATATACCGACAACCAGCTATGGGCAGGCCGAGTACAACAGTGTTGAAAATCTGATGAAATATAAGAACAATAAAATCTGGCGGAATATCTTTTTGTTTGATTATGCAAAAGAAATTTTGCAAAACAATATTTCTTATTCTGAAACCGTTAAGGAAAATATATACAATCATAAATATTATTGCATTGCACTTGTATATGCCGGGGAGTATGGCTTATCAGAAGCTGATTTGATTAATGCCGGATATCATATTATGACCTCGGAAGAACTGATGACAGGTAGCCAATGCTGGAATACCAATTTCTATGTATATGAATAATTCCTATTTTGAATAATTCCTATTTTCTTAAAATCGCTTCCCTAAATTCCAAAATAGGTATAAAATAACTATAATTTATGTCAGACGAAGCCGGAAGCGGCAGACTTCGGAACGGAGGGAAAATGGACAGACAAAATCTGACCTTGCTCACTGACCTTTATGAGTTAACTATGATGCAAGGTTATTTCAAGAACAAAGACCAGAATGAAACCGTAATTTTTGATGCATTTTATCGTAACAATCCCTGTGACGGCGGTTTTGCCATCGCGGCAGGTTTAGAGCAGCTGATTCAATATATTAAAGAACTGCATTTTGACGAAGAGGACATTGACTACCTTGCAAGTCTCGGCATCTTCGACAAAGATTTTCTCGATTATCTGCGTGACTTTCGATTTACCGGCGATATTTATGCGATTCCGGAAGGAACTGTTGTTTTCCCAAGAGAACCTCTTGTAAAGGTCATTGCACCGATTATGCAGGCTCAGCTTGTGGAAACTGCTATTTTAAATATTATCAATCATCAGAGTCTGATTGCGACCAAGGCTGCGAGAGTATGTTATGCTGCTCATGGGGACGGCATTATGGAATTCGGTCTGCGACGCGCACAGGGTCCCGATGCGGGAACCTATGGTGCAAGAGCTGCCGTAATCGGCGGTTGTATCGGAACCTCTAATGTACTTTGCGGTCAGCTTTTTGATGTACCGGTAAAAGGTACACATGCTCACAGCTGGATTATGAGTTTCCCGGATGAGTATACTGCTTTCAAAGCCTATGCCGACATGTACCCATCCGCCTGCATTCTGTTGGTCGATACTTATGATACTTTAAAATCCGGTGTGCCTAATGCCATCCGCGTGTTTACGGAAATGCGGGAAGCAGGAATTCCACTTACCTTTTACGGCATCCGGTTAGATAGCGGCGACCTGGCATATCTTTCCAAGAAAGCCAGAAAAATGCTGGACGAAGCGGGTTTTACCGATGCAGTTATTTCCGCTTCCAACGATTTGGATGAGTTCCTGATTCAGAGTTTAAAGGAGCAGGGTGCTGCCATTACTTCCTGGGGTGTCGGCACACATCTGATTACCTCCAAAGACTGTCCTGCTTTTGGCGGTGTTTACAAATTAGCTGCTGTTATGGGAAAAGATGGCAAATTCATCCCCAAAATTAAGTTATCCGAGAATACGGAAAAGGTAACCAACCCCGGCAATAAGACTATTTACCGGATTTACGAAAAGGAAACCGGTAAAATCAAAGCCGACTTAATCTGCCTGGTCGATGAAGAGTTTGATGAAAACAAACCCATGCTGCTATTTGATCCGATAGAGCCTTGGAAAAAGACAAAGCTTCCGGGCGGCAGTTATACGCTGCGCGAATTGATGGTTCCGGTATTTCAAAATGGAGAATGCTGCTATACTTCTCCGAAAGTTATGGACATCCGCTCTTATTGTCAGGAGGAATTGAATACGCTTTGGGATGAAACAAGACGACTGGTAAATCCACATAAGGTTTATGTTGATTTATCCCGCAAATTATATGATATCAAAATTGAATTATTGGACCGGATGAGCCAGACCGAATAAAAAGAAAAAAACGGAAAACAAAATGGGGGATATTATATGCTGAGAATTATTACGGATTCCGCAAGCGATTTGCCAAAAGAATATATTGAGGAGCATCATCTATATGTCATTCCTACACCCGTTGTCATTGATGAAGTGGATTATCTGGACGGTGCAACCATTCAGACAGAGGAATTTTATCATATACTGGATGATATCAAACGGGATGTCAAGACTTACCATATCAATCCTGCTATGTTTACGGATGCCTTTACTCCATTTGCCGAGGCGAACGATACCGTTATTTATCTCTGCTTTTCCACCGGAATTGCAGGTACTTGTAATGCGGCAAACATCGCCAAAGAAACGGTTCAGGAAGATTATCCAAATTTTGACTTAACGATTATTGATTCAAAGTGTGCATCCATCGGTTTCGGTCTTCTGGTTTCCAAGTTAGTTACTATGCTGGAAAGGGGAGCCTCCAAAGAAGAGATTATTGAAGCTGCCCAGTATTACATAGAACATATTCATCATGTATTTACCGTACAGACTCTCGCCTATCTGGTAAAAGGTGGTCGTCTGACGAAATTTAAAGGTACTCTTGCAGAAACTCTGGATATGAAGCCTGTTTTAACCGTTGATAAAAATGGTGCTCTGGCAGTTATTAAAACAGTTCGCGGGCGTAAAAAATCGCTTCGTTATCTGATTGATTATGCAAAAGAAACCGGCGTAGCTCTGGAAACACAGACAGTAGCCGTCTGTCATGGTGAAGATAAGGAATCTCTGCAGTTTCTTCTTCCGGTCATCGAAGAAGAATTCCATCCAAAATCCATTCTGGTTTCCACCGTTGGCTGCGCCATCGGTGCACACACCGGACGGGGGTTGATTGGCTTCTGTTTCTTTGATGCCGATGACGGAAAGTATACCAAATATTTTACAGAATAAGATAAAGAAATGGGATGGTAGATATTATTGCTGCAGTTTCTTATAAATTTCTAATGAGCCGCCAAGCATAATTTCCGTAAGATATTCCGCTGTAGGCAACAAAACCTCCGGTTTCACTTCAAATGACGGATGATGAATCGGACATCCTGCTCCGGTGCCAATCTTCACATAGCAGCCCGGCACTTTTCTGCCCATGGTATTCTCATCCTCATAAAAAGCAAAATCATCGCCTCCCATCGAGCTTTCTTCGGGAACTGTTTGCAGACCATGTTCTTTTGCTTTTTGCTCACACAAATCTGCCATCTGTTTGTTGTTATAGGTTGCAGGCGGTCCGGCAATCCATTCTACGACCGCTTCTGCGCCATATGCCTGTGCTGTCTTTTCCGCGATTTCCTTTACTTTTTTCTCATATAAAATACGGTCTTCCCGTTCCATTGTGCGAACCGTTCCTTCCATAACCGCTTCCGGCGGTATAACATTCCACGTCGTACCGGCATGGATTCTTGTCACGCTTAAAAGCGCCGGATGAAAAGCATTAACATTTCGGCTAATAATAGACTGCAATGCCTGGACAATCGCCGCGGATACCAGAATAGGGTCTATCCCGTCATCCGGATGTGCTCCATGACAACCGATACCCTTTACCGTAATCACAAAACGGTCTACCGCAGCAGTCACATAACCTTCTCTTATCCCGATAACTCCCACATCATTGGTAGGGTCTGCATGAAATCCCCATACAAGGTCTACATCCTGCATTGCATCAGTTTCCAGTATTTTTAATGCACCCAATGAAGACTCCTCGGCGGGCTGAAAAATAATCTTCACCGTTCCATGCAGCTTTTCTCTGTTTTCCTGTAGCAGCACCGCACATCCAAGTCCGGCTGCAATATGCATATCATGCCCGCAGGCATGCATTTTCCCTTCTTTCTTTGAGCGATAAGGAAATGCCGTCTGTTCCCTAATCGGAAGGGCATCGATATCGCAGCGCAACATCTGAACCGGTCCTTTTTTTGCTCCGCGTACGATTGCAACAAGCCCCGTTTCCAGATCGTAAGGAAGTATTTCAATCCCATAATTTTGTAAGAACTCCCTTATTTTTTCAGTTGTCTGATATTCTTCATAAGAAAGCTCCGGATTTTCATGAAACCAGTAAAATGCATTTTTTAATTGTTCTTCCAAATGCTTCCTGTCCACCATACTTAACATTGCCTTTCTTCATCTACTTATTGTGTTACAAAATTCTTTCTGTATTTCTGTCAATTACTGCTCGCTGTTCGGATCCAGTGCATCCCTGAGCGCATCTCCTACAAAGTTAATGGCAATCACAAGAATTACAATCAAAAGTCCCGGTGGCAGCCACAACCAGGGCTGACTCGTCAAAACAGTAAGTGACTGCGCACCATTTAGCATATTACCAAGGCTGGCAGTCGGCGGTTGCACACCCATACCTAAAAAACTGAGTGCTGCCTCATCCAACATCGATAAAGCCAGTACGGAAGTTGCATAAACCAGAATCGGTGCTACCGTATTCGGTAAAATTTCCGAAAACAGAATATGCCGCAAAGACATACCTGCCACAATATTTCCCTTAATAAAATTCGTTTCCCGCAAGGATAATACATTGCCTCGCACCAGTCTGGCAATTCCCGGCCAGTCCACAAAGCCCAGTATCAGAATGATATTCCACATACCCGGCTTAAAAATAGCCGCCGCTACCAGTACCAGCAAAATATAGGGAAATGACATAACCATATCCGTAAAACGCATAATAATCATATCAATTACACCGCCAAAATACCCTGCAAACAGTCCGAGAATTACCCCAATAACGGTAGAAATCAGCGTTGCCATAACACCAACCAACAAGGATACCCGCATCGCATAAAGCAGTCTGCTTAAAACATCCCTTCCAATCTGGTCTGTGCCCAGCCAGAATTCTTTCGAAGGTGCTCCACTGAACGGTCCCACAATTTCATTCGGATCATAGGGCGCAATAATCGGTGCCAAAATCGCAGCACCACCTAATACTGCGAGAATCACCAGACTGACAGTTGCCAGCTTATGTCTTTTAAAACGGCGAAATACCGTCTGCCAATAGCTTTCTGTTGTAATGTTTCTTGTTCCCAATTCATGCCTCTCTTCTGCCTGCATCTTTCATGCCGGCATTTTTTCATGCCTTCCGATTTCAGGTCTGTGTAATAGTTCACCCTCATAATGAGCAATCATTATTGTAACTGGATGGTCGGGTCCACCAATGCATACATAATATCTGTTACCAGATTTCCAATTAAGACCACCACTGCTGAAAGCAGGCACACACCCATGATAACCGGATAGTCCCGGTTACTGATAGCATTCATCGTCATAAGACCAAGTCCCGGCCATGAGAAAATCTGTTCAATAATAATTGCTCCACCAAAAAGCATGGGGATTTCCATACCGATAACCGTCACAATTGGTACCAGAGCATTGCGCAGTGCATGCTTATAAATTACCCGGAACCGGCCGATACCTTTTGCTCTTGCTGTCCGCAGATAATCCTGCTGCAAGATTTCAAGCACCGCACTACGGATATAACGAATGTTGCTTCCTGCCATGGAAAATGACAGCACAATCACCGGCATTACCATATGTCTTGCCACATCTGCCGCGCCTCCTTCGGTTCCCAGTGTAATCATACCGCTTGAAGGCAAAATTCCCAGTTTTACCGTAAAGACATATATCAAAAGTAGCGACAGGAAAAAGCCCGGTATGCTACTTCCCAAAAAGGATAAAGTGACTACCGTATAATCTCCTTTGGAGTATTGATGAATTGCACTATAAATTCCTGCCGGAACAGCAAGCAACAGGCTGACAATCAAAGACACCCCCATAAGCAGAAGTGTTGGCCCCAGATGACTTCCTATCATGGCACTGACCGACTGCGCAGACTTAATCGAATAACCCATATTTCCATGTAACAACTGCCCAAGCCAGATAAAATATTGAATGTAAAAGGGCTTGTCCAGTCCAAGAGCAATTTTCTTTGCTTCGATAGCACCTTCTGTCACTCTCGGTCCCTGAAGCATTGCTAAGGGACTTCCTGCCAGACACATAATCGCATAGTCAATAATGGTAATGCCTATCAGAACCGGAATCGCTATTAAAATTCTTTTCAGAATATATTTTCCCATATTCCTACCTCTCTCTGCTACTTATCCATAATCCGCGGACAGGCTGCATAATGCTCTTTATCCGTTCTTACCATGACTTCTTGTAACTTTGGTTCCTCCATCTGGCAGCTTTCTGTCGCATAAGGACATCTTGGATGGAATCTGCAGCCGGAAGGTGGATTGGTACTACTGCCGATTTCCCCCTGTAAAAACTCTTTTTCACGTTCTTTTTCTTCCGGGTCAGGTATCGGTACTGCATTAAAAAGAGCCTGTGTATAGGGATGTACCGGATGATTGAAAACCGCTTTTGCATCACCGATTTCCACAATTTTTCCAAGATACATGACCGCAATCCGGTCACTGACATAATTAACGGCGCCAAGACCATGCCCTACAAAAAGAAGCGTCAGATCCAGTTCCTTCTGCAATCCTTTCAACAAATTCAGTATCTGCGCCTGAATCGATACATCCAACGCACTGACCGGCTCATCACACACAATAAACTCCGGATTTAAAGACAGTGCTTTGGCAATTCCGATTCGTTGCCTTTGCCCACCGGAAAATTCATGCGGATATCTGCCCAAAATACTTTTCGGTAATCCAACCATATCTAAAATCTTCTCGATATCTTTTTCAATCGTTTCTTTTGTAGATACTTTATGATAAAGCATCGGCTGCGACAGGATTTCATAAATATGCTTTCTCGGATTTAAAGAAGAGTAAGGGTCTTGAAATACCATCTGGAGATTGGTACGAATCTGTTTCATCTCTTCTTTTTTCAGACCGGATAAATCTTTGCCTTTATAATAAATTGTCCCCTCTGTCGGTTTCTCCAGACCAACCAGTTGTCTGCCGATGGTAGATTTTCCACAGCCGGATTCTCCTACCAGCCCAAGTGTTTCCCCTTTTTGTATGGCAAAACTGACACCATCTACCGCCTTCACATATCCGGTTGTATGGGTAATGATACCACCTTTGATGGGATAGTATTTTTTCATATTTTCTACTTGAATCAAGGGAGTATTACTCATTATGCCTCCATTTGCACTTTAACTGTCAAACTTCTGTTTATTTACAATACATTTTGCCGTATGTCCGGGTTCGAATTCATAATCCTCCTGTGGCGCATCACATTCTGGCCGGCGATACTTGCAACGCTCGGCAAATCGACAGCCCTGTATATCATCATAGCTTTCCGGGACCATACCCGGTATCGACACAAGCTGTCTGTCGGCACTATCCCGAATCGTTGGTACCGTATCAAGCAGTGCCTGTGTATAGGAATGCTTGGGATTTTTAAAAAGTTCTTTTACCGGCGCTTCTTCAACAAGTTGTCCCGCATACATCACAAGCACCCGGTCTGCCATATTAGCAACGACACCGATGTCATGTGTAATGAGGATAATGGACATTCCGTTTTCCCGCTGTAATTCCTTCAGTAATGTCATAATCTGTGCCTGTATCGTCACATCCAGCGCTGTCGTGGGCTCATCCGCAATCAGAAGTTTGGGGTTACAGGAAAGTGCCATTGCAATCATCACTCGCTGCCGCATACCGCCGGACAGCGTATGAGGATACTTTTTCATTGCTGCTTTGGCATCCGGCATCCCGACCTTTCTTAACAATATTTCTGCCCTTTGAGCAGCTTCTTGTCTGGATAATCCCATATGGACCCGGATGCTTTCCGTAATCTGGCTTCCTATTGTAAAAACGGGATTTAATGAGGTTAATGGGTCCTGAAAAATCATGGTCAGCCGGTCCCCTCTGATTTTATCCAATTCCTTTTCGTTCAATGCAAGAAGGTTCTGTCCATCAAACAAAACCGTACCTTCCCTGACTTCTCCGCCTCTGGAAAGTAACCGCATAATAGATAAAGAGGTCACACTTTTTCCACAGCCTGATTCTCCTACAATGCAGACAGCTTCGCCCTCATCCACATAAAAACTGATATGGTCTACACTGACATTGGTTCCGTAGTCTCCCTGAAATACCGTTGTCAGTCCCTTCACTTCCAATAAATGTGCCATAGTTTATCTCCGTTTTTATATTAGCAAGCACCTCTTGGGCGCATATCACAAATACCACAGACGGTTTGATACCATCTGTGGTATTTCACTAGCTCTTATATTATCATATCTTTCTTCTATTCTGCAATATCCCATTCGTGGATATTGTTAAAGAATCCGTACACATCTACGGTTACTCCCGTAAGGCGTTTGTTCACTGCTCCCTGGGCACTGATGATATATGCGGAGAACATTGGAACATCTTCCTGCATTTTTTGGTCTACAACGGAATAATATTCCTTAATCTCCTCTGTACTTCCTGCCGTCTGGGTTGCCTCCAAAGCTGCATTCACTTCCTCATCACCGTAGCCGGTCCAGCTTTCTTCTCCGCCCAGCAGCCATGCTACATCCGGGTAAGGATCTAACGGTACATAAGTATACTGCACTGCAAACAAATCATAATCAGTCGTTCCCGCAATAGTCATCAGTGTTGCAAGATCAACGGTCTGGACTTCGACTTTAATCCCTACTGCTGCCCACTGTGCTACCATAACCTGTGCTGCTTTCACAAAAGTACCGTCGCCGGAATTCACATAGAAACGAAGTGTCTGAGAACCATCCCATCCTGCTTCAGCCAGCAGTTCCTTCGCCTTCTCCGGGTCATAAGGAGTTGCAGTAATGTTTTCATCAAAGAACGGTCCCGCAGAAGAAAGGAAACCATCTACTACTTCTCCATGTCCCTTCATAAGCTGCTCTAAAATCTGATTTCTGTCAATTGCATACAAAAGTGCCTGACGTACCCTTGCATCCGTTATATTCTTTGTCTGGATGAATACAGACTGGTTCGTAACAGGTGAACCGTATACAACCTCTATATTCTCCAGTTTTTCAATGTTTTCATAATCTTCCTGCGGAATGGCTGTCATGGAAGGAAGTACTATATCAATTTCTCCCGACTGTAAGCCGGCATATACCTGGCTGGAATCTACAATCTTAATATTCAGCTTATCAATCTTCGGCGCACCTTTCCAGTAATTTGCATTTGCCGTATAAGAAATATAATGGTTTACATCATAATCATTCAAGAAATAAGGTCCACTGATAACGTCCGGATGATTGAACCAATCCAGAGTAGAAAGTTCTTCTTCCGTATACTGCTCCAAAACATGCTTCGGAAGGGTCAGAATGTAACATGCATAAGCACTCTGGAACGTAGTCAGCGCAAGCGGTTCCTTGGTGGTAAACTGTATTGTCTTATCATCAATAACCTTAACACCATCTATACTGGTTGCTCCCTCTTCCACAAAAGGAAAATCCGCATCGCCTACCCCTTCAAAACGATACAGCATCATTGTAGAGTTTGCAATGACCGGACTTGCCAGACGAAGAACCGTAAACTCAACATCCTCTGCCGTAACCGGTATTCCGTCGGACCAAGTAGCCTTTTCGTCCAGATGTACAATAAAGTTAATATTATCTTCTGTAGTAATGGAATCCGCTAGCATAGGCTGGAAATTCAAATCTGCATCCAGCTCCATTAAAGGAAGGAATTCCAATCCTACCGCATATTTATTAATATTGGTCTGGTCGGTCATCAATGGGTTGACACCTCCTAAGGTATCTGTAATGCCCACATTTACAATCTTTTCACCGGAAGCCGCCTGTGTACTGCCATCCGATGTACTATCGGTTGTCGCTGCACTCTCTGTACCTTCCGTTGTTTCTGTCTGCGTATTGTTCTGCGTAGCAGAGGAACCACATCCTGTCAGACTGAACGCCATAACGGCTGCAAGCGCCAAACCAACTGCCTTACTGATATTTTTTTTCATCAATCTTCTCCTCCTCTTATTTCCTACTATTTAACTAGGAACTGTGTAAAAATTATATTTCCATATACTTCTATTGTCAATATATTTTTTATTATTTCTGCTATTTTCATTATTTCTGCTATTTTTCTCTGTTTTAAAACTTCTTACATGAAAACTTCTTACAAAATAAAATATTGCAATATACCTGCAATCCCTTTACAATATATGGGATAAACTACAACATACAAAGGATATTGCTATGAAAAACTTACTCAACTATCAATCTTCAGAATACGACTGTGGTCCGGTTACATTGACCAATGCTATCCGTTATTTGTTTGAGCGGGAAGTAATCTATCCCGACATCATTAAATATATTATGCTGTATTGTCTGGATTCTTACAACGAAGAAGGCGAAGTAGGGAAACGGGGCACCTCTGCTTCCGCTATGATGTTTTTGAGTAATTGGCTGAACCAGTTTGGAAAAATGAAAAATTTCCCGATTGCCTGTGAATTTCTTTCCGGGGAAGATGTATATCTGTCCCAAAACAGTAAAATCATAGGTGCCTTACAGCAGGGTGGAGCTGTTGTCCTTCGCCTCTTTCTGGATGTAGGTCATTACGTGTTGTTAACAGGCGTGGAAGGAGATAGTGTTTATCTCTTCGATCCCTACTATGAAGAGCTGGATGACCCGGAACTGGATAAGGAATATTTGGAAGAAGGCATTATCTTCATTCATGATCAACCCAAGCGTGCAAACCGCCTCGTTTCCATCCAACGACTGAACCGTCTGACGGAAGGATATTACGAGATGGGTCCCTTTGAAATCCGCGAAGCATTAATTGTCTTTAATCAGGATACAAGGCTGACTCCTGAAGCAACCATTGATTATTTTATTTAACCGTTATGCCTTATCGGTCTGTTATCTCAAATAGGAAAAATCCTGCCGGGTTATCTATCATACCTCAGCAGGATTTTATTTTTTTGCTGCACCGCTTTGGCTGCTATTACCCCTACTGCTCCATTTGTCGTCCCAAAAATCCCGCTGCCGATTGAATCAGTTTCTGTTCTACTTCTCCCATTTTGGATTTATTATCATTTTCCAGTAATATAACCGAACCAATAACATCTCCCTCACAGATAATCGGGCTGACAGCCTCATGCTGATATTCTTCTTCTAATTCATGACAGACCGAAATAAAATTCCTATCCCCTCTGCTTGCCATCAGGCTTTCGCGATTGTTAATTTTATCCTCCAGTTCTTTGCTAAGTGCCTTACCGAGCAGACTTTTCATGCCACCCGAAACCGCAATAAACTGATCTCTGTCCGTAATGATTGCCACATGACCGGATACCTGTGCCAGACTATCCGCATACTGTTTGGCAAAAGTTCCCATCTCTCCAATTGGCGAATATTTCTTTAAGATAATTTCTCCTTCTCTGTCTGTATATATTTCAAGCGGATCTGCTTCCCTGATACGCAGAGTCCGGCGAATTTCCTTCGGGATAACGATACGCCCGAGGTCATCTATTCTTCTAACAATTCCTGTCGCTTTCATATATTTCCTCCATTTACATTTTCTAGTCTTATGAATCTAGTATTTGTAAAGGAAGGTATTTTATACCTCTTTTTCAGCAAACTCTTCCAACTCTGTTTCTGTTTCCATCATTCGCTCCAGTAATGTTTCCTGGTTATGTTCTTCTGCTTCCAACTGTGTCTGCAGCTCCATCAATTTCTGATAATCTGAGGCAAGTGCCGGATCCATAAGCTGTAATTGCAAAGCTGCCGTTTTTTCTTCGCTTTCCGCCAGCTGATTTTCAAACTTTTCAAGCTGTTTGAGCAAACGGGATTTTATCTTGCCGGGATTATAGTATGATTTTTTATCAAATACATCCTGCAAGGTAGGTTCTTTTGCTATCGCTTTTTCTTTTCCAATCACTGGTATTCCGGTACTGGGGAATTTCGCCTTTTCCTGCAAATATTCCTCGTAATTACAGTCATACTGCTTCACACCTGTTGCAGTAAATTCCAGTATGCCGGTAGCCACCTGCCTGATAAAATACCTGTCATGGGATACGAACAAAACCGTTCCCTGAAAATGACAAAGCATCTGCTCTAATGCCTGCTTACCTATAATATCCATATGGTTTGTAGGTTCATCCAGAATCAGGAAATTCGGTCTGGTCTGGAACATCTTACACAAAGCAAGTCTTACCTTCTCTCCACCGGAAAGCTGTCCCATTTTCTTCATAACCTCTTCCTGTGAAAACAAGAAACTTCCCAAAGCACTTCTGACCTCTTCCCGCTTCAAAGCCGGATACTCCTCCCAGAAGTTGTCTAACACCGTCTGTTCCGGGTCTGCATCATTTACAACCGCTTTTTGCTGGTCAAAATATCCCCATTCTACATTCTGTCCGATGGTAAAGTTTCCTCCCAAAGACGGCACAACTCCTACCAACGTCTTTAGCAGCGTTGATTTTCCCTTGCCATTTTCTCCTAAGATGGCAAGGCGGTTTCCTTTTTGCAGACGAAAAGATACCTGTTCCAGTTCCTTATCATAGCCGATTTTCAGATTCTTAACCGTCAATACCTCTGTATAGCTTTCAATTCTTGGCGAAAACATAGCATGAAAGGTTTTGGTGTCGAACCGTCTTGGCTTCTCAATCTTAACCATATGCTCGATTGCCATTCTTTTGGAACGGGTTGCCGCCACTTTGGTCGGCGTATTCTTCCACATCTCAATCCATTCCGTCAGCCGTTTAATCTCCTTCTGCTGCGCTTCGTAGTCCTTTTCCTGCTTTATCAGATTTTCCTCTTTCTGCTTCATGAATGCCGTATAATTTCCCGGATATCGCTTGATTTGGTGATATTCTATTTCATAAGTCACGTCAATGATTCTGTCCAGAAACAGTCGGTCATGGGACACAATAATGACAGCTTTGTCATAATTTTTTAAATAGTTTTCCAACCACTCAATGGTAGGCAAATCCAGGTGGTTGGTCGGCTCATCCAAAAGCATAATATCCGGGCGGCTAAGCAGTAATTTTATAAAAGCAACTTTGGTCTGCTGTCCGCCGGAAAAGCTTCCAATCGGGCGTTTTAAATCCTCCAACGAAAATCCAAATTGTTGAAACATAATCTCCATATCACGTTTCCAGGTATATCCCCGCAAAGCCTCCATTCTTTTTTGCAGATTATCATATTCATATAACAATTTCTGATTTTCGTTTTCCTGTTGAAGTTCCTTTTCAATCTCTTCCATCCGTGCTTCGCAGGCAAAAACATCCGCAAACGTCTTTTTGATTTCCTCCTCTACGCTGATTTCACCATCCGGGAAGCTGATTTGTCGTAAAAAACCGATTTCCTGCTTACCTGCCATGAATATTCCACATTCTTCATCGCTATCCAGATTGTTCATCTGAATATCCCCAGCTATCAGCTTTAATAGCGTTGTTTTTCCACAACCATTTCTTCCGACAATCGCTATTTTTTCTTTATCATGGACTTCAAAATTTACATCCTCCAGTATAGTATCTGCTGCATATTGTACTAATGCATGCTTTATCTGATATCTCATCACGTTTTCCTTCCTGTCGTTCTAAATACCTCTGATAATCCCTTTTCATTCCCATCGCTGTATGATGGATACATGATAATACAACTCTCTTCCAGAAGCCTTTATCAGCTGTGCTACCACATTTTCATATAAATATCCTAAATCCGCCGGTAATTTATCCCTTAACAATTTGCGATAAATATCGGATATTCCATTTTCAGAATCATTAAATAGCATCGTTGTAAAAAGACCTATATCTGATAAATACAATTTAAAACAATCTATATCCTTTGTTTGTGATAAGGAGACACAAGGATTTGTCACGTTATAGCAAGGCAACACTAAACCCGAATCTATCAGTTCAAAGAGACGTTCTTCGTCTTTGCTTGCCTTGCCTTTGGAAACAACTATATTTCATCATGGTATGCAAAACAATTACTTAAAAAGCGAATCTCCCGACTCGCCTTTCATCATGTCACATTATTATTTTCTCAATCATCCTATGCCAGTTTTCACAGGAAATTTTTTTGATATCCTCTTCCGTAAAACCATTTTTTTGCATAGCCATTAACAAATTCGGTATTTCAGAAGCATCCTTCATTCCCCGCAACTCGGAAGAATTTCTTACATTTTCCGTACTTTGGAAATCCAGACAAGATGAAGTCGATGTATCTTCCAGGAATTCACAAAAATCAAACCCCAAACCGACTCTGTCAATTCCGGCTATGGAAACCATATGCTCTATATGTTTCGCAAGCCTATCTACGGTCTTCTCTGACGTTTCCGAAGCAATAAAATCCGGATAAGCATTGACTCCTATCATACCGCCCGTCTCTATTACCGCTTTTATCATATCATCTGTCAGGTTGCGCGGCACATTACACAGCTTACGGCTGGCAGAATGGGTCGCCACGACCGGACCGACGGCATATTTCATCACATCCCAGAAAGACTTGTCATTTAAGTGGGAAACATCAAAAAGCATATGCTTCTCCTGAATTTTGCGAAGAGCACAAATCCCAAGCTTCGTCAGTCCTCTGTCTTCCTCACCGCGGATTCCGGTTGCCAGGGCGTTCTGTTCATTCCAGGTCAGCCCAGCATGCCGCACGCCAAAATCATATAATCGATCAATCTGATCAATATCCTCCCCAATAGCGGAAAGTCCTTCACAGCCATGAAATACATAGAAAACACCTTCTGTTCTTGCCTGCTGCATCTCCCCATAATTATGGACTACCCGCAGAATATCCTTGCACATGGGAAGTTCCTTTCGGACAGCATCCATAATCTGTTCCAAACGCAGTTCTGGCTGTGCATCATAAGGCGGATCAATCCACATCACAAAAACAGAGCCTTCTACACCGCCTTTATGCAATCGTTCATAGTGATATTTCCGAAAAATATCTTTCTCTCCCCGTAAGGTCTTAACCGTAACGTCAGACCAGATATCGGAATGAGAATCAAATATCATTTTTTAACACCCTTTGCTCCGGATAAATTTGCATTTTGTAAAATATTGCTCTGGAAAGAAGTCATGAGATTCTTTTCTTCTCTTTCTCGTTTGAGTGCCAGTTTAACCATATCATCCAATAGCTCTGCATAAGGTTTGCCCATTGCTTCCCACAAATAGAATGCCAGAGAACCCGGAATCGGATTGATTTCATTTACATAGACCTGATTTGTATCTTTATCAATCATAAAATCAATACGGGATACCCCGTTACAATCCAAAACCTGAAAAGTCTTAACGGCAATAGAACGAATCTGTTCCCGAAGTTCCGGTGTGAGATTTGCCGGAAGTTCTCTCCTTGCCGTACGCATACCTTGCGAACCGTTTTTATCACCTGCTACATATTTGTCTTCATAACTTAAAATTTCATCACTGGAAATCGGTTCCTCACACTCGGAAGCCTGTGCACTTTCGTAATCGCCCAGTACCGCACAGTTAATTTCGCGTAAGTTCATAATGGCACGTTCCACCAAAACCTTCTGTCCGAACTCATACGCATACTCCAATGCTTCCTTCAGTCCTTCTCTGTCTTTTGCTACCTTAATACCGACGCTGGAACCTAAATTAACCGGTTTCACAATCACCGGATAGGAAATCTTCTTCTCTATCTTATGATATGCTGCTTCCTCATCTGCCTGATACTCTTTAACATGTAAAGTCACGCAGTCCAGGACCGGTATGTCGTTATCCTTTAATACAGTCTTCATAACATATTTATCCATCGTAACCGCAGAAGCCATAACATCGCAACCTACAAGCGGAATATTATAATGACGTAAAAATCCCTGTAAAGAACCATCCTCTACATTGGCACCATGTACTACCGGAAATGCCACATCGATGTAGTCAACAACGGAATTTCCGAATTTCTTCTCCGGATACTGTACCAGATTTACTTTGCCCTGTTCACAAATGAAAAAGATTCTTGTACTTTTCTTAAGCAGCTCCGGTATATTCTTATAGTTCGCAATATCCCCGACTGCTTCTCCGGTGTACATTTCATTTTCCTTTGTAATATAAATCGGAATCGGTTCATATTTCTCCTGATGAAAGGATTTGAGTGCCTGGATACCGGAAATAACGGAAACCTCATGCTCAACACTTTTACCGCCAAAGAAAACTCCAACTTTAATTTTCATACTTTTTCCTCTTTTCCAAAAGATTTTCAATACTTTTTCTGTTTCTTTAAGTATAATTGTCCGGAAGATCATTTTCAATCAAAACTACTTTATGCTTCTCGCCGGGAATCGCATTCACCATCTGAAACGCTTCCTGTAAACTATCAACAATAATCATTCGGTTTGCTGCAAAGCCGGTCTCCATCAGACCATCCTGTATCGGCTTCGTCTGTTCTCTGCCCACCAGAATTGCATAATCACACTTATCATGCGCATACATGCCAACTTCTTTATTCTCAGAATACTGCTTCTCGCCAAGCTCCACCATCCCAGGAGTCATCAGAATACGCAGGTCATCAAACATTGCCAGTGTATCCAGCGCTGCTTTAAATCCGTTCTTATTGGAATTATAGCTATCGTCCAAAATCGTGCGGTTTCCCTGTTTCAATAACTGTAGCCTGTGTGGAACACTTTCCAGTTGTTTTACCGGATAAATCAGTTTTTCCATCGGGATACCCAAGGTATTTGCAACAGCAATGGCTCCCGCAATGTTCTGCACGTTATGGTTTCCTACCAGGCGCGTATGGAATTCATATTCTTTGCCTGTACTGTCTTTCATTCTAAAAGCAGAGCCTTCTTTAGAAACGGAAATATTATAGGCACAGTATGTTGCCCCTTCTTGCACTGTACCATAACTGACAATCTGCTTATCCGTCTTATGATTCCGGATATATTCATTATCATAATTCAAGAACACAATTCCGTCTTCGGGAATCGCATCTGCCAGCTCAAACTTCGTTCCAATTACATTGTCTATGCTGTGAAAACTCTGCAGATGCTGGGGTCCGATAGAAGTAATGATACCATACTTAGGATGCACCAAATCACAGATTTCCTTGATATCGCCGACTTCTCTTGCTCCCATTTCACAAATAAAAATCTCATGGAAGGATTTCATTTGTTCACGTATCGTCCTGACAACTCCCAGCGTTGTATTATAATTTCCGGGTGTATGCAAAACACTGAACTGCGTCGACAATAACTTGCTTAAATAATATTTAACACTGGTTTTACCATAGCTTCCGGTAACACCAATAATCGTCAGATTCGGCATTTCCTTCAAAATTCTTGCTGCATCATTTATATAATGCTGATTAACACCTTTTTCAATCGGACGGTTTAAAAAATTAACGAAAAGAACCAGTACCGGGAGCAGAATAAACAAAAGAAGCAGTGTAAAAGCACCGGTTGCAACACCGACACTGCCGTTGTAAGCTGCTTCGCCTGTGGTAATGTTTCCAGCAATTACTGATGCAACAACCGTAACCACTGCCGAAAGTATCCCAGTCGTAATAAGCATTCGTTTCACTCTTGGCGTATAGACAAGCGGCTTCTTCGCCTGTCTTGGCTTATTTACCAAAATCGTCATGCCATTCATCAGGCAAGCCACTGTCAGAAAGCCAAAAGATACCGACTCTCCCCTGCTTACAAACGGTATCAGAAGCAGTGATATCCACGCATATAAACTCTTTCCAAGCAATCTTCCGATATTACCGGTTACCTGCATCCACTCTCTATACTCTCTTGGCTTATAAGAGTTCTGCTGGAACATATGCATAATATATAACGTAAACCAGACAGCACCCCAAAGATATGTGCCAAACCAGACAATCCACAAAACAATTTCCATCGTTAAAACCTAATTCCTTTCCGCCCTTTTTATCCTGAAATTATCCCAGAAATGACTTCAAAGCCCCATGCACTTTGACCGGTTGTTCTAAGAAAGAATAATGTCCGGCACCTTCACACACTACCAGCCCTGCATCCTCTATCAGTTCCTCCATCCGTCTGGCATCTGCTATCGGTGTTGCCGTATCCAGATCCCCCCAGATTAAAAGCGTTGGACATTTTACTTTAGAAATAAGCGGTTCCAAATCTTCATTTACTACTTTAACCAGCGTAGCGCGCATCGTAGGCGTAGCACTGTTATAGTCTGCTGATCCTCGTTTTCTCCTCATATCCTCTACTGCATCCGGATAGAGGAAATGCAGTATCTTTGTACTCATAATGCTTCTCGCTATCTTATACAACCGGAGGCTTGCTTTCTGTTTCCATGTCTTCTTCGGCATAATACCCGCACTGTCTACCAGAACAGCCTTCTTGATTGTGTACGGCAGATTTTCTCTGGCATTCATTTTAAAGAATACTCTGCCTCCAAAAGAATGTACCAGCACACTAAATTCCCGGATTCCCAGACTGTCAATAAATTTCATCACAAAATCTACGTAATCATCCACACACCATGGAACCGGCGGTTCCGTTGTCTTACCAAAACCCGGCATATCCAGAGCAATTACTCTGTGATTGGCTGAAAGAAGCTTCACAATCCCATCAAACAAGGTAATATTAGAACCCCAGCCATGCAGAAGCAGGATAACATCCCCTTCCCCTTTTTCGATATAATTTACAGAAATTTGATCAATTTTGGTAATCACTGAAAACTCCTCTTCCATTCTCCATAATAATGATATTACAAGTTATGATTGATTCTAAAATATATCATATGACCCGGAAAGCATATCAAGTGCCTATTACTGTGCAAAATGTGCCTTTTCCACAAATGACTGTTCCCAATATTACAATTCCACGATATCATTCATATAATCTTCGTAATCCATTTCGCTTGCAAACAACATATATTTTCCTTCTACATAACCCATATAACCACTTTCTACTGCATAACCTTTCATAAATGTTATCTCCTCTCTACTGTCATACTGCTTTATAGCAACCATATGTTCTGTAGATAAGATAACATTTACGTAGTCCAATAAACCGGACTTTTTACAGCTTGGCAGCACCTTCTGCAAGCAAACGAATTATGCTTTTTCAGACCTCAGTCCTCTGCAGTAGCATTTCCTGCATATCACACAATAACTCTTCGGTCAGTGTCAGCAACAATTCCTCATCCCGTTCCACCATACCATACTTTTTATAGCGATAACGGAAAACCGGTGTTCCTTTCGGATCAAAAGCCAGCTTCCCTTTATGCTTTTGTAGCAAAGCCGGTATATTTTCTACGCGAATCGGGGCATCCATCCTTAATTCAAACTGAATGGATTCATTTTTCCCCTTTACTTCCGGCATAAAAAGCTGATGTGCTTTTATCCGTATCAGCGCAATCCTGAGCAGATTGTCAACGGATTTCGGAATTTCACCGAATCTGTCCAGAAGTTCTTCCTTCATATCTTCGCATTCTCTGTCATTTTCCACCCCGGCAATTCTTTTATAAATATCCAGCTTCTGGATTTCATTGACAATATAAGAAGGTGGAATGTAGGCATCCACATCCAAATCGATACTGGTATTGAAATCTTCTATGGTAGAAATGCCCTTCAGGTTTTTGACTGCTTCATTGAGCATCTTGCAGTATAAATCATAACCGACTGCCTGCATATGCCCATGCTGTCTGGCTCCCAGAAGATTTCCGGCTCCCCGGATTTCCAGATCCCGCATAGCAATTTTAAAACCGCTTCCCAGATCCGTAAATTCTTTAATGGCTTCCAGACGTTTTTCTGCCACTTCTTTTAACATTTTATCTCTCTTGTACATCAAAAATGCATAAGCTGTGCGGTTGGACCGTCCAACCCTTCCCCGTAACTGGTAAAGCTGGGAAAGTCCCATATTATCGGAATCATGGATAATCATTGTATTTACATTGGAGATGTCCATGCCTGTTTCAATAATGGTTGTCGAAACAAGAACATCAATCTCTCCCTCAATGAAATCATACATGATACGCTCCAATTCGCTTTCCTTCATCTGTCCATGTGCAAAAGCCACTGTAGCCTCCGGTACAAGATTCTGAATGGAAGCAGCAATATCCGCAATATTATTTACCCGATTATATACATAATAGACCTGTCCCTCTCTGGATAATTCCCGGACAATCGCCTCTCTGACAAGTTCCTCATTATATTCACATACAAAGGTCTGTATCGGCAGCCTGTCATTGGGGGCTTCTTCCAAAACACTCATATCGCGGATACCGATTAAGCTCATGTGCAGCGTTCTGGGAATCGGTGTCGCCGTCAAGGTCAGGACATCGATATTCTCCTTCATTTTCTTAATCTTCTCTTTGTGCGTAACTCCAAAGCGCTGTTCCTCATCGATAATCAACAGACCTAAATCCTTAAATACGACATCCTTGGAAAGTACTCTGTGTGTTCCGATGACAATATCCACCATCCCTTTGCGCAAGTCTTCTATGGTCTTCTTTTGCTCGGCTGCCGTACGGAATCTGGAAAGTAAATCCACCCGAACCGGGAAATCCTTCATACGCTGTACAAAAGTGTTATAATGCTGCTGTGCCAAAATCGTAGTCGGTACCAGATATACAACCTGTTTTCCCTCCTGTACTGCCTTAAAAGCTGCCCGGATGGCAATTTCCGTCTTGCCATAGCCAACGTCACCACAGATGAGTCTGTCCATAATCTTCGTGCTTTCCATATCTGCCTTGGTTGCTTCAATGGCACTTAACTGATCTTCTGTTTCTTCATAAGGAAACAACTCTTCAAATTCCTTCTGCCAGACCGTATCCTTTCCATACTGATAACCGTTTTTCTGTTGTCGCTTCGCATACAACTCTACAAGGTCCTGTGCAATTTCATTTACCGCGCTGCGCACCTTCGATTTGGTACGATTCCATTCCTGTGTGCCCAGTTTGTTCAATTTCGGCGCATTACCGGCATCGGCAGAAGCATATTTTTGTATGACATCCAGACCTGTTGCCAGAATATACAGATTGCCGCCATCACGATACTCTATTTTAATATAGTCCTTAACGACTTTCTCAACTTCTACTTTTTCAATACCGCGATAGATACCCAGTCCATGACTTTCGTGTACGACATAATCGCCTACCTTCAGTTCTGAAAAGTCATTGATTTTCTGTCCTTCATATATTTTTTTCTTCTTCTTTTTCTTCTTTTCCGCACCAAAAATATCGCTCTCAGAAATAACCGCGAATTTTAATAAAGGGTATTCAAAGCCTTTCAGGACTCTGCCGTAATAGGTCATAACCTCGCCCGGCTGTACCTCCCGCATCGGATCTTCACTATAGAAAGAAGTAATTCCCTGTTCCCGCAAATCCTCTGCCAGTCGTTTTGCCCTGGTTCTGGAACCGGATAGCAGCAGCACGCGGTAATTATTCTTACGATATCTCATCAGGTCTTTTACCAATGCCTCAAAACTATTATTATAAGAAGGCATACTTCTGGCCTGGATATCAAACTTGCGTTCTGACTTAAAGAGCGGATTCTTGCCATCCATCATGGCAATCGTGACAACTCTTCTGCCCGCTAATTTTGCCGCCACTTCTTCACTGCCAAAAAGCACATCCATCTGTCCGGGAAGAATATACCCTTTTTCCACACGATGCATCATGCTTTCCCGAAATTCCATTTCTACCGCATTGGCATGTTCCTTTACCCGAATCGGCTCATCTACAAAAATGCAGCTTTGGTCCATCGCAAAGAAATCCAAAAAAGTCGATAACTCCGGATAAAAATACCGGATGTAGCTTTCCAGATTTACCGCATTGACCGAAACACCCAGCTCTAAGAGCTGTTCCCGCAGTTCTTTTATCTGCTGTTCTACTCGGTGTGCTTCCTCAGTTTTCATCTCTTTCCGAAGCTTTGCGGAAAATTCTTTTCCTTCCTTTTCGATTGCTTTTATACCTGCACGGAGTTCTTCTTTGGTCAAAACAAGTTCCGTTGCCGGATATATGGAAATAGACTCTAATTTCTCAATAGAACGCTGGCTTAACATATCAAAGCTACGGATGGACTCCACATCCTCTCCCCATAACTCAATCCGGTAAGGATTTTCCTCTGTTAAGTCAAAGACATCAACAATACCACCACGTATACTGAATTGTCCCGGTGCCTCTACCTGATAATTTTTTACATAGCCAAGCTCTGTAAGCTGCTTCGCCAATCTGGTTTCATCAATGGTACTCTGTTTATTGATGCGGATAACACTTTTCTGCAAAACAGAAAGCGGAATCTGTGGTGCCATAAGCGAATCAAAGGTTGTGATAATGGTAGCCGGTCTACCCTCTATGATTTTGCGCAGACATTTCATGCGTTGCGTCACAAGCTGGTTACCATGAATATCCGCCTGAAAGAAAATCAAGTCTTTTGCCGGATACACAACCGTATTTCTGTCATAGAATTTATAATCTTCGTACAGCTCTTTAGCTTTTAAATCACTAAAAGTAACGATGATTTTATACCGAAAACCATCGCTCAACCCATATATCATATGCAGCTTCTCAGAATCTACACAACCGCTTAACGCAACCGTTGTCTGTTCCTTCGCAAGCATTTTTCTGATTTCACTATATTCTCCCAGTTCCTGCAAGGGAGCCAGTAATGCCCTCACTTCTTCTACCTACCCTTTTTATTGAATTGATTCATTGCAGCATCCGGACCTTCTGTGATAATAACCTCAAGCGCTTCTGCCGCTTTCTTAACAGCATCTGCTATCTGCGCTTTCTCCTCGCCTGAGAAATGTCCGAGTACATAATCCGCCAAATCATAGCCGGATGGTTTTTCTCCCACTCCCATACGAATTCTTTGAAATTCATCGTGTCCAAGATGTAGTATAATATTTTTCAGTCCGTTATGTCCACCCGCACTTCCCTTTTTACGAATGCGTAATTGTCCCACATCCAGACTGATATCATCGGAAATAACAATCAATTCCGTCTTTTCTTCTATTTTATAATAATCTATAATATCACGCACACTTTCCCCACTCAGGTTCATATAAGTCTGCGGTTTTACCAAAATCACTTTCTGCCCACCAATATAGCCTTTGCCAATAATTGCTTTGTGCTTCTTCTCAGATACACTGATATTATATTTCCCTGCAGCCTCATCAATTACCATAAATCCTATATTGTGTCTTGTATTCTCATAATCTTTCCCAGGATTCCCCAGTCCTACAATAATATACATATGCTCCTCCATGCTTTTTGACAGCACGTACACTTTTATTTGCGTAAGAAAAGGATGCCAAGGCATCCTTCTCCTACACTTATTTAATTACCCTTATACACCATCCGGTTCCAAAAGCGCTTTTTCATAACTTTCCAGAATAATTTTCTGAATGCTGTCTCTGGTAGCAGAGTTAATCGGATGTGCTATATCTCGATACTCGCCATCAGTCGCCTTTTTGCTTGGCATAGCGATGAAAAGACCTTTTTCGCCTTCAATTACTTTAATGTCATGCACTACAAATTCGTCGTCAATGGTAATCGAGACGATTGCTTTCATCTTGCTGTCTTGAGTCATCTTACGTACGCGGACATCAGTAATTCTCATGAAGCTCAGCCTCCTTATCATATGATACCGAACAGGTTTCTGTCGGCTTTCACAAGCTTTTCCACACAAGTCATACTCATCAAGCCACGTTGCTTTTAATAAATACCTTTATTTTTAAAAAATAACGGCTCCTACTATAATAACATTAAATAACGTATCTGTCATTATGTTCTACAACAATCTCTATTCCATTTTCACCTTTGTAATAGGAGTTCGCACGAATTGTTCCTCTGCTTTCTACGATACAGTTCTCAATATGTGTATTATCTCCTATGTAAACATCGTTTAAGATAATAGAATTTTTAATGTAACAGTTGTTGCCGACATATGTCTTCTTAAAAATAACAGAATCTTCAACCGTACCATTCACAATACAACCGCTCGAAATCAGGCTGTTTTTAATTTTGGCACCCACATTATATTTTGCCGGTGGATTATCATCCACTTTGGAATAAATATCTGGATACTCTTTAAAGAAATAATTTCTGATATCCGGCTGAAGGAAATCCATGTTCGTTTTAAAATAATCATCTACTGTCGCAATATTGCTCCAGTATTCTTTAATTTTATAGCCATAAATCCGTTTCATGTCTTTATAGCGAATCAGAATATCTTTTACGAAATCATAGCGATCCTCTGCTGCGCATCTCTCTATCATTTCAATCAACTGGCGTCTTCTGACAACATAGATACCACAGGAAATTGTATTGGATTTAGCAATTACCGGTTTTTCCTCAAATTCTTCAATCCGGCATTCTTCATTCATTTTAACAGTTCCAAAACGTTCCACATTAATATCCGGTGCCATGTCTTTGCAGACAACTGTAATATCTGCCTTCTTATCAATGTGATATTCCAGAAGCTTATTGTAATCCATCTTATATACACAGTCACCGGATGAAATAACAACATATGGTTCATGACTGTTCTTTAAGAAAGAAAGATTCTGGGCAATCGCATCTGCCGTACCACGATACCATGCATTGCTTTCTGCGGTCACTGCAGGAGTAAATACATACAAACCACCCTGTTTACGTCCGAAATCCCACCATTTGGAAGAGCTTAAATGCTCATTCAGACTGCCTGCATTATACTGGGTAAACACAGCAACCTTATTGATATGGGAATTGGACATATTACTAAGTGCAAAGTCGATGCTGCGATAGCTTCCGGCAATCGGCATAGCGCAAACAGCACGTTTCTGAGTTAATTCTTTAATTCTGTGGTTGTTACCACCGGCTAAAATAATTCCTATCGCTCTCACTGTTCTTCACCTGCCTTAATCAATGTTCTACCACTTGGAAGACTGCCGTTCTCATAGTCAGCGGCCGAAGTCACACCAAATACCACCGAGTTCTTTCCAACGGTGATGCCTTGTGGAATGACACTCTTTTCACCAACTGTTACGATACCATGATTATAAATGTGAGGAGCGGTATCATTCTCAGCCTCCTCGCCAATACCAAGTTTTACATAGTCCTGAATTTCCACATTTTCTGCAATAATGGCCTTATTCAGTTCACAATTCTTACCGATAACGCTGGAATTCATAATGATGGAATCCCTGACAACGGTTCCCTCACCAATGACAACACCGCATCCGATAACCGAATTATATACCTTACCGTATATTTCTGCGCCTTCCCCGATAATACTCCGTTCTACAAAGCTGCTTGATGCCAGATACTGAGGCGGCAGGATTTCACATCTTGTATAAATCTTCCAGTACTCTTCATATAGATTGAACTCCGGAACAATATCTATCAGTTCCATATTTGCTTCCCAGTATGAATTTAAGGTTCCTACATCCTTCCAGTATCCGTTAAATTCATATGCATAAAGAGGTGCTCCATTCTTATGGCAGTAAGGAATGATATGTTTACCGAAATCAAGTCCGGGTTGTTCCGCATTGGCAAGCAATGCTTCTCTCAAAGTCTTCCAGTTAAAGATATATATACCCATAGATGCCAGGTTGCTTCTAGGGTTCTCCGGTTTTTCCTCAAAATCGGTAATTTTCCTATTTTCATCCGTAATCATAATGCCGAAACGTTTTGCTTCTTCCATCGGTACAGGCATAACGGCAATCGTTACTTCCGCATTATTCTGTTTATGGAAGTCTAACATCACTTCGTAATCCATTTTGTAAATATGGTCACCGGAAAGTATCAGGACATAATCCGGGTTAAAACTTTCCATATAACCGATATTCTGATAAATTGCATTAGCAGTACCAGTATACCACTCACTGTTTGTACTTTTTTCATATGGCGGAAGTACCGTAACACCACCGATATTCCTATCCAAATCCCATGGAATACCAATTCCAATATGGGTATTCAGACGAAGCGGCTGATACTGTGTCAGAACACCAACGGTATCAACACCTGAATTGATACAATTACTGAGCGGGAAATCAATAATTCTGTACTTGCTGCCAAATGATACTGCAGGCTTGGCTACTTTGGATGTCAGGACTCCCAGTCTGCTTCCCTGACCACCTGCCAATAACATGGCAATCATTTCTTTCTTAACCATATCCTCACCTCTTGTTTCTAAAAAATATTATATAAAATAATATAAAAACTTATTTTGTTTTATAAGTATATCACAATCAAAGCAGAAAGTGAATATTATTTACAAAATATTTCTCTTTTTATACCCGAAATATTATTCATATATAACAATATTTTGAATTTTTATCTTTATTTTTTCTCTATTTTACACAAATTTATTTTTTCCACTATTTATACAATTTTGACTTTTTGTAAATTTTTAATAAAAATACAAATTTTCCCATCTCCTTTCCGGTTTATGTAAATTTGAGTTGGTTTTTTTACAGCAAATGCGTATAATATTTATAACAGGCAAGGGAGGAACGCTTTCCTGCATTGTTATAATATATAATAAAGATAGGAAGTCATAAATTATGTATCAAATCGATTTTAAAAACCCGATTCATGTCTACTTTATCGGAATCGGCGGCATTAGCATGAGTGGGCTGGCAGAAATCCTTCTTTCAGAAGGTTTTCAGGTATCCGGTTCGGACAGACAGGAATCTCCCCTTACAAAAATTTTGTGTGAAAAAGGAGCTTCTGTCTATTACGGTCAGCGGGAAGAAAATCTTACCATCGTTCCCGATTTAATTGTATATACCAGTGCCATCAAAGAAGACAATCCGGAAATGGCTGCCGGAAGAAAACTTGGCATTCCTTTTTTAACAAGAGCACAGCTTCTTGGACAGATGATGAAAAATTATAAGCTCCCGATTGCAGTCAGCGGCACACATGGTAAAACAACCACTACTTCCATGCTGTCACAGATTCTTTTGGAGGGAAATACCGATCCCACCTTGTCCATTGGAGGGATTTATCAACCAATCGGTGGTAATATCCGTATCGGTAAATCTGACTATTTTGTTACCGAAGCCTGTGAATATACGAACAGCTTTTTAAGCTTTTTCCCCAAAATCAGTATTATCCTTAATATAGAAGAAGACCATCTGGACTTTTTCAAAGATATTCAGGATATCCGCAATTCCTTTCATAAATTTGCCGGGCTGCTGCCTGCTGACGGAACCCTGATTATTAATCAGGATATCCCCCATGTGGAAGAAGTCACAGACTCCTTAGCTTGTCAGGTTATTACCTATGGTTCCACCAATACTGCCGATTATTATCCGGTTGATATTACTTATGATTCCTTTGGACACCCTTCCTTTACTCTTATGACAAAAGAAGGTCATAAGGAAGGCAGCTATACACTGCATGTTCCGGGCATCCACAATGTTTATAATGCAATTGCTGCGATTGCCGCTGCAAGACTGCTTGGTATGGAAAATACCGTCATTGCCAAAGCGTTGTCCGATTTTCGGGGAACAGACAGACGATTTGAATACAAAGGTCAGGTAAACGGCTTCACTATAATAGATGATTATGCACATCATCCCACAGAAATTACTGCAACTTTACAAGCAGCCAGAAATTATCCTCATAAAACAACCTGGTGCGTATTCCAGCCGCATACTTATACCAGAACAAAGGCCTTTCTTCCCGAATTTGCCAAGGCACTGACACTGGCGGATAAAGTCATTCTGGCAGATATTTATGCTGCCAGGGAAAAGGATACTTTGGGCATCAGCTCCAAGACTCTGCAGGAAGAAATTAAGAAACTTGGCGGGGAATGTTATTACTTTCCATCTTTTTCCGAAATTGAAAATTTCATTTTGGAAAATTGCACAAAGGATGATTTGTTGATAACTATGGGCGCCGGAGATGTTGTTAAAATCGGCGAAAATCTGCTTTCACGATAATTATCCACAATATCCACATCAAACGGACTTTTTCACAGTTCTTTTGACTGTGGATATTTTTCTTTTTCTGAAAAAGGAAAAAACAAACATAAAATCATTGATGGAGAACTACTTGAAATTGGAAATATCCGGTTATCCACATTTTCCACAACACAAGGAACAAATGTTTGTTTTTGTTTTCTGGCAAATTGACTATATCTTTTTAAAAATTGCTATGCTATAATTCAGCTTACTTTGGTAAATCATGAAGAGGGTGTGGTAAAAAATGAATCAATTGACAATCTATCAGGATAATTATACAGATGCTACGGTTATCTCAAACCGTTTTATCGACGAGTATATGAAAGCTGCTAATGATGCACAGCTCAAAATCTATCTGTATCTGATCCGTATGATGAGTGCCAGACTCTCTACCAGTGTGTCTGAAATTGCGGATATGTTCAATTATACCGAAAAGGACGTTCTGCGTGCTTTAAAATATTGGGAGAAAAACCGGCTTTTAACATTGGACTATGATGAATCCAAAAATCTGACCGGCATCCATCTGCGTGACCTGAATGCTCCAAGCGAAACGACTGCTCCGGCTGCATCGGCAACTCGAACTGTTTCCGGGACTCTGCCTTCAACTATCGCAGGAACAGAAACGGTTTCCTGTGTGGTTCCGATTTCCTTCAAGCTGCCGGTACCGGAAAAAGAAATTCTTCCCGAAAAAGAAATCGTTTCCGAAAATCCATATGAAAAGCCTTCTTACACATTAGACCAGTTAAAGGCTTTTAAATCTGATGAAGCAATTTCCAGACTGCTTTTCATTGCGGAACAATATTTAAAGAAAACCTTAAGCCCTTCCGAGATGAAAACTATTTTCTTTATTTCGGACAAGCTTGGTTTTTCGGAAGATTTGATTGATTATCTGATTCAGTACTGTGTCGACCGCGGCAAAAAAGATTTCCGTTATATGGAAAAGGTTGCCATCAACTGGGCACAGGAGGGAATTACCACACCGAAGCAGGCTGCAAAATATGCACATAAATATGATAAAATTGTCTATGATATTATGAAAGCACTTGGCAAATCCAGTTCACCCACCCAGACGGAAATTACTTACATTACCCGTTGGACGAAAGAATTTGCCTTTGAATTCGATGTGATTTCGGCTGCCTGTGAACGGACTGTTTTGGCGACGGACAAGCACCGTTTTGAATATGCCGACAGCATTTTAAGCAGTTGGTACAAAGCAGGTGTACACCATAAAGAAGATGTGCAGGCTTTGGAAGAGACTTTCCAGAAGAACAAAGCTGCAAAGGCGGTTTCCGCCAATAAATTCAACCAGTTCAAGCAAAGTCACTATGATTTCGATGCACTGGAAAAAGAGTTGTTAAGCAACTGATTTTAAAGGAGTTTTGTCGTGGCACTAACCAATTCCCAGTATGATACCATACTTCGTGATTATGAGAACAGACAATTACATAACCGCCATGCTCTGGAACGCAAAATGAACTATGTCTATGACCATGTTCCCGGCTACAAAGACTTAGAAGATGCCGTTGCTGCTGTTTCCGTTACCCAAGGGAAAAAATATCTTGAAGGCGATGAACATGCCATGGAAGACTTAAAAGATTTAATCGCCGAATTATCGGGCAGAAAAGCACAGCTTCTGATGGATGCCGGACTGCCGGAAGATTATCTTACCCCTGTCTATACCTGTCCGGACTGTAAGGATACCGGATATATTGACGGGCAGAAATGCCATTGTTTTAAGCAGGCGATGATTACATTGCTATATGAGCAGTCTAATATTCGTGAAATGTTACAAAATGAAAACTTTCAAACCTTATCTTATGAATATTATGACGGGGAGGATTTACAGCATTTTAAAAATGCCGTAACAACCTGTCAGAATTTTATCAAAAATTTCAATTCCGACTACCATAATCTCTTTTTTTATGGTAAAGTGGGTACTGGAAAATCATTCTTATCAAACTGTGTTGCCAAAGAATTAATCGAAAGCGGTCATTCCGTTATATACTTTAGTGCAGCCAGTCTTTTTGACCTGTTAGCCAAATATTCTTTTGATTATAGAAACAAAGAAGATCAGAAAGAACGATATACAGACCTCTATCAATGTGATCTGTTGATTATTGACGATTTGGGAACCGAATTAACAAACCAGTTTGTTAATTCCCAGCTTTTTTCCCTGTTGAATGAAAGACATATGGGAAAAAAAGCAACCGTCATTTCTACGAATCTCTCTTTGGAGGAATTGCGGAACCGATACTCAGACCGTATCTTTTCCCGCATTACCAGCAACTATGAGCTTTGTAAACTGACCGGTCCTGATATCCGTATATATAAAAAGCGATTACTGAATAGAAAGTGAGGATTCTTTTCATGGCAAAGCGTGAAGAAAAAAGAAATCTGGAAACCATCCCTGTCGGTTCTCTCGGCATTATTCCGTTGGAGGGCTGCAAAGCACTGGGAGAAAAGGTTAACTACTATCTTGTAAAGTGGAGAGCCGAGCGTGAGAGTGAGCACAAAGACAGTCTGGCTTTCACAGGTTATCAGCGTGACTCCTATATTGTGGATGCAAAAGTACCGCGATTTGGTTCCGGTGAAGCCAAAGGTGTCATCAAAGAATCTGTCCGCGGTATCGACTTATATCTTCTGGTCGATGTAGCAAACTACAGCTTAACGTATTCTCTCTGTGGACACGAAAATCATATGTCTCCGGATGACCACTATCAGGATTTAAAACGTATTATTGCCGCTGTCGGTGGAAAGGCAAGACGTATTACCGTCATTATGCCGTTCTTATACGAAAGCAGACAGCACAAAAGAACCACAAGAGAATCACTCGACTGCGCTCTGGCATTGCAGGAAATGGTAAACATGGGAGTTGATAACATTATTACCTTTGATGCACACGACCCGCGTGTACAAAATGCGATTCCGCTGCATGGCTTTGAAACCGTACAGCCCGCTTATCAGTTTGTCAAAGGACTTCTTACCAATGTGAAAGGACTTCACATTGATACCGACCATATGATGGTCATCAGCCCGGATGAAGGCGGTATGAGCAGAGCTATCTACATCGCCAACGTGCTTGGTCTGGATATGGGTATGTTCTATAAGAGAAGAGATTACACTCAGGTAGTAAATGGTCGTAATCCGATTGTGGCACATGAATTCTTAGGAAGTAGTGTAGAAGGCAAGGATATGATTATCATTGATGATATGATTTCTTCCGGCGAAAGTGTTCTGGAGGTTGCTGTTGCCTTAAAAGAAAGAAAAGCAAACCGTATTTTCGTCTTCTCTACTTTCGGTCTTTTCACAGCCGGTCTGGACCGCTTTGACAAGGCATTCGAAGATGGCATTATTGACAGAGTACTGACTACCAATCTGATTTATCAGACACCGGAACTTCTGGAGCGTGAATGGTACATCAACTGCGACATGAGTAAGTATATCGCCTATATTATTGATACTTTAAATCACGATACCTCCATCAGCGACTTATTAAATCCTGTGGAACGTATCCAGTCCATTGTAGCAAGATACAATGCCGGAGAACTGGATTAAAGGTGCAAAATACATTGCAAATACAAAAAGCGGATTCTGCTGTAAAGCATGGTCCGCTTTTTTAAATCATATAGATTGACCCGTCAAGACCTCTTTAAAAAAATTTCCTCAGAATCTTCGCTACAATCTTCTCGCTTCTTGGCAGGAAGACTCCTGCTACCGGTCCCACCAGACAGGCACAGACAATCGTACCGATACCAAAAGAGCCTCCTAACAAAAATCCCACTACAACAAACGATACATCTACCACGATACGAATGATGCTGAACTTCGCATGCGTCTTTTCGCTGATGACCAATGCCACTAAATCATTTGGCCCGGTTCCTGCATCGGATTTAATAACTATCGTCATACCAAATGCCAGAATCACACACCCTACGGCAAGCATAAAAAGCTTATACCACAGTGCTCTTTCCCCTTCAAACAAAAACTTCAATAGAACCGTAAAAAAATCAATAATCGGTCCACCGCAAATCATACAAAGTATGGTTCCTATTTTGATATAGCTTCTATCCACGATAAGCAGCACAAGAATAATCAGAAAGCACATAGCGATATGGGTATAACCATGTGTGAGAAATGCCCAGCCTGTCATACCGGAAACAGTCCGAAAAATTCCCTGTACCAACACATTGAAGGGATCGGCACCTAAATCTGCCAGCAAAAACAGCGTAACGCCAAGATGGGCAATGGTAAGTCCAATGAGCAGTATAATAACCCGAATAAAGGTTTCTTTCAGATTTCGTTTCATAAAATTTCTCCTACTTGCTTTAAGCACATCTCAATCAAGCTCTGCGAAATATAAATGCCATTCTGTACCATCTGATATAATATAGGTTTCAACTCATCTACATAGCCTTCCTGTTTTGCTTTTATCAGCACGCCTAGTGTACCAGTTACCGGCAGTTCCAAATACTTTGCATGTTTCTTGGCATTAGCATCATCTATAATAACCACATCTGCTTCAATTTCTTTCGCTAAAATCATAACTTCTACCTCTCCATCATGCAGCTGCGTTTTATACATGGACTTTGCCATTTGGTTTTTAATTTTATTTACCTGAATCCAGTCAAGAGAACAATCTACTGTTTTCTTACAAATAGATTCTTCCTTTACAGATAATTCTCTATATACTGCTTCTGGAATCATAATCTCTCCATATAATTTTTTTAATATCTCCATTTGTCCTACATTGCTTAACGCAATGAGTGGCGTTGTATTTACAACCACTTTACGCATTTGACAACTCCTCCAAAAATTCATCCTCTGAAGCAAACGAGAATATCGAAATGCCATTTATTCCAAGATACTGTACGAATTCTTCTTTTGTCATTTCAGCAACGCTGGCACAATATCCCAATGATACTTTCTTATTCGTATATAAATCCAACGCTAACATTTTCTTCATATAATCTGCAAAATCATCTTTATCCTCGTGAAGATCCAATAATATTTCTTCCGGGACATTTATTGATACAACACACATAATTGGCACCTCCTGTCTTTCATAAGCGTCTCTTAACTTTTGAAAAGTTATATATACATATTATACTCAATAAATGCTCTTTCTTCAACGATTGCATCGGAAACAATTTTTGCGTTCCTGCTTTAAAACCGTTTTCTCCTTGTCTGCCATACTGCCTATATATATTCTTCTTGTATGGCCTTCTCCAGTTTCTTCCGCTGTCTTGCAAAGAGTGGCACATAAAGGCAGATGGCGAGAATACCGAGTGCGATTATGGCAATACCTCCGTATACCATCATTTGTCCCATTGTCATTTTAACCATCCTCCTT
>JAQXTA010000018.1 GCA_029219245.1 Lachnospiraceae bacterium | reverse complement strand
TGTCAGTCGCAAAAATCTGGGAAATGATTGTCCGGATTATCGGTGCACGGCTCCTGATGCAGAGAACGGATATCGTTTTTCCAAAGCAATGAAAAATCCGGGATTTATTTCAATAGATGATATTAGAAATATTTATTTACCGATGGGATTTTCTCATTTTAAAATTGAAGGCCGGGGACTCGGAAGCGCTTTGATTCTGGAATTTTTGCTTTATTATATGATCAAGCCTGAGTATCAACTGCATGTCAGAGAAGAAATATACTTAGATAATATGTTGGATTTATTTTGAGTATGTTCATAGAATAATCAACAGGAGAATTGTATCATTGATAGTTATGGTATTAAAAGAGTGGAGGCAGTATGAAAATATATGATATTTCTCAAGAATTATTTCATTGCGCGGTATTTCCGGGGGATGAGCCTCCGGTAAGAAGAGTACTTGAATCCTTTGAGGATGGAAGTATTTACAATCTTACAGCACTTTCTATGTGTGCACATAACGGGACACATATTGATGCACCATATCATTTCTATAAAGATGGCAAGACAATTGATCAGTTGAGTTTGGAAAGTGTTATTGGCAAATGTTATGTTACATTTGCTGAAGGTCCGGTGTCAGCAGAGATTGCCCAGGCTATTGTTGATAAGGCAAAAGATATGGATTTAGAGTCTGCCAAACGTATTCTGATAGGTGGAGATTGTTTTATCACATTAGAAGCGGCCAAAGTATTTACCAAAGAGAACATTGTATTGATAGGAAATGAATCGCAGACGGTAGGACCAATCGATGCCCCGGCAAAGGTTCATTACGAATTTCTCAAATCGGAGGTTGTACTTTTGGAAGGAATTCGACTTAACGAATTGGAAGAAGGTGTGTATTGGCTTAATGCGGCACCAATTAATTTGGGACAATCTGATGGAGCACCTTGCAGGGCTGTTTTGATTAGGTAATCGTAAGAATTTGATTATGAATGATGGATAAGAGGTATTTGAGTTGGTGAAAGGTATGTATGAAAACACAGGAATTAAACAAAACGTTATACAGGAAATTATCCAGTTAGCGAAAAAGAATCAAGTTAAGAAAGTAATTCTTTTTGGTTCAAGAGCAAGAGGAGATTATAAAGAACGAAGTGATATTGATCTGGCATTTTATGGTGGGAATAGTAGTCAGTTTATATTAAGCATAGATGAGGAAACATCCACATTGCTTGAGTTTGATGTGATTGATTTAGACAAACCGGTTAGAAAAGAACTATTGGAATCAATTGTTCAGGAAGGAGTCGTCTTATATGAAGAAATATAAAAATTTTAAATCTGCATTGAAAAATCTAAAAGATATTTATAACTATCAGGAACCATATGGTAATGTAGAAATAGCAGGTATGGTTGGTTTGTATGAGATATGTTTTGAGCAAGCATGGAAGGCAATGAAAGAAATTTTAGAAAATCATGGTTATTCTGAAGGAGCAACAGGTTCTCCAAGAACGATATTGAAAACAGCCTATAAATCAGGAATGATTAATAATGAGGAAGTGTGGTTGGAGGCTCTTGTTTCTAGAAATAATGTTGCTCACGCATATAATGAAGCAATTGCAATGAATATTATTAATCAAACCAAAAGTAAATATTATGAAATGTTTTTGCAATTATCACAAACTATAGAGCAGAGTTGGCTGTAGGTTGTGGATGAATTAAAGTGTGTTGTGGAGCACCTTGCAGGGCTGTTTTGATTAGGGAATAGAAGTAACCGTATATGAACTACATGCAAAAAAGAAGGAGCATGCTCTATTATGTAGAAAAGTTGGAAGAGTCTTTTAAGGTGATTCGCAAAAAGGCAGTTAGCTACATTCGATTTTAACTACTATGGGGCATTTCACGTTCTTGTACATAAGCAAGAAATTCTTCTGCAACATGAGATAAAGAACGGTTCTTGCACCAGATAAGGACATAGGAGGCAGTAACAGATGGATTTACCAGCCGCTTGATGCAGACGGAGGAATCTTCACTAATCCGGGCAGAGGCGGGATAGAGAGCGATGCCGATGCCCTGGCTTGCCAGTTCATAAGCAGTTACCATGTGAGCAAGGCGGCAACGAATCTTTAAGACCTTTGTCTTATCTTCAAACCAGTTGGTGATTTCTTCCAGACGGGAACCGCGGGAAGGAATCAATAAGTCATAGTCTGCCAGTTTCTGTACATCTATTGTGTCACTCGGCAGAGCGGCCAGCGGGTGCCCTTGCGGAATCATGGCAATCCAGGGCTCCTTATAGACGGGCAGCGCATTCACACCTTCCGCATTGTGGGGCTCCATAATAATTGCCAGTTCGCATAGACCATTCATCAGCCTGTGTACCACGTCATCAGAGTTCCCGTTCCACAGATTGTATTCCACATGGGGATTTTCCTGTTGGAATCCGGCAATCCATTGGGCAAAAAGCTTGGGCGCGTGACCTTCCACCGATGCCAGGTAAAGGGTGCCGTGAAGACCACTGTGGATTTCTTTTACTTCTTCGGTAGATTTTGCTACCAGATCCAGTACACGAATTGCATATTGCTTAAAAAGCTGACCCTCCGGTGTGAGCTGCAGATTATGAGGCTTTCGCAGGAAAAGCTTTACTTCCAGTTCTTCTTCCAGTTCCTGAATCTGTCGGCTGAGAGGAGGCTGGGCGATACATAGCTTTTCTGCTGCCCGTGTAAAGTTCATTTCTTCTGCCACTGCGAGAAAGTAGCGGATATGT
>JAQXTA010000017.1 GCA_029219245.1 Lachnospiraceae bacterium | reverse complement strand
GTTCGATTCCGGTCGCCGGCATTAAAAAAGCTCATCCAACGGATGGGCTTTTTTAATGTTACAAAACCGGAATCAGAAAGAATGCACAGTAAAGAAGTTACTTACCGGGGCAAAGGATGAGGCGACCTTAAATTTTTATAGAAATGCTGGATACAATAGTTCTGATAAGACTGCATTTATTCAGTGGATAAAAAATATCCTATAGCTGTTTTCTGTGCATTTAGACCACTATTGCTGTTTCTTCAGAAGTTCAAAAAATTCATCTGCAGGCATGGGCTTGGCATAATAATAACCCTGTACATGGTCACAGCCTATGCTTTGCAGCAAATCTACCTGTTCTTTTGTTTCGACACCTTCTGCCAGAAGTCCTAATTCCAGTTTGTTTGCCATTGCAACAACTTGTTCCAGAATGAGCCTTCCCTTGTCTGATACCATCATATTTTCAATAAACTTTTTATCAAGCTTTATGACGTCAAAAGGGGTTTCCAATAAAATATTTAAAGAAGAATATCCGCTTCCGAAGTCGTCCATTAGAAGCGTATAGCCGTCTTCCTTCAATTGGAGAGCTTTCCGGCTGATTTGCTGGTCGTCCGCTGTCTCCGTTATTTCCAGTTCCAAAAGTTTTTTGGGAACGGCATTTCTTTTTAGCATATCGTCAAGCACCTGTATGCAGTCATCATTACGCAGATGGATTCTTGACATATTAACAGAAATCGGGCATGGTACGAGGCCTGCCTTTTCACATTTCTTGGAAAAGCGGCAGGCTTCTTCCCATATGTAATAATCTACTTTTTTAATAAAACCGTTTTCTTCAATAATAGGAATAAACTGATTCGGAAAAATCATCCCCCGTTCAGGATGTTTCCACCTTACTAAAGCTTCTGCTCCAATAATTTCATTTTTGGAGATACTGTATTTGGGCTGTAGATACATCATAAACTGTCTTTCCGTAATAGCAGTTTCCATATTTTCTTCAATAAATTTTCGGTTATACAGGGATTCCTTAAACTGTTCTTTATAAAATAAGATATTTGTTAAGGCATTTTTCTTAACGGCTTTTCTTGCCATGGCAGCTCTGTCTTCCATCTGCCGCATTTCCATATTTCGATCTTCTACCGTATAGACACCATAAGACATCTGAATCTTTATGTTTTTATATCGTTTGACACGGTCATTTAACTGTTGTATGAATTCTACCAGTTCATCTTCTTTATCATATTCGGTTACCACCATAAATACATCACTGCGCAGATTGATAAAAAACTGGTTATCATTACAGATTGCAGTTAATTGTTGTATAATAAAATCTAAAATTTCGTCTCCAAATTTTTCGCCATACAAATCATTAATGATTTTAAATTTACGGATATCAAACTGTATAAAACCAATGCCTCTGGAAGAAGAAAATAAAAGATTATTAACATTTCTTCGGAAACATTTTAGTTTGGTAATTCCCTTCAATATCATATGAATTTCGTCAGTTTCCGGAATCTCCTGTATATTGATACTGCTTTCTCTAACATCTGTAAGATATTCGGATAATAGTTCTTCTAATATTTCAATACAGCCATAGATTGCTCTCGGGCATTTTTTTAAAATCAGTCCTTCTTTGCGAATAGCTGCCAATTCTTCCGGTTTTGATATATCTTTTCCTAAGATATCCCGACAATTTGTTGCGCCATCCATTCGTTCTGAAAAACGCTGTATCAGTTCATCCATTTTTTTATTACAATAGATTTCCTGTGTTTTATCATTGGAGTCATAGGAGCCCATAGCTAACCCTAATACCATTAAGGATGCCGAAACACAACCGCAGATTTCACCCTGACGCATCCCCATGCTAAAACAGGTACCTATTTTAAGCGCAGTTTTTAAATCTAATCCTAAATCATCTGCGAATGTGCCCAGAATTATCTGTGAACAATGATATTTTTGCTGTATGAGTTGTTCGGCTTTTTCTTTGTGAGTCATAAGGTGCTCCATTCTTTATTAATAAAACTAAAACAAGTTTACAATAATATTTTACTCCACCCTAAAATGGTTGTAAAGTATAACGAATGGGATAGATGAGGGAAAATAGAAATCGAGAGTATTTTGGTTAGCGACTCTTCTGATTGCTCTTCTTGCAGGTAAAGCAGTCAGTAAAATAAAATTGCCGGCGATTCTTGGCTGGCTGATTGCAGGGATGATTCTTGGACCGAATGCGATAGGACTTCTGCCGCAAGAACTTTTGAGTGCATCCTGGTACAAAATAATTATTATGTGGATGCAATGTGCTTTCGGTTTGATGTTAGGAACAGAGCTTGTATGGAGCGGGATTATTTACCTTTATTTATATTCTTTCCCGGGCATGCGGAAAATATTTCGGAGCAAGGTTTGGAGCGAAATTAATGAAAATGCCTGAAACGGTTCAGAAATATCTTGGTTTTACCTTATTGCCACATTCCGGTGTTTCTTTGGTCTTTACCGGAATTGTATGTTCGGTTTTAGAGTCCGGAGAACCGGAGCTTGCGATAATTGTAAAAGGTACCATTGCGGCAGCAGCCGTAATCAATGAGATAATCGCAGTCATTGTGGCTAAGAAAGGCTTTGAGTTTGCGGGAGAAATAGCAAAATAACCGGGCAACCAATGGTGGAGAAAAAGCAACACAGAATGGATGGAGAGACTTCTCTGAAATGGATATGATATTCATATAAAAGCATGAGAAAGAGAGGGTTTGCATGTGATTTTTTCAGAGAAATTACAGGTATTAAGGAAAAGCAGAGGCTATACACAAGAGGAATTAGCAGAAAAACTGAATGTTTCCAGACAGGCAGTGGCGAAGTGGGAAGCCGGTCAGGCATACCCGGACATTTTGAATCTGATTCAGCTCAGTGAATTGTTTCATATAACCGTTGATTATCTGGTAAAAGACCGGGAATGCAGTGTTTCGGTTACGGATAGAGAAGATACGGATACAGAAGAAATGATAAATTTCCGTCTGGAAGCAAATCGGAATACCTATGCGGGTTTTTCGAATGCGTGTGAGCCGACACGTCTGGACTCCCATGATTACCGGTACGAAAAAGGGGATTATGTCTATCATGATACTTATGTAGGCGGAGAGCAGTTTGCCGGAGAAGAGGCTGTCTGGAAAGGTGGAAAAGCCATCTATGCAATGAATTATGCCGGGAGGGTTCTGGATGAGCATTTTAGCGGAAACTTCTTAAAAGAAGCGCTTCGGGCTGCCACACCGGATTTCCCATATCGCGGTCCGGCATTTTTCCAGTCCGGTGAATATACCTATTCGGCGAAGGTTACCGGAGGTATTCAGTGGTTTTAGGGATATGAAGAAATTTTCCATTATAATACGAAGGTATATGAATGCTTTTTCCATGGCGGAAAGATTCGATAAAGGAGAAATAACAATGCTATATGTGGGGAAATCGTCTTGACAAATAAGAAAAAAATAAAGTATAATTAGAATTATTCTAATTATAATAAATGATTGGGGTTCTCATGACAAAAAATGCAAAGCTTATTTTAGGCATTATCAATAATTCCAAAGAACATTTGACGGCAGAGCAGATTTATCTGCGCCTACAGGAAGAGAGTGCTAGGGTTGCGCTTGCGACAGTATATAACAATTTATCTTCTTTATATGAGCAGGGGCTTATCCGAAAGGTTACCGTAGAGGGATTTCCGGACTGTTATGATAAGATGAAGAGGCATGACCATCTGTTTTGTAAAAAATGTGGTAAATTATCGGATATTGTGCTGGAGGACTTTACAGAGAGATTACAAAAAGAAATTGGGATTCCGATTCTGTCGTATGATTTAAAAATAAATTATATTTGTGCGGAATGTTTAGCAGAAGAGAAAGATAAGGGAGGTAAGAGAGAATGAAACATTTGTCTTTGGATGTCCGGGTACCGATTGAAGCGGATAACCCCAGTATTGTAAGGGATGAAGAGAAATGTATCAAGTGCGGAATGTGTAAAAATGTCTGCACCGAAGCAATTGGGGTACATGGTACATATACTTTGGAACAGACCAATGGGGAAGCGGTCTGTATTCACTGTGGACAGTGTGCTAATGTCTGTCCGGTAAACAGCATCACCGAAAAATATGAATACGATGCAGTCAAAGAGGCAATTGACAATCCGGATAAGATTGTCATTGTAAGTACATCACCATCCGTAAGAGTGGCACTGGGTGAAGAATTCGGTATGGATGCCGGATCGTTCGTAGAAGGAAAGATGGTGGCGCTTCTTCGGAACTTAGGTGTGGATTATGTACTTGACACAAACTTTGCAGCAGACCTTACCATCGTAGAAGAGGCCAGTGAGCTGATTGAACGAATTACGAAAGGAAATCAGCCGCTTCCGCAGTTTACCAGTTGTTGTCCTGCGTGGGTTAAATTTGCAGAGATGTATTATCCGGAGCTTTTGCCGAATATTTCGACTGCCAAAAGTCCTATCGGAATGCAGGGTCCAACGATCAAAACTTATTTTGCTAAAAAAATGGGGCTTGATCCGAATAAAATTGTCAATGTAGCATTGGCTCCATGCACCGCTAAGAAATATGAAATCAGAAGGGAAGAAATGCATGGTGCATCAGATTACTACGGTGGTGTTGATTTGAAGGACATGGACTTTGTCCTTACAACAAGAGAGCTTGCGTTATGGGCCAAAGAGAACCAGGTAGATTTTTCCGCCTTAGAGGATTCCGCTTATGATAATATCATGGGATGTGCATCAGGAGCCGCAGTGATTTTCGGTAATACCGGCGGAGTAATGGAAGCGGCATTAAGAACGGCATATGAATATATTACCGGAGAAAATGCACCGGATTTTCTGTTTGATTTACAACCGGTACGTGGATATGAAGGAATAAAAGAAGCTTCCTTAAAGATTCAGGATTTGGAAATCAATGTTGCAGTAGTTTACGGAACAGCAAATGCCCGGAAAATGATTGAACGTGTAAGAGAGGGTAAAAAACAATATCATTTTATCGAGGTGATGACTTGTCCGGGTGGCTGTATCGGCGGAGGCGGTCAGCCGAAGGATATATCAAAGGATGCCGAGCAAGTCCGTAAAGACAGAATTGCCGGATTGTATAAGAAAGATGAGCAGATGACTTTGCGCAAAAGTCATGAAAATCCTGAGATCAAGCAGCTATACGAAGAATTTTACGGCAAGCCGTTAAGTGAAACAGCGGAAAAATTGTTGCATACAATTTATGAAGATAAAAGTATGATTTTCAATAAGAAGGGAGATAAAAAAATGGCACAATGGAAATGTAAAGTGTGTGGTTATATTTATGAAGGAGAGGAGCTTCCGGCAGATTTTGCATGCCCGATCTGTAAACAGCCGGCATCTGCTTTTGAAAAGATTGAAGAACCGAAGGCAGGAAGCAAATATGCAGGAACTCAGACGGAGAAAAATCTTGAGGCAGCTTTTGCGGGAGAATCAGAAGCAAGAAATAAGTATACTTATTTTGCATCCGTAGCAAAGAAAGAAGGTTATGAGCAAATTGCTTCTCTTTTCTTAAAGACTGCTGAGAATGAAAAAGAGCATGCAAAGATGTGGTTTAAGGAATTAAGCGGTATTGGTGATACGGCGCAGAATCTGGGTGCTGCTGCAGACGGAGAGAACTACGAGTGGACGGATATGTATGAAGGCTTTGCAAAGACAGCAGAAGAAGAAGGTTTCCCGGAGCTGGCAGCGAAATTCCGCATGGTAGGTGAAATTGAAAAGCATCATGAGGAAAGATACAGAGCTCTTTTGAAAAATGTTGAAACGGCAGAAGTCTTTGCCAAGAGTGAAGTAAAGGTTTGGGAATGTAGAAATTGTGGCCATATTGTAGTCGGAACGAAGGCGCCGGAAGTTTGTCCGGTATGTAATCATCCGCAGAGCTATTTCGAGGTTCATGCAGAAAATTACTAATTGGTAAGCATTTCTTATGAGGAACTAAGGGGAATTACAAATGAAAATTAAAACAGTACAAAAGCGATATGAGGAAGTGCTTGCACTTCCGACACCGTTACACAAGAAGCCGGTCAGGCAGCGTATGGTTTTTCGTACGTTGCTTCGGCTTTTATCGACGTTTGATCTACGGGCAGTTCATTTTACTTGTGAAAAAGCAGGAATGGAAAGGCTTGGAAATAAGGAGACTTGTTTGATTTTAATGAATCACTCCAGTTTTATCGATTTGGAGATAGCGGCAAAGGTTCTTTATCCTCGACCGTTTCATATTGTATGTACATCTGATGGTTTTGTAGGGAAAGAATGGCTCATGAGAGCCATCGGCTGTATACCGGCCAGAAAATTTATCAATGACGTGACATTGGTCCGGGATATGGTTTATGCCGTAAAGGAACTGAAAAGTTCCATTCTAATGTATCCGGAAGCAAGCTATAGCTTTGACGGTACGCAGACTCCACTTCCGGAAAGTATCGGTAAATGTTTGAAACTGTTGAAGGTTCCGGTTGTTATGATTCGGACAAGTGGTGCGTTTGCCAGAGATCCGCTTTATAACAATTTACAGCGTCGTAAGGTTAAGGTATCGGCCAAAATGGAATATCTGCTTTCCCCGGAAGAGATTGACACTAAATCGGTACAGGAACTGAATGAAATTATCAATAAGAGTTTTTCTCTTGATTATTTCCGCTGGCAGCAGGAGAATCATATTGCGATAAAAGAAGATTTTCGGGCAGACGGACTCAATCGTGTGCTTTATAAATGCCCAAGCTGCCATACAGAGGGCAAAATGCTGGGGAAAGGTACAAAGATTTCCTGTGTGCAATGTGGAAAGGGATACGAATTAACGGAGTATGGTTTTTTGAAAGCGGATTTTGGTGAAACCGAATTTACACATATTCCGGACTGGTATTGCTGGCAGAGAGAATGTGTAAAAAAGGAATTGCTGGAGGATACCTACCGATTGGATATTCCGGTTAAAATCGGAATGATTGTTGATGCAAAATGTGTATACCAGGTTGGAGAAGGGAGATTGTTACATACAAAAGACGGTTTTCATTTAAGCGGTTGTAATGGGAAATTAGACTTTTTTCAGGAACCGACGGCATCGTATAGCCTGTATTCAGACTTTTTCTGGTACGAAATCGGAGATGTCATCTGCATTGGAAATGAAAAGGTACTGTATTACTGCTTTCCACAGGAAAGCGGCGATATTGTTGCAAAAACAAGACTTGCTGCTGAGGAGTTATATAAAATAGCAAGAGCAGCATCTTAATAAATGGATTAAAAAGCAGGGTGTATGAAGGGAAGAAATAGTTCTTGCCAAAATGCGCCCTGTTTTATATAATAAATTCTATCTCACACAAATCATCTATGTGTGAGTCTACGGTTTCATCAGGAACCACAGACGTACATTCGGTACGTTCTGTCATAATTCAACAAGACAAATAGCAGGAAAGGAGTGGAATTTAACCATTGAGTTTTTGCGATAGTTGTTTTCTTTCTTCCGGGTACCTGCGCAAGAGAAGGGAGAACTACATATGAAGGAAACAGAAAAACAAATCAAAAAGCAGAAAAAGGGTCAGGTAAAAAACAGTAAGGTACATGATAGCAGCAGTAAAATTATCTTTGGAAATGCAGAGTTATGCTCACAGTTTTTAAGGAACTATATGGATTTACCAATTTTAAAAAATGTCAGGCCGGAAGATATTGAAGATGTTACGGAACGATTTATACCTATGTTTACAGAGGAACGCAATTGCGATACGATAAAACGTGTAAAAATATCCGAAAAAGATACACTATATTTTATTTCTCTTATTGAACATAAAACCCAGGTCGATTATAATGTAAGCATGCAGTTACTCCGGTATATGGTCTATATCTGGGAAGATTATGAGAAAGAAATGGAGAAAACGCATAAAGGAATCAGTAAAACAAAAGATTTCCGATATCCGCCTATATTGCCTATCGTGTATTATGAAGGGACGGATAAGAGGAATTATCTCTTGTTATGCTGATAAACAAACTTCAGAGTATAGATGAATTTCGGGAGCTGGATTTACCAAAGGATTACCTACAAAACCTGTCAGAACATTCTACGGATGAACTGCTTGACATTATTTCAAAAGTAATAGAAGTGATGCTGCGACATTTGAAGGTTTCTGAAAAAGAAGTAATCGAATTTACTGGACGTGCAGAGGGCAGAGAACTTGTGCTGATTAGTATGGTTTGCAAAAAACTGCTGAAAAATAAAAGTCTGGCACAAATAGCAGAAGAACTGGAAGAGGAAGAAAGCAAGATAGCAAATATCTGCCATGTGGCAGAAAAATTTGCTCCGGAGTATGATGCGGAAAAAATTCTGGAAGCCATGAAGGAGCGGAAAGAGTAAAGGAGATATTTATGCAGAATTTAATTTTTTGTCTGAATGCAACGGTACCAATTTTTCTATTGATGTTGCTTGGATTTTTCTTTAAAAAGGCAGGTATTTTTACAGATTCTTTCACAAAGACCCTGAATTCTTTTGTATTCAAAGTGGCACTTCCTGTTTTGCTTTTTCAGGATTTGTCAGGGGAAGACTTTCTGGCGGTATGGGATGGAAAATTTGTATTGTTTTGTTTTCTGACAACACTTTTATCCATTGCTCTTGCGATTATAGTTTCTCTTCTTTTGAAAGACCGTTCTTTGCAAGGAGAATTTGCGCAGGCGGCATATCGCTCCAGCGCGGCACTCCTTGGAATCGGCTTTATACAGAATATTTACGGAACCTCCGGCATGGCACCACTTATGATAATTGGGACAGTGCCTTTATACAATATTATGGCGGTAGTCATTTTATCCTTTTTGAAACCAAATCGTGAGAAATTAGATAAAAAATTATTGCTAAATACCATAAAAGGGATTGTAACAAATCCCATTATTCTCGGAATTGCAATCGGTATGCTCTGGTCATTTTTGAAAATTCCCCAGCCGCTTATTATGGAAAAAACCATAAAGTATGTTGCGAATCTGGCAACGCCGCTAGGGCTGATGGCACTGGGAGCAAGTTTTGATTATAAGAAGGCTTTTCATGCGCTGAAAGCGGCACTTTGTGCCAGTGGAATGAAGCTTCTCTTATTTTGTGTAATGTTTTTGCCGCTTGCTGTAAAAATGGGTTTTGTACAGGATAAACTTGTAGCAATTCTTGTTATGCTTGGTTCACCTACGACGGTAAGCTGCTTTGTTATGGCAAAGAGCATGGGACATGAAGGGACACTTTCTTCCAGTACCGTTATGATTACTACTTTTTTCAGTGCGTTTACACTGACTTTATGGCTTTATATATTGCGGGTAATGGGGTTGGTTTGAAAAATAGGAACGCAATATTTCACCATATAAACGCAATTTTTGAAAAGAAATAGAAAAATAGTTTTTATATACTTTAATTATGAGGACACTGTAAGAGGAGCAGTATTTTGCGATGAAAGAAAATGAAAAAAAGTATATAGAAATTTCTCCGGAAAAACAAGTGCTATTTCACAATCATGTAGATGAATGCATCGGCACCGGAAGAATGGGACTTGCTCTGCAAAAGGAATATCAGGAGCAACTGAAACTTGTGCAGGATAAAATAGGATTTCGTCATATTCGCGGGCATGGTTTATTATGTGATGACATGGCAATTTATCAAGAAAGCTTTGAAGGTGGAAAAAGAATCGTAGAATATAATTTTACCTATCTGGATATGGTCATGGACCATTATCGTAAATTGCATCTAAAACCATTTCTGGAGCTTGGATTTATGCCGGATTCTCTGGCAAGTGGAAGGCAGACCGTTTTTTATTGGAAAGGGAATGTAACACCACCGAAGTCATATGAGGATTGGAAAAAACTGGTAATAGCAGTATTAAAACATCTTATGGAGCGATACGGACGGGAAGAAGTTGTGACATGGCCTGTTGAAGTTTGGAATGAACCTAATCTTAGTTGTTTTTGGAAAGATGCTGACATGGCAGAGTATTTTAAGCTATTTCAGGAAACCTATTTGGCAATAAAAGAACTGGATGAAGGCTTTAAGGTGGGTGGTCCTGCAATCTGTGGTGTGGATGATGAAAATTGGATATATTCTTTTCTTACTTTTTGCAGAGAGCAGCATTTGAAACCGGATTTTATTACCAGACATCATTATACAATAAGCGAACCGGAACAAGTGGGACATTATGGCTATGCACAACTGTCTCCTTCGGAAGAAGGGTTTGCCAATTTACATACGACAAGAGAAATTATGGATAGTTTCCCTGAGTTCAAAGGACTTGCAATTCATATTACGGAATTTAATACTGCCTATATTCCGAATTGTCCACTTCATGATACGAACCGGAATGCAGCATATATTGCAGAACAGCTTTCTCGCCTTGGCGATGATAATGAGTCATATTCCTATTGGACCTTTGGCGATATCTTTGAGGAAAAGGGGGTACCGTTTACTCCTTTTCATGGAGGGTTCGGGCTGGTTGCAAATGGTTGTATTCCCAAGCCTACTTTCTGGTCATTTGTCTTTTTCAAGCGATTAAAGGAGAAGGATGGACATTGTGTATTTCGGGATAAAAATGCAGTTGTTATAAGACTGTATGATGGTTCTTACCGAGGAGTTTTATTTCATTCAACGGAGAATAAGAATACAGGCAGTGGCTATGTGGAACTGATATTTCAGTGGGAAGCAGAGAGGGAAGAATATTGCCTGCTTACGGAGTGCGTTGATGAAGAGACCTGTAATCCTTTAAAAATATGGCATGATATGGGAGAACCGGCAAGTCTTTCCGAAAAACAGCTTCAGATATTAAGAGATGGAGCAAGGCCTTTTCTTTGTACACAAAAACAATATTCAGAAGAAAGAAAGCTGGAAACGAAGTTTTTGTTAAAAGAAAATGCAGTCATATACTTT
>JAQXTA010000016.1 GCA_029219245.1 Lachnospiraceae bacterium | reverse complement strand
CAAATCTCAGGTGCCTTCGTTCCAACCACGATATGTCCGCAATTCCGGCATTCCCATACCTTTACTTCACTCTTTTCAAAAACCTTGGCCATCTCAATATTGCTAAGCAGTGCACGATAACGTTCTTCATGATGCTTTTCTATCGCACCCACCATGCGGAATTTTTCTGCAAGCTCCGGAAAGCCTTCTGCCTCTGCGGTTTTAGCAAATCCTTCGTACATATCTGTCCACTCATGATTCTCGCCATCTGCTGCCGCATTCAGATTTGCTACCGTATCCCCGATTCCATTCAACTCCTGGAACCACATCTTTGCATGTTCTTTTTCATTTTCTGCGGTTTTCAAAAACAAACCGGCAATTTGTTCATAGCCTTCCCGTTTTGCCACCGAAGCAAAATAGGTGTATTTATTTCTGGCACCCGATTCACCTGCAAATGCAGCCTCAAGATTTTTCTTCGTCTGTGTTCCGGCATACTTATCCTGCTTTACCCCGGTGACAGCCTCCAGGTTCTCTCCGGTCGCCTTACAGCGTGGGCAAATTGCTTCTTCTCCTTCTTTTACCGTAAAAGTTTCTCCACATATTTTACACTTATAAGTTGTCGTAGTACTGTCTCCTTTCGTTCCCTTGCCTTCCGGTATCACCGCTTCGCATTCCATGGCATCGCCGATATGTTTTATCTGCGTATATTTTGCAATATCATAACTGGTTGTCACAAGGTTATTAAGCGATAAATCATGTACGGAATGATTTCCGGTAATTCTGGCAAAGGTTTCGAGTTCGTTTCTGGAAACATTTAAGAAATTGGCTACCCGCATGGCAGCATTATCAATTTCCAGTCTTGCACGAAGCTCAGGATTCTGGGTAGCAATACCGACAGGACAGTTGCCGCTTCCACAGATGCGGTATTGCTGACAGGCAGCTGCGATTAATCCGGCACTTGCAACCGCAATCGCATCCGCTCCCATTGCCAATGCCTTCGCAAAATCTGCCGAAACGCGAAGTCCTCCCGTTATGACAAGCGAAATATCTGAATTTACAGAATCCAGATATTTTCTTGCCCGGTACAGTGCATAAATGGTCGGAACCGTCGTTGCTTCCCTTAAAAGCAGCGGACTGGATCCGGTTGCTCCTCCCCTGCCGTCAATGGTAATAAAATCCGGCCGGGCAAATACGCAATATTCTAAATCTTTCTCAATTCTTCCTGCTGCAATTTTTATTCCAATCGGTCTTCCATCGGAACGTTCCCGAAGCATATCCACCATTGCACGTAAATCTTCTTTGGTCTGAAGTTCCGGGAATTTACTTGGACTCTGGATGTCCTCTCCCTGTTTTTTCCCGCGTATAGCTGCAATTTCTTCCGTTACCTTCTCACCCGGCAGATGTCCTCCCATACCGGGTTTGGTTCCCTGACCGATTTTAATCTCAATGGCATCGGAAGTTTTCAGATTTTCATCTGTCACACTATATTTATTGGGAATGTACTCAAATATGTATTTGTACGCTGCTTCCTTTTCTTCCGGCAAAATACCGCCTTCTCCGCTGCACATGGCAGTTTGGGCAAGTGCGGAGCCTTTTGCAAGCGCTATCTTTATCTCCTTTGACAATGCACCGAAAGACATATGGGAAATATAAACCGGACTATCCAGTACCATCGGTTTTTTCGAATGCTTTCCGATGATGGTCTTCGTATCTACATAGTCTCCATCATTTAATGGCGGGGGATTGAGTTGCGCGCCAAGAAGCAGAATATCATCCCAGTTTGGTACCGGCATCTTGGTACTCATGGCAGCTCCGACAGATTTTCCGGTAACTGCCATTTCATGAATTTCTGCCATATACCGCGCAGATGAATCTTGTCTTGCCGTTGCCGGGTCATAATCCAATTTTCCCTGAAAGTTCTTCACTGCTTCCGGTTTCTTATCCTCTGAAACAAGTTCAAATTTGGATACGGGTTGTTTACAAATCGGACATTCGGTAAGTTCTGTAAGCGGTTTTCCGCTCTTTTCCTCATCATAAATTGCCCCACATACACTACACTTATACACTGCCATAAATGTACCTCCTCTAACTATTTTTTAACGCATTCAGAATTCTTCTTAATGATAAAATAAAAATAATTTTTTGTCAATAAATGCCTTTTTTATGAATTTTCTAACAATTCATTGATTTTGACGCATATAATTATTCAGATCATCCCGGTAGACTATCTGCCACACACAGCGCGCCATAGCCTACCCGTTCATTCGGATACCTGCTTTCGCCTCGAATAGGAGAAGCCCCTTTGCGCAAATAAGCCTTTACCTTCTCGCCGTAAAGGTATGCATCGTTTCCATTCACAATTCCCCACTGCATCAGCAATGCCGCCGCTCCGGTCACAAAAGGCGTGGCAAAAGAGGTGCCCGTTACTGCCTCATAGCCGCCCTCTCTGGAGGGTGCCAGAATCCCAACCCCCGGCGCTACCAGATCCGGTTTGATAAACGAACCTTCGATTCTCCCACCCAGACGGTCCTGATACAGATAGCCTCTCCCGGAAAAGTCCGCATAGGCTTCCAATGCGGTCTGATAGGCTCCTACAGTTATTACTTTAGAAGCAGTGGAAGGTATCGTCAGTGTGACATCCGGTGTTGGACGGACAAACCTTGTCTGTTCGGAACGTACGGTCCCGGAGGGCAGATAAAAGGTATAATTTCCGGTAATCGTCTTAACCGGCTCTAACCGGAAAGTCCAGACACCGCTGTTGATATAACGATTGCTCTGGTCCGGCAGCAAATCAAAATATATTTCCTGACTGGTAAGATAGGGTGCCGGTTCCCCATTAAAAAGAAGAATCTGTGTCTGCTCCAATCGATACGTCTGTCTTCCCTCTCTGTCTGTATCTACCCGAAAAGACTGGCCCGTAGGTGATATCACTTCAATCCGGTAGCGATCCACATAATCCTTCCATAGCTGAATGTTTAATCCGGTTTCATAATTGCCCACAACCAGCTCTACCGAAACGATATTCGGATTGCCCCGATAATCTTCTGTTCCGGTTACCCCCACACTTCCCCCGCAGTGTCCGCCGGAAGCTCCCTCGTTGCCGCTGCCCACACAAATCACGTTGCGCCCTATTTCCGATACGTTATCCATAAACCGTTCCAACAGGGAAGTTCCGTTGTGGGCTCCGTAGGTATTTCCGAAGCTTAGATTGATGGCCGCCGGCATCTGTAACTCTATAGATTTTCGCACAACATAAGTAAGCGCCCGCATCAGCTCCGTCGTTCTGGGAAAGCCTTCTGCCCGCGGTACTCCTAGCTTCACAATGAGCAGCTCACTCTCCGGTGCCACCCCTGCATAAATGCCACCGGAATCTCTGCCGTTTCCTGCCGCAATCCCGGCTACTGCCGTTCCATGTCCTGACGTATCGATGCTTGGCACGATACGATAGCCTGCTTCCTCCGTAGGTGCCAAAAGTGCCTGATCTATCTGCTCTTTTGTAAATTCCACCCCGGTTGCAAACCCTTCCGGCGGTGCATAGTTCCGGTCACTGTTTTCCTGCAATTCCCCCGCTTCTAATGTCTGATCCCACAAATAGCGGATTCTGGTCGTTCCGTCTGCATTCCGGAAGTCTGGATTCCGGTAGGCAATCCCCGAATCGATAACAGCCACTAAAATGCCTTTCCCCCGTAGTGTTGTGGCAAGCTCACTGCCGGGAATAATGCAGGATGCTTGTTTGCCCTGTAGCACTTCAAAAAACAACCTTTTGGGTTTTTCTATATATTCAATTTCTTCTACTGCACTCAAGGCATCCATAAGGGATTCCGGCACTGTCAGAATCGCATAGCCTGCAATCAACTCTTCTATCCGGAGAAGTTCTCCCTTCGGAAGCGTACGCAAAAAGGACAATGCCTGCTGCAAATCGCCATGATATTTCACAATAATTTCCCAGGTATTGTCCTCTTTTTCAAAACCGATATTTAATTCCAGTGATTTATCCCGTTCCTCCATGGAACTATCCAGTGCAAGGTTTAACAGATTTTCCCGTTTCTGAGAATCCATAAGATACTCCCTAAATCATTTTTCTATAATATCTTATGCTTCTTTCTGCCTGTATTTTCTATTTTTCCTATCGGATGGCAACAACTTCATAATCCTTTTCTTCTACTGCCTTCTCCAATGCTTTTTTAACCGTTGCCTCACAGTGTCCGCACATCATTCCTTTGATTTCCATTGTTTTTTCCATTGTTATACGCTCCTTTACCGTTTTATTTCTTTCATCATTTCTACTATTTTGCAAAATGTTATTCCGTTCCCTGACTGTCCGGTACATCCGGAAAAAGTTCAGCCGCAGGGCATTGCTGACCACACAGAAGCTGGATAAGCTCATGGCTGCCGCACCGAACATCGGGTTCAATTTCCATCCAAATACAGGATACCACATTCCGGCAGCCAACGGAATCCCAATGATATTATAAATAAATGCCCAGAACAGATTCTCATGGATATTGCGCAGCGTAGCCCCGTATCTGTGCATCCGTCATCGCAAACAACGCATAAACACTGTATCCAAAAGCGGCTCCGGCTCCCATCGCCACATGATTTCCTTCAAAGAAACCGGGCAGCGGCCAGCCCCACATCATATGCCCCATGGAAAAATACAGCAAGGGCATCAACAGACCAATGGAAGAAATCATTCTCTTTTTTAAAACCGGTGTTTCTTTGTCCTGCAGGCTCTCTTCATAAACTTCGGATTGGGTTTTTCCGGCTTTCGCATTCTTTCCCTTTAGGGCAGCACCATAGCCCGCTGCTTCCACTGCATGTATAATTTCCTGTGGGTCTGCTGTTCCTTCGACTCCCATGGAATTGGTAAGTAAGCTGACCGAGCAGCCGGTGACACCCGGCACGCCGGATACGGCCTTTTCCACTCTGGTACTGCATGCCGCACAACTCATTCCGGTAACTGTATATTGTTCCATTCTCTTTCCATACCATCCTTCCATCCATTTTTTATGTGCAGAATTCTTCGCTTATTTCATCAGCTTCTGTAATAGTATTACCAGTTCATCGATGACCTCATCATTTCCCTGCCGGATATTATCTGCCACGCAGGTTCTGATGTGACTATCCAGCAATGCCTTATTAAAGCTGTTCAGTGCCGCGTTGATGGCCGCCACCTGCACAATGATATCCGTACAATAACAGTCTTTCTCCAACATCCCCTGAATACCGCGCACCTGTCCTTCAATCCGTTTCAGACGGTTCATCAAATCCTTATATTCCTTTTCGGAACGCTCCTTCGTTTTACCGGAGCATACACAGCAGGATGTTTTATTAGTGATTGTCTTTATTTTTTCTCCACTTTTTCCCATCTTTCTTTTCTCCCTTGCATCAGCATACCCCATAGGGGTATTTCACGCTAATACTTTATACCCCTCCCAGGTATCTTTCAACCCTGAAAAAGCATTTTGACTTCATTATCGTTCCATGCTATGATAGTTTATTATAACTTAGCAAACAGTAATCGTGACAGTATAGAAACGACTTGAAGATGAGGATTACGCATGAAAAAAGAGGAAATGACTGAAGAAATAATTTTTACTTATGACAATTTTTATGAAAAAAAGAACCATGGGAATCTGGAATACCCGGTTATGGTTTATTTTGTGGATTTATATAAATCTTATATGCACTCAGTACGCTGGCACTGGCATGAAGAAATGGAAATCATGATTATCAACAGTGGTCGTGTAGAAGTTCTGACAGATGATAACACCTGTATTCTGGAACCCGGACAGTGCATGATTATTAACCAGAATGTCATGCACTCTTTTCAAAGTATCGATGGTAGCAACTGCACCTATTATTCTTTAGTATTCCATCCGGATTTTCTTTTTGGACATACCAATTCTAATATGCGGACACAGTTCCTGCTTCCGGTTCAGAGTTTTGCCATTCTGAAAACTATGGTATTAGAGGAAAAAAATCCATGGCATGCATCGATGCTGGATGTTTTAAATGAAGTGATTGCCGTCAATCTGACGAAAAATTTCGGTTATGAGATTGCAACCAAAGGCTATCTGTGCCAGTTCTGGGCAATACTTCTCAACCATCTGCCCCTGACTTCGGAAATGGCACAACGGCCACAAATTTCCTTAGATGAACAGCGTGTGAAGCAGGCCATGCTTTTTATCCGCCTGCACCATGCCGAACCGCTTACTCTGGATGATATCGCTGAAAGCATTCCCGTCAGTAAAAGTGAATGTTGCCGCTGTTTCAAACGTACCATTCAGATGACTCCCTTTGAATACCTGATGAAATATCGTATTTTCGAAGCCAGCAAAAAAATTCTGGATGATAAAAAAACAAATTCTATCTCCGAATTGGCTTTGTCCGTTGGATTTAATAATATCAGCTATTTTAACAAATTATTCAAAAGGTACCTGGGTTGTACTCCAACAGAATACCGGGGCCGTATTGCCGAAGCTGCTGCTACAACAGGTACCGGTCCATTCAATATCCCGCTCTTATGATGCGGGATATTTTTATGTGTTCTCTTACCGATGATTGCCATTTTGCAGTTATTGTCGGTAAAATGTCCGGAATGCCTGCAACAGATAGCAGATATCTTTGGCACCTGCCGTTTCATAAGCAGAGTGCATGGCAAGCTGTGCCAGTCCGATATCTACTGTATTGACAGATACCTGAGCTGTCGATATATTGCCGAGAGTGCTGCCACCCACTATATCCGAACGATTAGCATATACCTGAAAGGGTACCTCTGCCCGATTACAGATATCCTTCATCATTGCCGCCGAATAAGCATCTGTTGCATACCGCTGGCTTCCATGATATTTAATAACGATACCGCCGTTTAGGATGGGACGGTTTTCGGTATCCGCCTTTTCCGGATGGTTCGGATGCAGTGCATGGGCATTATCCGCAGAAATAAGGAAACTGCCTGCAAGTGCACAACGATACCCTTCCTCATCCATACCAAGCTTTCTGCCAATCCGTATCAGCACATCGCTTAAAAAGGTGGATGCTGCTCCCTGCTTGGTACCGCTTCCGACCTCTTCGTTATCAAAAACCGCACACACATTGATATAATCATCTGCTTCTTCCTGTACCAGCGCCTTCATGCCTGCATACGCACATTCCAAATCATCCAGTCTGGGGCCTGCAACAAAAGACTTATCCAGACCAATGAAATGACATTTATCCCGATTATACAAAAACAAATCCGTTCCAAGGATTTCTTCCTGTGCAATGCCCGCCTCTTTTGCCAGTCTTTCCAGATAGCTGCCACCGGCAGAAGCCATTCCCACAAGGGGCTGCATATCGATCTGGGGATTATACTCAACCCCCTTATTCATATCCCGGTTCATATGAATCGCCACATTAGGAATGATTGCAATATCCTCATCCAGATTAACCAGATGACTTTCCATTCCTGCTTTTCCCTTGGAAACAACTCTTCCTGCCACTGAAAGCGGTCTGTCCAGCCAGGTGGAAAGAATCATGCCACCGTATTTTTCTACATTCCATTTTAAATAGGCAGTATCTACCGTTATCTCCGGTATCTCTTTTAACTTAAAACAAGGAGAATCACTGTGTGCAGCTACCATATGAAATCCCTTTGCTTCCTTTGCCGGAAGGACAAAGGCAATAATCGATGAGTCGCTTCGGTTTACATAATATTTTCCATTCTTTTGAAGTTCCCAGCGTTCCCTCTCTTCTAACCGGGTAAAACCTGCCTCATTTAACATTTTTTCTAAATTTGCCACCGCATGAAAACTGGTCGGACTTTCTTCAATATAGGTAAACAGTTCTCCTATCTGTTCTTCCCAATCTCTTTCTTTTCCCATGCTAACAACCCCTTTCAAAAGTAGTAGTTTTCCTTCTATCCCTGAAATAATACCATACACCTGCGATATCTGCCAGAATCCATCCTATCGGTATCGCCATCCAGATACCCTTCACACCAAACATCGGCAGTGAAGATAATACATATGCTAACACGACCCGCGTTCCAAGAGAAATAACGGTCAGGACAACCGAGATTCCCGGCTTATGTACTGCACGAAAATAACCATAAAACAAAAACAACAGACCGATACCAAAATAAAAAGCTGCCTCAATGTGCAGGTAGCCAATTCCCACCGCAATCGTTTCGGTACTGCTTTGGTCAATAAAAAGCAGCATAAGCGATTTGGAAAATCCCACAACCAGCGCCGTAATCACTGCACAAAACAGTAACACCCCAAGCACTGCATCGCGCATGCCCCTGCGGATTCTTTCTTTCTTACCGGCTCCATAATTTTGTGCAACATAAGTCGAAAAGGCATTCCCGAAATCCTGTACCGGTGCATAGGCAAAAGAGTCTATCTTGACCGCCGCCGCAAAGGCTGCCATAACCACAGGTCCAAAGCTGTTTACCAACCCCTGTACCAGCAAAATACCGAAATTCATGATTGACTGTTGTAGACAAGTTAGAAATGACAGTTTTGTCAATTCTTTTAAAATAACAGAATCCCATCTCCTGTTTTGACGTTTTACCGCAAGCTCAGGATGTTTTATCCCGCAATATATCAAGATGCCAATGCCTGCGATATATTGTGATATGACTGTCGCAATGGCAGCCCCCGAAATGCCCCATCCCAATCCTTTGATAAACAAAAAATCCATGCCGATATTCATAACCGCCGAGATACCTACGAACCATAACGGTATTACCGAGTTTCCTATTGCACGAAGCAGACAGGCCGCGAAATTATAAAGAAATGTTGCTATAACCCCCACTAAAATCCATAACAGATATTCCTTCATCCATGGAATGATTTCCTCCGGCACCCGCAAAAAAAGAAGAATCGGCTGTATCCCAATATAAACCAGAATATTTAAAACCACTGTTACTGCTCCGATTGACAAAAAGGCGATAAAAATACCTTTTTCCAGTCTATCCTTATTCCTGCTGCCAAACTGGATGGAAAAAAATGCACCGCTTCCCATACATAATCCCAGAATAATCGAGGTAAGGAAAACCATCAACGTATAGGCGGAACCAACTGCCGCCAGTGCATGTTCTCCAAGATAACGTCCAACAATCAGGGTATCTGCCACATTATAGAGCTGTTGAAGCATATTCCCTATCATAATCGGGAAAGCAAACTTCAAAAGCTTTTTCATAATACTTCCTTCTGTTAAGTCATAATTCATTCTATCTTATCTTTTTCCTCTTTCTACTATCTTTATAAGATAACGCATGAAACAAAGTTTGTCCAGTCTGTTACCAATGTCCCATACAGTCATGCAGGAATCCCTACGAAACATCCTTAAAACAGATTTCCAATGTTTTTATGTTATGCTATAATAGTATATATTTTTGATTTTGGGAAAAGGAGTGTTGTTGAATGGAAATTACAAAAGATATTCTCTATGTCGGTGTCAATGATCATGACATTGATTTTTTTGAAGGACAGTATATTGTGGAAAACGGAATGGCATACAATTCCTATGTGATTCTGGATGAAAAAACTGCCGTTATGGACACCGTAGACAGACGTTTTACAGATGAATGGCTAAGGAACCTGCAAAGTGCTCTGGGAACCACTAAGCCGGATTATCTGATTGTCCAGCATATGGAACCCGATCATTCTGCCAACATTGCTGTTTTCATGGAAACCTATCCGGATGCGGTAGTGGTCGCTTCTGCTGCCGCTTTCAACATGATGAAACAGTTTTTCCATACCGATTTTGCAGACAGACGGCAAATCGTAAAAGAAGGGGATACGCTTTCTCTCGGAAAGCATACCTTGCAGTTTATTGCTGCTCCGATGGTACACTGGCCGGAGGTCATCGTAACCTATGACAGCTATGATAAGGTTCTGTTTTCCGCAGATGGTTTCGGCAAATTCGGGGCACTGGATGTGGAAGAGGACTGGGCATGCGAAGCGCGCCGCTACTATATCGGTATTGTCGGCAAGTACGGTATGCAGGTACAGAACCTACTGAAAAAGGCTGCTGCACTCGATATTCAGACCATCTGCCCGCTGCATGGCCCCGTTTTAACAGAAAACCTTGCTTATTATCTGAATCTCTATCAAATCTGGTCCTCCTATGGAGTGGAAAGTGATGGTGTCATGATTGCTTACACGTCTGTTTATGGGAATACCAAAAAAGCTGCCGAGCTTCTTGCACAAAAGCTGCAGGAAAAGGGCTGTCCCAAAGTAGTCGTAGCCGATCTGGCAAGAGAGGATATGGCAGAATGTGTGGAGGATGCCTTCCGTTATGGTAAGTTAGTGCTTGCCACCACAACCTACAACACTGATATTTTCCCCTTTATGCGGGAATTTATACAACATCTGACCGAGCGCAATTACCAGAACCGTACCGTTGCCTTCATTGAGAACGGCACCTGGGCTCCCATGGCTGCCAAGGTCATGAAATCCATGCTGGAGGGCTGTAAAAACCTTACATTTACGGATACTACCGTACAAATAAAGTCCGCTCTCAGCGAAGAAAACATGACACAGCTTGAAGCTTTGGCAACCGAACTTATCTAGTCCACTCATTCGCCTGTATGATATTCATACAGGCGATATAGTTTCTGTGCCATTTTCCCCGCCATTACATGCTTAAAAAACCAGCGGTCAAAGCCCTTCAACTCCTGTACCATTGCATCCGGTGTCAGACTGTGTTCTGTAACAAACATAAGTCCTGCTTTTTGCTCCAGATACCCGGTATCATCCAGTCCGGATACAACCGATGCCCCTACCTCTTTAATCGGATTTTTGTATTTGGATGCTCTCGCTGCGAACTCCGTATAACAATCCATCAATAAATACACATTCTGAAAAGAATTACCGATACCGGAAAGTAAATTCGCCAATTCTTCTTTTGTCAGATACATGGAAATTCCTTCCATAATCACAATAATATACCTGCCATGTGGCAGTTTCTTTAGCCATTCCGGATTTCTTGCATCCCCGGAAAGCATATGATACTTTTCATTTTCCTGAAAATACTTCCGACGTTCTGCAATGACATCCGGGAAATCCACATCATACCACTGTCTGTCTCCTACACCGACACGTTCTGCCCGGCTGTCCATGCCACAGCCGATATGCAATACCACTGCTTCGGGACAGGCCGCCATTTTTTCTTTTACCCAATTATCAAATACTGCGGAACGCATCCCCATATAATAGGTAAGCCACTTGGATTTTGTCTTTCCCTTTAATGGAAATCCTTCTTTTTCCCAAATTTCTTCTGCCTTTGTATCTTTCAGAATAATACCCTTTTTGCTGACTGCCGCTTTCCCATAAAGCGGTATGTACAGTGTTTTATTAACGCCGTTCATTCCACATTCCCCCTGCTAATCTAAAAAAATATCTTCGTTCATATGAAAGGTGTACCCTTTTTCATATTGCTCGTTCCAGTAATACTCTACCGCCAATTCCCCGGTATGGTATAAAATCGTCCACTGTGTCACTTCACCGGCATCGAAATTTCCCTGAGAGACAGACTGCATCGCCTCTTTCAATTCCTGCACGCTCAGACTGCCGTTACTATTTTGCAGGATTTCCTGCAATTTGTCAAAACGCACATGTGACTGTGCACTGCCAATTCCTGCCTTCGCCTCTGCCAGATAGTGATTCGTCAGTATGGGGGAATCAGTAACAACCATTTCATTATCAATGTACTCCACCACAACAGACCTTCCGGTTGCATCGGTCATTGCAAAATGGTGCGCTGTGCCAATGTCAGAATGCATATCGTATTGTTCCAGAAGTGCAAGTGCTTCCTCCACATTTGCCGCGTAGTCTAACAGCATACGAAGTGCTGCCGTTGTCGTAACATCCGGCCTCTCGCTCTCCTGATGTGTTTCGCTCTGATCCCCCGCCATTAAATCCGCGATGCAGAGTCCTTTTTCATTCATACCATCTACCGGAACATAAATCGCTGCAAGTGCCATATATTGATTGGCAAATCCCTCCGGTTTCCAGTCCTCTCCAAAACCTAAAAATTCCAAGCAGCAGGTGGAATAAGACTCATAACCATCTTTCGGAATGGTATGCACAATCATACCCTCACAAGATTCCCAGTCATAGTTTCTGCCCATCAGATATTCTGTTTCAACTGCTTCATTCTTTACCGTCAAAGCACTGCATCCATAATCGGCTTGCGCTAAGCCCACTGTTTCCGGTTTATAGAAACCACCGGACAAAAAGGAAATGATATAGTTTGCCATTTCATCGCTTGTCTTAGCACCGCCCTGTTCCAAATAGGCAGCAAAACCATAATCCCCTTCATATTCCAAAGTATACAGCCCATCTTCCAACTTCCTGACACTGGAGGCTGCCTTTATTTTATCCCCGAAAATCGACCATGCTCCTGCCAGAAACACCAGCAAAATAAGCACAATCACTGCTAAAACAATGAGTAATATTTTGCGTACCTTAGATTTTTGCTTTTTCATATTTACATATGCTCCTTTATCTTTTCTCCTTGCTATCCCTTGCTTTCTACTGTATTTATTATAACGTTCTTTCAGTCATCCTTCTATAACTTGCCTTGTAAGTTGTATTTTTGTCCGGTAAAATGCACGTAAGACTATCATTTTACATGCAAACCCTTTAAAATAAAAAATCCCCATACGCAATGTCAATGTCATTTTTCCAAAACATTGATACCATGCTGTCATGGGGATTTCCTTTTTCTAAAAGAGCATATCTCTTCCTAGTTCAAATTATTGACTGCTTCGTAGTCAAATAACGATTCACTGAGTCTGATTAAATCATCCTCATTCGGAGTATACAGATTGTCTTCTATTTCGATGGTAATCGTTGTTGTTGCCGCTTCTTCATAAGTTGCCGTTTCTGTTGCTTCCAGAAGACAATCTTTTAAAGAATTTACCAACGCTTCTTCCAGTTCTTCATCCGATGGAATTTCTGTCATATTTTCCATCATTTCTGTGATATCAGCCTTATACAGTTCGATTGCTTCTACGAAGACATCCATTTTCTCATAGGTCACATTTACGACATAAGAACCATCATCCTGTTTTTCTGCTTCGCCAACGGTATATTTGGCACTTGCTAAAATATTTGCAATTGCTTCTTCAAATCCGGCTTCCTGTTCCTCTGTCACATCCAGCCCGAACAAAAAGGAATCTACCATTTCATCAAGACCATTCTGATAAATTTCTGCGGATTCTTCTGCTGTGCCTACTTTCAATTCCACAAAACCTGTAGAATCATTTTTGTAAGAATTGTCGAGTACCGCTTTGGTATAGGCAGAAGCGTCAAATGAATTCCCACAACCTGCGAGTATACCGACTGACAATGCACATACCGATAATACTGCTAATTTTTTCATAACTTTTTCTCCTCCCTTTTTACATGGATAAACCATCCAACGCAAAACCATATCATTTTCACAGGCACATGTCAATTATTTTTTGTTGTCTCGTTCCTATGTGTCTCGTTCCTATGCTATCCCGAACACTTTGTTTGACACCGGTCCGGCAAAACAATATAATACTTCTAAAAAGCCGTCATGGGAGAAATTTTATGTCAAATATCATTGAAATCACTGATTTTGCAGCACCCGAACTGGATATTTATGCCCGTCTCACAGAAACCCAGCTTCTCAATCGCCACGAGCCGGAAAAAGGACTTTTTATTGCAGAAAGTCCCAAGGTAATTGAACGTGCTCTGGATGCCGGATGCATTCCCGTTTCTATCTTGTTGGAACGGAAGCATATTGCCGGACAGGCACGCGATATTCTCGCCCGCTGCGGAAATATTCCGGTCTATACGGCAGAATTTGACGTTTTGACTCAGCTTACCGGATTCCAGCTAACCCGCGGTATGTTATGCGCCATGCGCCGTCCAAAACTCCCCGATGTTGCCGAAATATGTAAGGATGCCCATCGTGTTGCTGTCCTTGAAAATGTAATGAATCCGACAAATGTAGGTGCCATTTTCCGCTCGGCGGCAGCACTGAATATCGATGCTTTACTCCTTACTCCCGCATGCAGCAATCCCTTGTACCGGCGCTCCATCCGGGTCAGCATGGGTACTGTGTTTCAGATACCCTGGACTTTTCTCGGCAATGCTGCTTCCGGTTATCCGCAGACAGATATCCGGCGTTTGAAAGATTTCGGCTTTAAGACGGCTGCCATGGCATTAAGTAACAGGGCTGTCAGCATCGATGACCCGCAGCTTATGTCCGAAGAAAAACTGGCTATTATTCTGGGTACGGAAGGTGACGGACTATCTGCCTCCACCATTACTGACTGCGATTACACTGTCTGCATTCCCATGTCCCATGACGTAGACTCTCTGAACGTTGCCGCCGCAAGCGCAGTTGCTTTCTGGCAGCTTGGAAGAAGATAGTTTTCAACTTCCTATCGCTGCCACACCTTACTTTTTATATCCAATTTCTATCGCCGGATTCTTTTCCTTTAAAACTTCTAACATCTCTTTTACAATTTCCTTAGAGGTAGCTTCCACCTTTACCATTTCTTCCTCTTTTGTTTTCATAACGAGAAAAAACATATCAAAGCTGGCTACTCCGCAGCATAACTTTCCATTTACCTCTTCCACCCGCAGATAAGCCTGCACGATATCTGCATAAGGGAGTGTATACCACTTAAACCCTTTCTTGTACTCTACTTCCTGTTCCTGTAATTTGATTCTCTTATCTTCCATACGAATAACCATGCCTTTCTCTCAATCTGCAAACTTTTTCACACTATCCATTTTTTGATTTTAACATACCATAAACTTCTATATTTTTAAAGTTTGTATATTTTTTTATTTTTTTCAAACACTATGAAAGCAACCGGAAAATATTCTATTAAATCAATGGAGAAGTATATGAATAATCTGAATGATAATCATGATAGTAATATAGATAAAAAAGATTTAGGTACAAAATTGGCTTATGCTGCACTTGATGATGTTCCAAGCCCCAAATCAGATGCAAAGGAAATTGTAGGATTAGTGAAATCAAGCGGACGTATTACCGGCTACCAGCTTTCGGACGGCTCAACCGTTTCCAAAGAAGAAGGTGTTGCTATGGCAAAAGACGGTGAAATCCAGGGCGTTGGTATCGCCCACCGTAACGATTCTGAATATTTAAAATCGCTTCCTGACGGAACAGAAGATAATAATTTAGGAAATCTACCCTCGGTAAGCGGTTAAGTGACAGGATGAATAATTCCCCCGGATTCGGGGGAATTCTGTTCTTATGCCTTTTGGTCAAACAAAGGTTTATCCTCCCACCCTGTCATATCCATAAAGGTATCCTTCTCGTTATGCGGAAACAACATTTCCATATACAAATTTCCCAACAAATTTTTTAACTTGTCAGCATCGATATCGGCAACGGGAAAATCATCTGCTTCCAGACGTTTCAGATTTCCCAGAACTGCTTCAATGCTCTGTCGCTCCGAAGGCTCCGGTACCGCTTCCTCTTCTTTTGGCTCCTTTGACACATCCGGCTGCATAATAGGTTTGGATTCCGGAAAGTTGTATACGACATTTTTACAGGTTTTCTCAAAACACTCCGGTGCATACTCTGCCAAATAACGCAAATCATCCATCGTAAGTGGCTTTTTACTATGTATTTTAAGGTATATATTTACAAGATGCGTATCTTTTCCCATACTGTCCCCTCATTGCAAATTTACCGGTTTCTATTTTTAGTATAGCATCTTTTCTGAAATATGTGCAGAGATGCAGCCTTATTACCACAATTCCCTTTCCAGAAATTCCTTGATAAAAGGCGCACACAGCTTTTCTTCATGGTGGCTATTTCCTTCTGTCCGTAAAAGTACTCTATACTTTCCACAATTCGATTGCATTCCTGCATACCCGGTCCTGTTCTTAATGCTATCGCATATCCTTTCTTTCCACTGCTTATCACTGCGTGTGGTTCGTGTGTATTACACCATGGTGTGCATCGGTCAATAAATGCTTTAAATTGTCCCGGAATATCTGCCCAATAAGACGGCGATACGGATACTTCTTGTATCATATCTTTTTCCAGACATGCAGAAACAATATTCACGATTTCGGCAGTTGCACCATTTCTTACCGGGCTACAATTCATAACTAAAGCTTTCAATTCCTTTACTTCCATCCCTTCTATGGCATTTCCCAAACCCATCGTTGCGCATGCAATCAGCCTTACAATTTATACTCTCTCAGCAGTTTCTCCTGATACTCTTTATCTTTTGCTGCCCGAAGCAGGTCTGCAGTACGGTTTTGCTCCAGTAAAATAATCGTCAGCCTGTTTACCTTTTGTAGACCATCATCATAGCCTTCCCGCTTAATTGTTCTCTCATATTTCTCTACATCAAATTCTTCCAATATCATTCCCAACACCTCCGCACGATATTTCCTCAAAAAGTCGGCTAAGATACCATGCGCAATACAGTATTCTACGGCTTCTTCCAAAGCCTCCTGCATAGGTTTGCCCTCCGACATGTATTGTCTGGAAATTGCTACGAACTCTGCATATTCTTCCAGTGTCCGGCACTTTTCCATCAATGCCCTGTTATGTCCATGATTTATGTTTAACATCCGCACCGTCAGTTCCACATCCGCTTTCCGGTCCTTGTTCTCAAAGGCATCAGACAGCTTTAGTATCTGTTCCTCCGGCATTTCCTTTTCGCCATTATAAAAGACAATGCACTGTGGTGTCGGTAGCGAAATCTGCTTTGTTCCGTAAATGCTTTCTTCTGCCTGCTCCACGATTTTCTGGTATTCCTCTGCCAGATAAATTAAGAACCGCACCGGCAGGTTCGGATTGTAGGTACTCTGATGCTCATACAGATTTAGAGTCCCTGTGATGACAAAAGCCAGGTCATTTTTCATCACAACATAAACGGCACTTTCAATCGTCACGACCTGTAGCTTCGATGCATCGGTATAGTTCGTTCCATTCAGGGCATTGTATAATTGCAATAGGGCTTCTTTGTCCTTCTCAAACAGGAACCGGAACAGCCGGTCCTTAACCTGTCTGTGTACCTTATGGTTTCCTCTCCATTGAAACCACCTTCTCCAAGAATTTTGTTGCTTCGTTCTTTGCATACCGTATCCTCCCTTGTATGGCAGGATACCAAAGCAACTAGCACGCTCCTCTTTTTCCTCAGTTCCTGCCTTATTTAATTGAAATAAAAGAAAATCTGACAGAAACTGTCTGAATGTACGAAATGTACATTATTTAGAATTTTCCTGATGGTTATATCATAAAATGTATTTTACTGTTTGTCAATCAGTTTTTTACGAAATTTGCATTTATCACTTTCAATATGAATTTACAAGCTCAACAAATTCATCGGTATGATACTCATTATATGGTATCCCCTCTATTTCCACAATACATTTAAGGCAGTTTCGCGCGCCGGTTATGCGTGCTGCCCTGCCTTAATTTTCGTTCATCCATGTAAGTTTGGCACCTAATCGGAGGCTATCCGTTTCTCATGCAACCAACACCATCTTTCTTTTTTGTTCCAAAGTGTATGTCTGATACATAATTAAGATATATATGCTCGCTTTCAACAAGATTCCCAATGTCGTATTCATAGAAACAACTTGTCCGGTTTCACGAACAATCATATAAAAATTAATAGCCATTCTAATAATGTTCCAAACAGAAGCTGCATATATTAGGATAGGATATATGCCCGAAACCTTTTTCCAAATAAAATACATATACGATGTTACTGCACCAAGGATACTTGGAACCACAAGCAAAACGGATGTAAATATCAACTGCCTTGTTGCGCTTCCAAATACATGATTAGAATCTGCCAGACATATTGATGCAAAAAATACAGAAATAATTACTCCCATTCGTTTTGGTGAAAGCATCCCCTTCCATGCATTTATCAATCCATAAATAAAGATTACAATCTGAATGATCAAACCTATTAAGTTTATGATGACAACCTGAATATCGCTGAAAGCAATCGCATCCGAATTTATCGGAAATCTGGCTATAATATCCACAACTGTCACAATGAAAGATAATACGATAATTGCATACAATGCTATCATTATATTGTTTACATAGGGTTTCTCAATAACCGGATTTCTTTCAACTACCTTTTTCATTTCATTTCCTGACAACAGGTTATCGATACTTACATCTAAAATAAATGAAATTTTCTTCGTAGTAAGTAAATCCGGATAGCGATCACCACACTCCCATCTGGACACTGCCTGTCTTGTAACAAATAATTGTTCCGCAAGAGATTGCTGTGTCATGCCCTTCGCTTCTCTTGCTCTTCTTAATTGTTCGCCAAATTCGACCATATCAAATCTGCCCCTTTCAAATAATATCATCTGCAGATGTGATTATAGTATCTACCAGAGTCTGAAGAATTTCAAGCAACACCTTGAAAATGTGATGTCACCACTATGGTGCGTAACAAATGAACTAGATATTAGCCCCATCCTGGCCATCGCTGGGCTTATTCGCTAAAAATTTGGTCAATTTAGAATTTGCAACCTCTACAATTCTAGTTTACTCTTCAGAAACATATCGATAAGAGACTTTTTCGTCAATCTCAATTAAAACAAATATTGGTTGGTCAATCCCCGTAGCTGAAACACCCACCACATTTTCATTCACAAAATTCTTGTGAGCATGACCAATCACAACTAAATCATATTTCTGTAATTCATTGGATTTAACTGCTTTTGAAAACACATCCGTTTCCATATCAGATAACTGATAATACGGATAAGCAGCTTCTATATCATTAAACAAAAAATGAGAAAACAAAATTTTATGTCCATTAACTGTTTTTTCATAATATAGCGGTAATTCATGAATAAATTCTCCTTGTTCTGCTGTTAATCTTTCACGCATATTATCGTAATAGTCATGTAAATATTCCACATCAGAATCAATGTGCACACCATTATCTATATAAAGTTCACAGTTACCTTTTACACATATAATATCACTATTTTTCAAATACTCTAAACACTCAATTTCCTTATTTCCACGTTGAAATATATCCCCAATAAAAATGGTCTGGTCAACCTGTTCTTTACCTATCAAATCTATTACCGTATTAAGTGCCTCAAAATTACCATGAACATCTGAAAAAACTGCAATTTTCATACATACCACCTAACCTTTTTCGCCTAATTTGGCTATTATCAGTTCAATAGCCTTTTCTTTTGTTCCTTACTTCTACCAAATTCAACAATCATAAAATCATCTGTTTTTACAGTCATCTCTGCACTCTGTTCAGATACAATTTTCTTATAACTTTGTTCCAATTCCAGCTTATGTAACACTTTGGTTCCCAACATTCTGCATTATGCAAAATATTTGTTTATTATGGCTATTCTATCTTCCTGTCTCAATCTTAGGCAGGCGGGAATCCAACGCAGCTTTGATGTCCCTTTTTGCCAATTTCTTTTTCCCAGCTTCTTCATCACTTTCCAGTTCATATACTCCAATGTGTCCTCTGAAAAAGATTCATAATACCCTCACATATACTGACTAAAAATTAATTATCATGATACTTGTACCGTTTCATTTTCGTCCCCATAATAAGACAATAAACACTTCCCATAATTCCGAGAATAAATAAAGTCAATGCTGCTCCTGATCCTTTTCCCTCTCCGAAAAGAAATGTCAAAATTTTGTTATTGTCCAAAAGCTGCATATACTCTTCCCTGTAATTCAATCGGTACTGAGTTTCTGAAAATAACATCATAATTTGCACTCATCACCGGCACCAGCACCCATCCCCATTTGTTATCATGTTAAAAATTGCATTACGTTCTGCACAAATACCAAGAGTTGAACAAGTATCAATACAGACACCCATATATATTTTTCCATATTACATCCTTCATCATCTAACCCTCAAATGCTAACGACCGTTCTTGTTGTCAAGATATACATTTTACATGGGAGTAAAAGCTTTTTTATCTGTCATCCTCAATCTCCTTGTTTAGTGGAAGTTCATAATATAGAAAATCCGTCCATCCAGTATTCTCTGCATAAAGATTCTTCTTTCCCCGATACTCAAACCCAAGCTTTTCATACATATGCTGAGCTGGAATATTCGATGCCAGCGTATCAAGACGGATAGATTTCTTTCCATTTTTCCTTACCAGAGAAATGATTTCTGCCATCATTTTTTTTGATACACCTTTTCCCTGATATTCAGGGGCTACTGTAAGAATATGTAAGGAAGCTACCTCATCATCTTTCAGATTTTGACTCCAGAGAATTTCCTGATAATCCTCACCCTGATACATTGTAATCGCTGTCATACCTGCAACATTTTGCTCATCCATAAACAAATACATTTCTTGTCCGTCTATATAAGATTGGATCATTGCATCTGTAGGATGCTGTCCATAAATCCACCTAGCATGGATATTCATGTCTTTTGTATGCTTAATTACTTCTATATATTTCTCTCTTACCATGACAAAATCGCCAGCTAAAACCAATTCCATATTTTCTCACTCTCCTAAAAATTTTTGTACCTAATTCATTTGAGATTTGGCTGGGCGCACAACTGGAGCTGTAAATTCCTCCAAAACCATACAATCGAGCTTACGATCAATTCAATTTATTGTTCTTCTCCTCCGTCATAAATTCGAGCTATCATATAATAGAATCTGTTGTCTCCTATATCATCAATACATATTCCATACTCACTGATGCTTTCATTCTTCTCGAATACTTCTCCCCAGAATTTAGGTATCATTTCATGAGCGTTTTCGGAAAAGAACTCTTTGGTATATCCAACTACTTTAAAACCAGGTATTTTGCCCCAATATTCCTTCAATTATTTCTCTGCATACACCTCCGCAAAGTGTTCAAAATGCTTTCTGATTTTATCCAGTACCTCTTCTTCTCTCTCCGGTTGTCTGTCATACATATGAATCAACAAAGAAACCGGTGCAACAAACTCAAGTGCAAGGTATTCCGGATCGTCCTGTTTTAATATTCCCTTTTCCATAAGTCCCTCAAAAATACTTGCATACATTCCCTGCAGATTTTCCAGATGATAACGAGTTGTAAGCTCCGCCATTCGTTCACTACGGAACTGCTCCATTGCCAGGATTCTTCGAGTTTTGCGAATAATATCATCGTGCATCGTGAACTGAATTATTCCCATGGAGTTCTCTATTAACTCATCCATACTTTTCGGGAATTCTCCAAACTTATTCTTTAAATCAACCCCCTCGTCATAATGGGAAATGACCCAATCAATCAGAGAATTGAAAATGTCTTCTTTCCCTTTGTAATGTCTATAAAGAGAAGGCCCTTTCAGCCCGGAATTCTCTGCTATCAAATCTACACCCACTCCGTCATAACCTTTTTCTGAAATAAGATTGAGTGCGGCATACAGTATTCTTTCTTTTGTTGGCATCTCCTTCATCATCTATCCTCCAAATGCGAACGAACGTTTTCTACATTATAGCTAACGACCGTTCTCGTTGTCAAGATAAACATTTCACGATTTACACTCCTGTCTATTCAAATATTTTATTGACCAGGAAACTGCCATGTTAAAAACAATTCTACCTCTTTTTATGCTATCCAGCACATCAACAAAGGGCAAAAAAACATCGGTTCGTTTTTTCTACTTCCGAACCGATGTTGACTATTTGTATCACTTTAGACCAACTATTCTCAATCACTTTTTTTACAAAAAATAAATCTTTCCCCGACCTTATATACTCACGTTCTTCACCAAAGCCCAAAACCACCTGAATGATTTTAAATCTGATAAATGCCCATGTCGACTCTACAAGGTATTCGCACTTTCCATATATGTCTTCACTTCGGACACCACTCTCTCATATGCTTTCATAAATTCTTCATGGTTCTCCTGCACATAGGACACATTATTTTCATTTTTTAATGCAAGTTCTAACTGCTTTGCCATATCTGATGCAGTCATTGCCCCGATATTAGCCAGATTCGTCTTAATCGCATGGATCTTGATGCGATAATTTTCAAAATCAGACTCCTCATAATACCGCCTCAGTTCCATAGCAGAAGGAGAATCTAAAAATGTCTGAAGCATTTCCCTATAAAATTCCTCATCATTCATACAGAATAATCTTCCCTCTTTCCAATCCACAAGGCAATTTTCTGACTGTGCAGCTTTGACAGAATCACCGGATTCAACAAGGATTTCTTCCTTCTGTCCCAACTCATTCTTCAATAATAACTCTTCGGGAAGATATTTCTGAATCATTTTTTCAAGTTTTGCCGCAATAATAGGCTTTGAAAGATAATCAGCAAATCCCTCTTGCAAAAACATTTCCCTTGCCCCGGCAACCGCGTTCGCGGTCAAAATAATGATGACTGCATCCTTACTTCGATTCGTTTTCAGTTCTCTGATCCGCCTTAATGTCTCCACACCATCCATTTCCGGCATCAAATGATCCATAAAAATAATGTGATATGCATTTTTCTCCATTCGTGCAAGGCATTCTTTACCACTCATTGCAGTGTCAATCTGCATGCCATGATTCTTAAGCAATCCCAAAAAGACTTTCAGATTCATCTCATTGTCATCTACAACAAGGATTTTGGCATCCGGAGCATAAAACTGCTCAGCAGAAATGCTAATCTTACCTTTTTCATTTTCATAATATTTCTGTATATCTTCTCCGAAAACCTCATCATCCAGTTGCTTTTGTTCCAGATAAAAATAGAAGTCAGAGCCCTCCCCATAGGTACTTTCCACTTCCAGACGACTGCCCATCAAATTCAGCAGAAGCATGGTAATAGAAAGTCCAAGACCGGTACCTTCAATATTTCGGTTTCTGCTTTCATCTACACGCTGAAAAGAATCAAACAACCGTCCTATATCTTCTTCCTTAATTCCGATACCGGTATCCTTAACTGATACATACAATTGTACCGCTCCTGCCGACACTTTCTTTCCTGATACCGTAAGTATCACTTTTCCCTCCGGTGTATATTTGACAGCATTTGTAAGAATATTGGTAATAATCTGTCTAAGCCTTACTTCATCTCCGTGCAAATGCACCGGAGTATCCGATTCAATTTTTAATTCAAGCTGCAGTTTTTTCTCTTCAGCTCTGGAACGAATCAACTCTATCGTATCACTCAGCAAAATTCCCAAATCATAGTCAACCGGAATAATATCCATCTTGCCGCTCTCTATTTTAGAAAAATCGAGTATGTCATTAACCAGAGAAAGTAACATACTTCCTGCCTGCTTGATATTCGAAGCATACTCCCGTATCTGCGGGTCAGTACTCTCCCTTAAAATCATCTCATCCAT
>JAQXTA010000015.1 GCA_029219245.1 Lachnospiraceae bacterium | reverse complement strand
CCCTCCGGTGTGAGCTGCAGATTATGTGGTTTCCGCAGGAAGAGTTTTACTTCCAGTTCTTCTTCCAGTTCCTGTATCTGACGGCTGAGAGGGGGCTGTGCAATACAGAGCTTCTCGGCAGCTCTTGTAAAGTTCATTTCTTCTGCTACAGCGAGAAAGTAGCGGATATGTCTTAATTCCATGTGAGTTCCTTTCAATGTTTATGTTTGTGTATTTTGTTTGTGGGGTTATTGTTTGTTAATTGATTTATACATAATACTATATATGACTCGATAAACCATAACAATACCTTATAGGTATCGTTATACGCACATTATATGTATTTCACGTTCGGAAGTCAACATGGTATATTAAAGTCAACAAGAAAACCTGGAAACAGACCAGCAGAAACTGCTGCAAAACGAAAAGGAGGAAAAGACTATGAAGAAAGCATTTGAGAAAGTAGAAGTATTTTTGGAGAAATATTATAAAGGAATTGCTCCGGAATATAGAATGTAAATTAACCTAAGAATTGAAATAAGATTATACAACTGAGTGAGGGCATCCTGTGTAGGCAGGGTGCTCTTTCTGTGTCATGCAAAAAAAAATTGACAACGAATAGCATATCGTGATAAGCTATAATCGTAAACAAAGGTGTTTTTCCATAGGGTGGAACACCTTTTTTTCATATCTACATTCTGTTTATGATAGAATGAATCAAAAACATAGAGGGAGGAAAAACGATGTTTAGTAATTTATGGATGGGATTAGTAGGTCGTGAAACACTGATTGCTGCTGATGACACATGGGGGCTTCTGGCTGTTATGTGTCTGGGTGTTTTTTCAGCAATATGGCTGGAACAGAAATATCAGTGGGCATCTAAGATTTCAGGCGCAATAATTGCTCTGATTTTAGCAATGATAATGGCAAACGTGGGAGTGATTCCTACAAGCTGTGTTCTTTATGATGATATTGTCTGGGGCGTTGTTGTTCCGATGGCAATCCCAATGCTGTTATTACAGTGTAATTTGAAGAAAATCTGGAATGAAACAGGGCGTATGCTTGTTATTTTTCTGATTGGTGCAGCCGGTACCACAGTTGGTGCATTTTTAGCATATTATATCTTAAAGGGTCCCTTCGGAGATGCAGAAAACCTTGCAAGAGTTGCATCTATGATGACAGGTTCTTATATTGGCGGTGGCGTGAACTTTGCGGCAATGGCATCCCAGTATGCCGCGGGGGAAGATATTACTGCAGCGGCTACTGTGGCCGATAATCTTTTGATGGCTGCATACTTCTTTGTCTTGATTGCTTTTGCTGGTTCTAAGTTCTTCCGGGCAAAATTCAATCATCCATTGATTGATGAAGTGGAAGCAGGTGCATCTAAAGAAGCAGCGCAGACACAGGCAGCATCCTTCTGGAGCAGAAAAGATATTTCCTTAAAAGATATTGCGCTTAACGTTGCTTATGCAGTTACCATCGTATTTGTAGCCAGACTGATTGCAGGTTTGTTCAGTGGATTTGAAATTACCAACGTTGTAATGAATTTTGTGGTAAGATTCCTTGGAAGCCAGTATGTATGGATTACTACACTCTCTGTTATTGTAGCAACCTTTGCAACCGAGAAAGTAGAAGCATTGCATGGTTCGCAAGAAGTTGGTACCTATCTGATTTATTTATTCCTGTTTGTAATCGGTGTTCCTGCAAATATTTATACTGTCATTACCAAGAGCCCGTTATTACTGGTTCTTACGGCCATTATGGTTATCGTCAATATGCTGTTCTGCTTTATTGCAGCAAAACTGTTTAAATTTAATCTGGAAGATGCCATTATTGCATCCAATGCCAATATTGGTGGTCCTACAACCGCTGCCGGTATGGCTATTTCGCAAGGTTGGACAGCACTTGTCGGACCGGCCATGCTGATAGGTACTCTGGGTTATGTAATCGGTAACTATATGGGTACCATCGTTGCCATTGCACTTGGATTATAAGTCGGCTACAAAACAATAAGGAAGGTAGAAAGATGTATTTTGATGCACATTCGGATATATGGGCAGATGTGACGAATAAACGTCTGGCCGGAGAAACAGATGTTATACAGAAATATCATACAAAAAGATTGAAAAGCGGAAATGTGGAAGGTACTATTTTTGTCATATGGGTAGACCCGCCCTATGATAGAGATTATGTGGCACGCACTAAGGCAATTTTTCAGTGCATGAAGGATGAAATGGCAGAAACCGGTGCAGTGCGTTTTGTAAAGAACTATGACGAATTGATGCAGGCCAGAAAAGAAGGGGAATTCTATGTCATGACCGGCATTGAAGGTATGGCTTATCTTCAGAATGATATTGCGAGATTGGATGACTATTATGAAGCAGGTGCACGTCATGGCATGCTTACGTGGAATGAATCCAACAGTTTGGGACATGGTGCAGCTACCGGCAGTACGGAAGGACTTTCGGATTTTGGTAAATTGGTAGTGAAAGAAATGCAGAAAAAAGGTATGATTGTGGATACATCCCATCTAAACGAGGCTGGATTCTGGGACATTGCCAAGCTATCCACAAAGCCAATCATTGCTTCTCACTCAAATTGCAGGGCCATCTGTGACTCGCATCGTAATCTGACGGATGAGCAGCTGAAAGCAATTCGTGATTTGAATGGTGTGGTAGGATTGAATTCTTATCGAAATTTTATTGATGACGATATTTCAAAATCCACAGTTGATAGACTGGCGCAGCATGCAGACCGGATGATTACTATTATGGGGATTGATCATGTGGGGTGTGGATTTGACTTTTTTGAATTCCTGGGTGACCCTGCTAATCCGGATGTATATTCGGGAGATGATTCCGGTTGTATTAATCTGGAAGACTGTACCAAAATCGGCAATCTGTTTGCTTGTTTTGAGAGAATGGGTATGAGTAAGGAAGAGATGGAAAAAATTGCTTTCGGGAATTTCCATAGAGTTATTAAAGAATGTGTAGGCTAATGGCTGAAAAAATAAAAATAGCAGTTACTCTTACAGCGAAGGGTAAATGCTATTTTTTATTTATATCGTTTAGGATGATTCCGGTCAGACCAGCATATTTTTTAACGCATCAAACGGAATCGGTTTCGAGTAATAATAACCCTGAAACCATGTGGCATTGTAATCGCGCAGATAATTCTGCAGTTCTTCGTTTTCAACGCCTTCTAAGCAAGTCGTCATGTTCGACTTGTCGGCGAAATATAAAATAGAGCGTACCATGGCCTGATTTTTGGGGTTATCAATGATACTGCGGATAAAACTCATATCAATCTTTATTTCATCCATCGGAATGTTCATGACGATGTTGGAAGAGGCACTGCCTGTCCCGTAATCGTCCATTGCAACCCGGATGCCATAGCTTTGGAAAAAGCGGACGTCCTGCTCTAAAACATCCAACGGGAAATCTTTACACCGTTCCGTCAGTTCCATACAAAGATTTTTTGCAGGAAACTCTGTTTCCGAGAGAATCTTTACGACCTCTTGACGGAATTCCGGCCGCTCCAGCTGTCGGATGGAAATGTTTACGTTAATGAAGAAATCTGGTTTGGAGATAAGGAGTTTTTTCGTCTCTGTCAGTGCTGTCCGCAGGACGAAATTGCCTAAATCATACATACTCGGATCGGTCTCTAACCATTCGATGAACATTCCGGGAGGGACGGTTCCGTATAGCTCGTGGCTCCAACGCACAAGTGCTTCTGCACCAACGATTTTTCCGGTATTGGAATCAACAATCGGTTGGTATACCACATAAAAGCCTTCGCAATTGTTACGAACAGACTGATGAATTACTTTCATAAGGGCAAGGTCTGCCCCTCTGGAGGTCTGCACTTCATCGTTGAAAATGACAAGCTGGTGCTGATGTTTGCTGATGGAATGATTTAATGCATAAGTAACCTGTCCGCGGACCGAGGAGGCATCTCCATGATAGTTTTCAAGGAGAATCGCTCCGGAAGCCATTTTAAGAGGATGGAGTTTTCCATCCACCATAATACCGGCATCGAGAACCTGGCGTACCTTCTTATCAAAATCGAGTAATTCTTGACGCCCGGATTTTTTCAATATAAAAACAAAACGTTCACTTTCCAGACGGTAAACGGCTTTATCCGAATCCATCATATAAATGAATTGTAAAGCAATTTCCCGAAGCAGATCGTTGGAAAAATCACGCCCATAGACCAGATTGAACGTAGAAAACCCTTTTACCTGAACTTGCAGTATTGCAAATTTTTCTTCCTGCGCAATCACTTCTTTTAAATCGTCAGCAAAGCGGGCTTCGGAATACAAATCGGTCAAGGAATCTATTTTTTGAAAAATATTCTCATTCTTTATCAGAACAATCAGATATTCGGGAATACCTTTTTCATCCAAAAGTACCTGAGTATGTATGCTGAAAAGGGCATAGCTTTTGTCTTTTGTACGAATGCGGATGCACAGTTCTTCATCCAATTCGATGCCCTGTAGTCTTTTTTCAATTCCTTCCAGATATTCCGGTTGGTCATAAGGATATATATATTCCATGAGCTGATGCTCAAAATCGGGAACAATCTGGTCTGGCAGACCGAAGAAGTCCGCTGTCTTTTCAGAACACCAAGTCTCCCTTTTTTGCAGACTTGTTACCCAGATATAAGAAGTGTCGGAAAGCTGGTCCATTGTATTTATAATTGCGGAAATTTTCGCGATATCTTTTTCGTCAAAATGGTTTTCTCCCATGTGTAATCCCCCGATTTGCTACAACAATATGGATTGTGCCTGACATTGTTGATAAAATGATTATAGCATAGTGTGAGGGCAGATTCAATTTCTGTTTAATCTTTAGATTCCTGTGAAAATTTCAAAAGCTGAATCCTTTATATTTTTTATGGACAATTAAAATGAATCATGCTATACTATCTCAAAAGCATATATTTCAAATCAAGAAATCATTTATATCTAATCCGCAAGGATATCCGACGAAATCGTGCTTTTATTCCAAATAATAATTAAATTAAGTAAGCGGTTTTGTTGGAGGTATCTCCTGCAAGGCTGGCAAGTTTATGGAGGTACTATGGGGAAGAAGGATATTACGTTAAAAGATTACTTATCGGATGCCAGACGTAATGATAAGAACAGGTTTAAGGAATATTTACAAAACAGGGAAGAATGTAAAAAGCTGGATGCAGAAACAATTTGGACATTAGGGAGACTTATAAATATTAAGGAATTAAGAGAATATGAAACAGAAAAGAAAGAGGAGGAAATTGATATGTGTAAAGCATTTGATGAATGGTTAGCGGATGAAAGAGAAGAAGGGAAATCATCTGGAAGATTGGGGATGCTATATGAACTGGTACAAGATGGACTGCTTTCGATGAAAGAGGCAGCAGAAAGAGCAGGCATGACAGAGAAAGTGTTTGCGGTAGGAATGAAGAATGCAGAATAGTTATGATAAAGCTAACAGGCCATTTCATTTTGCTTCCCGAAAGATGATTTTGGCTGAACTGATATGATAAAGGAGCAAAGATATGCATAATGAATTGACGAAAAAAGATATTGAGAAAATGGAAGAGGAAATTGAGTATCGCAAGCTGGTAGTGCGCAAGAATGCGCTAGAGGATGTGAAGGAAGCAAGAGCGCAGGGGGATCTGAGTGAGAATTTTGAATACTATGCGGCGAAGAAATTCAAGAATCAGAATGAAAGCAGAATCCGTTATCTGGAGAGAATGATAAAGACAGCGGTTATTGTATCAGATGAGTCGGCAGAGGATGAAGTCGGTATGAATAATACGGTGGAAGTGTTGTTTGAAGAGGATGGAACGACGGAGAAGTACAAGTTAGTCACAACGGTAAGGGGCAATTCGCTAGAAGGACTCATCAGTACGGAATCGCCGCTTGGAAAGGCATTACTTGGGCATAAAGTAAATGACAGGGTTTACGTAGAGGTAAATGCTGAATATGGTTATAATGTAGTGATTAAGTCCATCGAAAATACAGTGGATGATGGAACGGATAAGTTAAGAAGCTTCTGATATTTTGAATTATGTAAACTAAATAAAGATGGGATAAAAGTGTTCTCGCGTACAAGATAATGCGGGAACACTTTTTTAATGTTTCGTTTTGTGCGATTTTGAATTTGCAGCACGAGGAAACCTGAAACACCAACGCATAACTTGTTTTGAACAAGCATAAGGTATAAGGGGTGTGACAAGCCATAGAATGGAGGAAATAGGAATGTATGAGATGAAAACGGCAGCAGAGGCGGTCAGGCTGTTGCAATCCGATAGGGAAAAAGGACTTGACAGAAAGGAAGTGCTGGAGCGAAGAAATGCACAGGGAGCAAACCGATTAAAAGAACAAAAAGGAAAAAGTATCGGTCAGATGATTCTTGGGCAGTTAAATGACCCGTTAATACTGATTCTGGTGGTGGCGATGGCGGTTTCCCTTTTGCTTGGAGAAGCAGGAGATGCCATTATTATTGTTACGGTTGTGATTTTGAATGCGGCAATTGGTGTGATACAGGAGGGAAAAGCGGGTAAGGCAGTAGAAGCGTTAAAAAAAATTTCCTGCCCGCAGGCAATGGTCATACGAGATGGGAAAACGATGAAAGTGCCTGCAGAGGAACTGGTTACGGGGGATATTGTGATTCTGGAAACCGGAAATAGGGTTCCTGCTGATTTACGGCTGTTAGATACACAGGGAATGCAGATAGAAGAGTCTACCCTAACAGGAGAGTCTGCACCGGTAGAAAAGAATGCTGCCTATGTAGAGGTGGCACAGGGAGATAACAGCTGTGAAAACATGGCATATATGTCTACGTATGTAACAAAAGGACGTGGAATGGGTATTGTTACCGCAATTGGTATGGATACCCGTATCGGTCATATTGCGGATATGCTTCATGCAACACAGGAGAAGCTGACACCACTGCAAAGAAAGCTGGGAGAACTTGGAAAGGTATTAAGTATTCTGTCCGTAGGTGTCTGCGCCATGCTTTTTTTGATTGCCGTTTTGCAGAAAAGAGATATTGGGGAAATGCTGCTTACTTCCGTATCGTTAACGGTAGCTGCAGTGCCGGAAGGACTGCCGGCAATTGTTACGATTGTGCTGGCACTGAGTGTATCGCGTATGGTGCGCGCCAAAACCATTGTGCGCAAACTGTCTTCCGTTGAAACACTGGGAGCGGTGGATATTGTCTGTTCGGATAAAACAGGAACGCTCACACAGAATAAAATGACGGTCCGGGAATGTTATGTGGATGGCAGAATGATGGAGAAGGAGCAGTTTGCCGGGTATTTTGGAAAGGTATTAGCAGGCGGTGAAATCGGGACGGATAACAGTCTACAGCACTTTCTATTAGGTTGCATTCTCTGCAACGATGGTCTTTCGGAGGCAGAAGGGGATTTTGGCGATCCGACAGAAATGGCTTTGGTACATATGGCAGAAAAAAGTGGAATAAATGTTGACGCAGTCAGAAAACGTTTCCCCAGAATAGGGGAAAAAGGGTTTGATTCAGGACGGAAAATGATGTCGACCTGTCATCGGATGAACAGTGCGGATACGGACAGTCCTTTCCTCACTTATTCCAAAGGTGCGGCGGAAAAGATACTGGAACGATGTGACACTTTATATATAGATGGATGCAGAAGGCATATGTATGCAGAAGATAAGGCAGCGCTTTCCAAAGTGCTGGAGAGTCTGATGAAAGAAGGCAGGCGGGTACTGGCACTTGCCATGGAGCCGGGAGATGGTATGCAGGAGAAAAATATGGTCTTCTTAGGCTTTGTCAGTATGCAGGACCCGGTCAGACCGGAAGCAGTGGAGGCAGTGGAGGCTTTTGAGAAGGCGGGCGTGGTCACGGTAATGATTACGGGAGACCATCAGAATACTGCATTTTCCATTGCAAAGGAATTAAAAATAGCATCTTCTCCCAAGGAGTGTATTTCCGGCAGGGAGTTGGACGAACTGGATGAGAAGGCATTTTTAAAGAAGTTGCCGGCGTTAAAGGTATTTGCCCGGGTGACACCGGAGCATAAGGTGCGCATCGTGGAAGGCTTCCAAAAGCTTGGCAAAACAGTAGCCATGACAGGAGACGGAGTCAACGATGCACCTTCCCTGCAAATGGCAGATATCGGTATTGCAATGGGAAAAAACGGAACGGATGTTGCCAGAAATGCGGCTGATTTTGTATTGATGGATGATAATTTTGCAACCATTCACCTGGCAATCCGGGAAGGTAGAGGCATTTATGAAAATATACGGAAATCGGTACTTTTTCTGTTGTCCTCGAATCTGGGAGAAATGATGACCATGCTTGTTACGATTATTGCAGGATTTCCGAGTCCGTTAAAGGCCAGCTTCATTTTATGGATTAATTTAATTACAGATTCCCTTCCGGCACTGGCACTGGGGGTAGATGATAACGAAACAGACCTGTTAATGCAAGAGCCGCCCAGACGTAAAGGGGAATCTTTGTTTGCCAAGGGCGGTCTACTGTGTGTCATCTGTTATGGTCTGGTAATTGGTGGAGTGAGTCTGGCAGCTTTTCTGAAGGTACCTTATGACAGATTGCTGGCGGAAGGGCTACCGATAAGTTTACATAACATCATACAAAGCTATCAGATATCGGTAGTTCTTACAAAGGCACAGACACATGCGTTTATGGTACTTGGTATGAGTCAGTTGTTTCACGCCATAGGCATGCGGGATGTAAATCGTTCCATTTTTAAAATGAATCACAGGAAGAATCCTTATATGATTTTTGCCGTAGTAATCGGTCTTGTGCTGCAGTTTGCGGTTACAGAGATACCACCGCTCATCCAATTGTTCGGTACTGTCAAACCGGATTTTATGGAATGGCTCCAACTGCTTGCACTTTCCTTAACTCCGATGATTGTGCACGAACTGCTGGTGGCGGTTTATTATGGTACGGATAAAAAGGAGGCTAAGCAAGTGCACAAAATGCCAGCAAAAGAAGAAACAGCCCACTGAGCCAGGAAAGGTCGAGAGTGCTTTTTTTAGAAATAAGCAGACCGAGTACAAAACCGGCGAAAAAAAGAAGAAAGTGAAACAAGACTGCTAGCAGAAAGAAAAGGAGCAAAGAAGATGGTGGGCAGGAAAATGCCATACCGGCAAGCATGCTATCCAGAGAAAGGGCAAGACTTAAAAAAAGTGCTTCTTTGCCGCTTAGAATCTGGGTGTCCTGTTTGTTGGCATCCTCCGGAGAAAAATAGATGGTAAAAATAATATTCAGTTGCTTGATGCGACATGCCCAGTTCCCGATGCCTGCCGGGTATTTTCCGGCAAGGTGACGTATCAGACTTTCCAACAGTTTGGCAGAACCAATCAGGAAGAGGAGCAGAAAGGAAAAAGCAGAAAAAAAGGATGCCGGAACGAAGGAAAACAATAAGGAACTGACCTGTGTCATAAAGGTGATTGTGACGGAAGGGATAAAAATGAGAAAAGCAGCAGCTAACGGCTTGATATGAACCTTGGAAGTACCATAAGAAAGCCCGGCAGTAAAGGAGTCTGTGGAAACAGCAGACAAAAAAATCAGTGTGGGAAGGAGAGAAAAAAGCATAGGATACCTCCGGATAAATTTACTTTATTTTATGCAAAATAGCCGAAATTGACTGTACGCTTCTTCGAAAAAATGGTATGATAGACAAAAGGAGGCGTGCTTATGGAATTAATGTTTATTGGGGCTGACCACGAGGTAACCGGCAGTTGTCATTATCTTTGTGTCAATGATAAGAATATTCTGGTAGATTACGGTATGGAACAGGGAACGCAGGCATTTGAGAATTGTGAACTGCCGGTGGAACCTGCATTGATTGATTACGTTTTTTTAACCCATGCGCATATCGATCATTCCGGACTTCTTCCGCTTCTTTATGCAAGAGGTTTCCGCGGCAGTATTTATACAACCGATGCGACAGCAGATTTGTGCAGTATTATGTTGCGCGACAGTGCACATATCCAGATGCAGGAGGCAGAATGGAAGAACCGGAAAGCAAAGAGAAGTGCGGATAATGCCGTCATTGAGCCGCTTTATACCATGGAGGATGCGGATGGAGCAATCAAGCGGATTGTGCCATGCGAGTATGATAAAGAAATTCAGATTTGCGATGGACTTAAGATACGTTTTACGGATATCGGACATCTGCTTGGTTCGGCAAGCATTGAAGTGTGGGCTACTGAAGGCGATATGACTAAGAAAATAGTCTTTTCCGGTGATATCGGAAACATTGCCCAGCCGTTGATTAAGGATCCAAAGATTACGAAAGAAGCGGATTATGTTGTTATGGAATCCACTTACGGTGACCGGTATCATAGCGATACAAGACCGGATTATATCGGGGAGCTGACCAGGATTTTACAAACGACTTTTGATAAAGGCGGTAATGTGGTGATTCCTTCTTTTGCCGTAGGCAGAACCCAGGAAATGTTGTATTTCCTCCGGCAGATTAAAGAGGAACGGCTGGTAAAAGGGCATGAGAATTTTCCGGTTTATGTGGATAGTCCCCTGGCAGTGGAGGCGACCGGCATTTTCCAGAAAAATGTTGCCGGCTGCTTTGATGAAGAAGCAATGGCATTGGTGGAAAAAGGCATCAATCCGATTACATTCCCGGGGTTGCAGCTTGCTATTACCAGTGATGAATCCAAGGCAATCAACTTTGAAAATACACCGAAGGTCATTATTTCGGCTTCCGGTATGTGCGAAGCGGGACGTATCAGACATCACTTAAAGCATAACCTCTGGCGGCCGGAATGTACTGTTCTGTTTGTCGGCTATCAGGCAGTTGGTACCCTTGGACGTGCCATTGTGGAGGGTGCGAAGGAAGTGAAGCTATTTGGTGAAACGATAGAGATTCGTGCCAATATTGAAAAATTGGCGGGAATGAGCGGACATGCGGATAAGGGTGGTCTGATTCATTGGATAGAAGGTTTTGAACATAAACCGGACAGAGTATTTGTTGTACATGGTGAAGACAGCATTTGTAAGCTTTTTACCGAATGTCTGAAAATCGAGCATGGTATAAAAGCATATGCGCCATACAGTGGCACAAGATATGATTTGTTAGCTAATGACTTTATCTATGAGGCAGCACCGGTTGCACTCAAGAAGAAAGCACATGCCATATCCGATGTCTTTGCAAGACTTGTGGCAGCAGGGCAGAGGCTTGTGGCGGTTATTTATAAGAACGAAGGATGCGCAAACAAAGATCTGGCGAAATTTGCCGATCAGATTAACGCACTCTGCGATAAATATGACAGGTAGTAGGAGAAAAGAAAATGAGTTTGGCAGATACCATATTTATAAATATGTGTAAGGATATACTGGAGAACGGAACCAGTACGGAAGGAGAGAAGGTAAGACCTCACTGGGAGGATGGTACACCGGCATATACCGTTAAGAAATTCGGTGTGGTAAACCGTTATGATTTATCCAAAGAATTCCCCATCCTTACCCTTCGCAAAACGGCGCTTAAGAGTGCAACGGATGAAATGCTCTGGATCTGGCAGAAGAAGTCCAATAACATTCATGATTTGCACAGTCATATCTGGGATGAATGGGCAGATGCTGACGGTTCAATTGGTAAGGCATATGGCTATCAGATGGGAGTAAAGCATCAGTACAAGGAAGGTATGATGGATCAGGTGGACCGGGTTATCTATGATTTGAAGAACAATCCGTTCAGCCGCCGTATTATAACGAACATTTATGTGCATCAGGATTTACATGAAATGAATTTGTACCCCTGTGCATATAGCATGACCTTTAATGTGACACAGAAAAAAGGGGAAGATAAGCTGACGCTGAATGCAGTCTTAAACCAGCGTTCACAGGATGTCCTTGCCGCAAACAATTGGAACGTGGTACAGTATGCAGTCCTGGTGTATATGCTGGCACAGGTCTGTGATATGAAAGTCGGGGAACTGGTTCATGTGATAGCCGATGCCCATATTTATGACAGACATATCCCGATTATACGGGAACTGATTGAACGGCCGGTATATGATGCACCGACGTTCTGGCTGAATCCGGAAATCAAAGACTTTTACCAATTTACAAGAAACGATGTCAAGGTGGTAAATTATATTACAGGACCACAGATAGAAAATATTCCGATTGCTATTTAGGAAGGGAGAAGGACGATGAATTTAATTGTTGCAGTCGATAATCATTGGGCGATAGGGTGCAAGAACAGTCTGCTTGTCAGCATTCCGAATGACCATAAATTTTTCCGGCAGGAAACTACCGGAAAAGTGGTAGTACTTGGAAGAAAGACACTGGAAACCTTTCCACAGGGAATGCCACTTAAAAACAGAACCAATATTATCCTTTCCACGAATCCGGATTTTAAGGTAAAGGATGCGGTGGTTGTACACAGTAAAGAAGAATTATTGGAAGAATTGAAACAATATCCGACCGAAGACGTTTATATTATTGGTGGGGAAAGTGTTTACCGTATGATGTTGCCATATTGTGATGTGGCGCATGTGACGAAAATCGACCATGTATATGAGGCAGATGCGTATTTTCCCAATTTAGACGAAATGGATGAATGGGAGATTACGGCAGACAGCGAGGAACAGACCTACTTTGACATTGCTTATCAGTTTGTAAAATATGAACGTAAAAAATAGAGAGGGGTTATGGCCGTAATATGAGTGAGAATAGGAAACAGGATAAAAACAGTGTTTTAGCTTCCCTGCTACTTGCAAAAGAACAACTGGAAAAGAAAAATATAGAGCTGGAAAGTGCTATGGCAGATGCCAGAAAAGCAAACCATGCAAGAGATCTTTTCCTTGCGAATATGTCACATGAGATAAGGACACCTATCAATACGATTCTTGGCTTAAACGAACTTATTCTGCGGGAAAGTCAGGATGAAAATATCCGGGAATATGCACTGGATATCAAACAGGCAGGAAGCATTTTGCTTTCTCTTATCAGTGACATTCTGGATTATTCCCAGATTCAGTCCGGTAAAATGGAAATACGGGATGGAATCTATGATATCAGTTCCATGCTGAATGATTTGATTAACAGTATTTCCGTTCCGCTTCGTAAAAAGAAGTTACAGCTTGAACTTGATATTGCATCAGATGTTCCGGATAAGCTTTCCGGAGATGAAATTCACCTGCGCCAGATTATCGGGAATCTTTTGTCTAATGCTGTCAAATATACCAAGGTTGGAACGGTTACCATGCATCTTTCCTGGAAACGACATTCCGAGGATGAGATTTTATTGGAAATAGCGATTGAAGATACCGGTATTGGTATCCGTGAGAAGGACATTAAAAAAATCTTCGGTACCTTCAACAGACTGGATATGGAGGCAAGCCGTACGGAAGAAGGCACCGGTCTTGGACTGGCCGTTACGAACCGTCTTATAGAAATGATGGGAGGAAAGCTGATCGTTAAAAGTGAATATGGAAAAGGGTCGTTATTCTCCTTTGCCGTTGTGCAGAAAGTGATTGATAAAGCACCTCTTGGTAATTTCAAAAAGCAGTATGATAAGAGCGTGCGCAATTCAGTCAGCTACAAAGCGAAGTTTATTTCTCCGCTCGGTAAAATACTCGTGGTAGATGATAATGCAATGAATCTGGCAGTGGCGCAGGATTTGCTGCGTAAGACGAAACTACAGATTGATGTGGCAGCCAGTGGTGAGGAGTGTCTGACACTTATTAAAAGGAAAGAATATCATTTGATTTTCATGGATCATATGATGCCGGTCATGGATGGAGTACAGACCTTACATGCAATCCGGGAACTGGAAGGAAATCCTTCTAAGGATATTCCAATTATTGCACTGACAGCCAATGCGGTTATCGGTGCACGAGATTTTTATTTACAGGCAGGATTTGAAGATTATCTGACGAAACCAATCGAACCGGAAAGACTAGAAGACATGCTGATCAAGTATCTTCCAAAGGAACTGGTATATCTGACAGAAGATACGGAAGAAGATACAACAGAGGATTTTGAAACGGCTTGTCTGGATGAAGAGAGGCTGACGGATATCGGTATTAATGCCTCGCATGGATTGAAATACATGGGAGGAAGCAAAGCTCTTTATGAGAAAGTACTGAAGGATTTCCGGGAATTTTTGAATGAGAAAGAAGAACAGCTTAAAACAATGCTGAACAAAGGTGATACTTCCGGTTATGCCATTATTGTTCATGCGCTCAAGGGAAATGCCAGAAATATCGGTGCGGATGAACTGGCAGAGGTAGCTTTTTCACTGGAGAAAAAGAGTAAGGCAGGACGACTGGAAGAAGTCGAAGTGCAGTCTCCGATTCTCTTTGGTATGATGAGGACGATGGGAGAGAATCTGGAACTATATCTTGGAGCGGATGAACAGGAGCAGAAAGAAGAACGTGAGAAAGAGACTGAAGAAAAGTATCCGATTTCGGATGAAGAATGGAAAGCCAAGCTGCAGGATATTTACAAGAAGCTGGATGATTTTGATAACGAAGGGGCGGCAGAAGGTCTTAACGAATTGAAACAGTATCAGTTGTCAGAGGACAGACAAAGGCTGCTTCGTATGTGTGAAAAAGCAGTTAAGGATTTTGCTTATGATGTTGCAATGGATATTATATCTTCGGTACACTAGACTTGACTTTTAAAGATAAAAGTATATTATAATGTATAAGAAATTTTTGAAAGACATACTTTGAGGGAAAGAAGGAGTAAGAAACATGGAAAAGAAAAATATTGACTGGGCAAATCTTGGTTTTGGCTATCAGCAGACAGATAAGAGATTTGTAGCAAATTATAAAAATGGAGCATGGGATGAGGGAGCACTTATTTCCGATGCCAATATTACTATTAACGAATGTGCGGGAGTGTTCCAGTATGCACAGACCTGTTTTGAGGGTATGAAAGCATATACAACAGAAGACGGACATATCGTTACCTTCCGCCCGGACTTAAATGCACAGCGTATGGAAGATTCCTGTAAGAGACTGGAAATGCCGGTATTCCCGAAAGAACGCTTCGTTCAGGCTGTTATCGATACGGTTGCAGCCAATGAGGCATATGTACCTCCATATGGTTCCGGTGCAACCTTATACATTCGTCCTTACATGTTCGGAAGTTCTTCTGTTATTGGTGTTAAGCCTGCAGAAGAGTACCAGTTCAGAATTTTTACGACACCGGTTGGACCATACTTCAAGGGCGGCGTAAAGCCTCTTACCATCAAAGTAAGTGACTTCGACAGAGCAGCACCAAACGGTACAGGACATATCAAAGCCGGTTTAAACTATGCCATGAGCCTTCATGCGATTGTAACAGCTCATGCAGAAGGTTATGACGAAAATATGTATCTGGATGCAAAGTCAAGAACCTATGTGGAAGAAACAGGTGGTGCAAACTTCTTGTTTGTAACCAAAGATAACAAAGTCGTAACACCGAAGTCTAATAGTATTTTACCTTCCATCACACGTCGTTCCCTGATGGTTGTTGCCAAAGATTATCTGGGACTCGAGGTTGAGGAAAGACAAGTTGCACTGGAAGAGTTAAAAGACTTTGCCGAATGTGGTTTGTGCGGTACGGCAGCTGTTATTTCTCCGGTTGGAAAAGTTGTTGATCATGGAAAAGAGATTGCTTTCCCAAGCGGTATGACAGAAATGGGACCTATAACAAAGAAACTGTATGACACCTTGACCGGTATCCAGATGGGACGTATTGAAGCTCCGGAAGGATGGATTCAGGTTATCAAATAAAAAAGGAAATAGAAAGCTTGAGGGATTAGGTTTTGACAGCCTAATCCCTGTTTTTTGGAAAGCCGGTAACAGTTCATAGAGTAAATGTGGAGAAAAAGAGAAATGTGTGATAAGATAAGAGAAAAATATCCGTATCTGTATGAAACGCATCTTCATACGCTGGAGGGGAGTGCCTGTGCCCATTATACTGGAAAAGAAATGGCGAGAGCCTGTAAGGAATACGGTTATACCGGTATTTTTGTAACAGATCACAATTGGGGTGGTAATACGGCGGTTAACAGAAAACTCCCCTGGAAGGAATGGGTAAATCAGTTCTGTAAGGGTTATGAAAATGCCAAAGAGGAAGGGGACAGAATCGGTCTGGATGTTTTCTTCGGTTATGAAGCAGGCTATGCCGGAACGGAATTTTTGCTATACGGAATTGATAAAGAGTGGATGCTTTCTCATCCGGAGCTTTGGAAAGCAGGTATTGAAGAACAATATCATCTGGTACACGAAAAGGGAGGTATGGTCATTCATGCCCATCCGTACCGGGAAGAAGATTATATTCCGGAAATCCGGCTCTTTCCGGAATGGATTGATGGTGTGGAAGCGGTCAATGCCATGCATTCAAATTCCCGAAGTGTTGCGCATAACGAACCGGAATTTGATCAAAAGGCGATTGCTTATGCCCAAAAATATCATTTTCACATGACAGCGGGTTCAGATATTCATTATACGGATTTGCTTGGTGGTGGAGTTGCATTTCAGCGGAAACTGACATCATCAGCAGATTATGTTAAGGCCATTCTGGGAGGAGAGGACTATGTGCTGACAAACGGGGAATACTGGTATGATAAGCAGGGAAATCCGCTTGCAGATGTAAAGTAAAATAGACAGAACTTTTAATATTGGAGTATTATGAGAAAGAATAAAAGGATATTAAACAGGAAAAGAATTTTGGCAGGACTGCTTTGTCTATGCATGGCATCCTGCAGTTTAACCGGATGTGGAGGCGGAAGCGGGAAAAGTGTCAAGGTTGTGTTGACAACAGGGCTTGAAAAGGACGAAGTGTTTCGTATCGAGAATATTTCCTGTACCTTGCCGGAGATTATGGTTTATCTGACAAATATCCAGAATCAGTATGAAAGCGTATATGGAGAGGAAATCTGGAATACGGATCTGGAAGGTGTAACGCTGGAAGACAATGTAAAAGACATTGCATTAGCACAGATTGCACAGATTAAAACAATGAATCTGATGGCAGAGAAGTACGAGGTAGAATTAACCAAAGAGGAACAGGAACAGGTTAAAAATGCTGCAAACACATATTATTCTTCTTTAAATGAAACAGAAATTGAAACAATGGGAATAAACCAGGATACTATTGCCGGCCTGTATAGTGAATATGCCCTCGCCAAGAAGGTATATCAGTATATTATTAAGGACATCAATCCGGAAATCAGCGACGATGAAGCAAGAACAATTACGGTTCAGCACATTCTGCTAAAAACCTATGCTTTGGACGGAACCGGAAAGAAAATAGAGTATACGGAAAAAGCCAAAGAGGATGCATATAAAACAGCCTGCGAAGTTTTGGAAAAGGCGAAAGCAGGAGAAGATTTTGATGAACTGATACGCCGTTACAGCGAGGATGGTAAAGCAACCTATTCCTTTGGCAAGGGAGAGATGGATGAGGCTTTTGAAAAGGCAGCATTTAATCTTGGAACCGGAGAAATCAGTGATATTGTGGAAACACAATATGGGTATCATATCATTAAATGTATCAGTACTTTTGACAAAGAGGAAACGGACAGTAATAAAATTAAAATCATGGAGCAGCGAAAGAAAGAGGTATTCGGACAGGAGTATGATGCCTTTGTGGGAACACTGACACGTAAGCTGAATGAAGACTTGTGGGAAGAGGTACGCTTCATTCATAATGAAAACGTAGTTACTTCTGATTTTTTCGATGTATATTATGATTATTTTGAATAAAAAGCAGATGGCTCTCATCAGTTTAGAAAAAATTTAGAAATCCGCGAAGCTAGGAAATAACAGGATTTTACGAAAATTATTAGCACTCATCTTTAATGAGTGCTAATTTTGTCTTGACTTTTTAATTTGGCAGCATTACACTTTCTTTTAGTAGATGAGAAATTCATTTTTAAGGAACAGAAAGGAATGTGATTTTTTATGGCAGCAAAACATGGTAACTTATCCATTAACAGTGACAATATTTTTCCGATTATCAAGAAATGGTTGTACTCTGACCATGATATCTTTTTTCGTGAATTGATTTCCAACGGATGTGATGCAATCACAAAATTAAAGAAACTTGATATGATGGGCGAGTATACTTTGCCGGAAGACTATAAGGCAAAGATACAGGTTATTGTCAATCCGGAAGAAAAGACGTTAAAGTTTATTGATAACGGTATCGGTATGACCGTGGATGAGGTGGAAGAATATATAAACCAGATTGCATTTTCCGGTGCAACGGACTTTATTGAAAAATATAAGGATAAAACGAACGAGGATCAGATTATCGGCCATTTCGGCTTAGGCTTTTACTCTGCATTCATGGTAGCTGATGAAGTACACATCGATACGCTTTCCTATCAGGATGGTGCCAAAGCGGTACATTGGGAATGTGACGGCGGTACGGAATTTGATATGCAGGATGGCAGCAGAACAGAGGTTGGTACCGAAATTACTCTCTTTATTAATGAGGACTGTCTGGAATTCTGCAATGAATATAAGGCAAGAGAAGTCATTAAGAAATATTGTTCCTTCATGCCTACGGAAATTTATCTTTCCAAAGCAAATACAACGGAAACGCAGATTATTACAGAAGCAGAAAAATTGGATACCGATACGGTAATTGAAGAAATCAAAAAGGAAAAAGAAGAGGACGAGCAGAAGTTAAAAATCACAAAACGTCCGGAACTTCTGAATGAGACACAGCCCCTTTGGACCAAACATCCGAATGAATGTACCAAAGAAGAATATCTGGAATTTTATCGTAAAGTATTCCAGGATTATAAAGAGCCATTGTTCTGGATTCATTTGAATATGGATTATCCTTTTAACCTGAAAGGTATTCTGTATTTCCCGAAAATCAACATGGAATATGAATCCATTGAAGGAACTATTAAGTTATACAACAATCAGGTGTTCATTGCCGATAACATTAAAGAGGTTATTCCGGAATTCCTGCTCTTGTTAAAGGGTGTTATTGATTGCCCGGATTTGCCGCTTAATGTATCCAGAAGCGCATTGCAGAATGATGGATTTGTGAAAAAAATCAATGAGTACATTACCAAGAAGGTGGCAGATAAACTTTCCGGTATGTGCAAGACGGAAAAAGAAGAATATGAGAAGTACTGGGATGACATCAGTCCATTTATTAAATTCGGCTGCTTAAAGGATGATAAATTCTGTGAGAAGATGACGGATTATATTCTCTTTAAGAATCTGGAAGGCAATTATTTGACACTTCCGGAATGTCTGGAGGTTAACAAGATTGATCCGGATGAAAAAGAGGAGTCTGCAACCGATGAAAACGGAGAAAAGGTAGAAGCGGAAGTAGTCGATGAAAATGGTGAAACCATCAACGAAGACGCAGACGAAAATACCGATAACACCGAAGAGAAGAAAGAAAAAGTTATTTATTATGTAACAGATGAAAAACAGCAGAGCCAGTACATTAATATGTTTAAGGCTGCTAAGATGGATGCAGTCATTCTGACACATAATATTGACCAGCCTTTTGTTTCCCAGTTGGAGGCAAAAAATGAAGGCATTAAGTTTCAGAGAATTGATGCGGATTTGACGGATACCTTTAAAGCCAAAACTTCCAAGAAGGCAGAAAAAGAGATGGAAGAACAGGCAGAAGAAATTGCCAAAATCATGAAGAAGGCTTTGAAAAAGGATAACATTACCGTAAAGGTAGAAAAATTGAAGAATAAGAAGATTTCTTCCATGATTACCTTATCCGAAGAGAGCAGAAGAATGCAGGATATGATGAAAATGTATTCTATGCAGGGTATGGATATGGGTATGTTCGGTAAAGAGGGTGAAACACTGATTCTTAATGCAAACCATCCGTTGGTACAATATGTATTGGAGCATATGGATGGTGAGAATGTGAAGACGATTTGCGAACAGCTCTATGACCTTGCTTTGCTGCAACAGGCACCGTTAGAGCCGGAAGCTATGACCAAATTTATTGCAAGAAGCAATGATATTATGATGATGTTAACAAAATAAGAGTTTTGTGACGAGTATAATTTACCTGCATACAATAATTAAGAAGATGATTATTGTATGCAGGTATTTATATGAGCGAGAAAATAGTTAAAAGCGCGCAGATGGAAGGAACACAAACAGGTGGATTGCAAATAAATGTTACATCTAATATCGGTTTGATTCCAATTAAGAATGCGGTTATTTCCATAGCGGGTACTAAAACGCCGGAAGAAACGATAGAAAAGCTGGAAACCGATATTTCAGGTCAGGCACAGGAAGTACAGCTTTCTGCCCCACCACTTTCTTATAGTCTGACACCGGAGTCGCCTATGCCCTATACCGAATATAATGTGACGGTAGAAGCACCGGGCTATGAACCGGTTGAGGTTTCCGGAGTAGAAGTACTGCCGGATGTCACTGCGGTACAAAATATACAGATGACACCATTGGAAACTTCCACTACACCGGAAGAAACGATAGTCATTCCGGATCATACTTTGTATGGTATTTATCCGCCTAAGATTCCGGAAGAAGAAATAAAACCGATGGATGAGACCGGAGAAATCGTTTTAAGCCGGGTCGTTGTACCCGAATATGTGATTGTACACGATGGTGTTCCGAATGATACCAGTGCACCGAATTATTATGTCAGATACAAAGACTATATTAAGAACGTAGCTTCCTCCGAAATTTATGCAACCTGGCCGGAAAGCTCCATTTATGCGAATATTCTGGCGATTTTGTCCTTTACTCTAAACAGGGTATATACGGAGTGGTACCGAAATCAATGTTTTTAAGCAGGAATATTGTCTTTTTAGGTTCCTTACTATATAATGGAAAAATAGAAGGAAATGTTTGTGCAAAGACTGCATATTTTAAAGGAACAGCAGTAAAATAGTAATACGAAATGATGAAAGAATTTAATTAACAGGGGAGAAAAGTATGAGCAGAATGAAAAAAGCAGTAGTAACATTTTTGGCAGTGGCGGTTGCAGTGGTAGCAGCATTTGCAAGTGCCATATTACCGGAATGTAACAGGATGCAGGTTGAAGCGGCGGGACGTCCGGTTTCCATCGATTCCTGTCTGCTTTCGGGAAGCAATGTAGATTGTCAGATCAGTGCCGGAAGTGTTCCTTCCAGTGATGACGGAAAATACTACATTTATGCGGATGAAGTATATCAGGATGGACCGACGGGACAAATCGTAGCAACGGTAGAAGCAGGAAAATCGGTCACTGCAAGCTTTGCATTGAATTATAATACTGCAGACTCGAATCTGAGCCGTAAATTCCTGGTTGCTGTGAAGAGAAACGGACAAATGGTTCAGGTAAGTGATGAGCATTATATTACCAATCCGGAAGCGATGGCAGCTTATACATCTGCCCGTAAGCCGGCGGGAATCAAAGGGATTCTGCCGGACCTTACCAAATGCTCAAATGGTGAGTTGCAGGCACTTGGCGTTTCCCAAGTCGTATATAATATGTATGTAGATGATATCTGTTCGGCTGCATCGGTTCCGGGAGCCATACCTTTTAACTACAACGGCCAGACCTACTATTTTGACAGTAATATGGTTGGTAAATATGATTCCATGATTCGGAGCTTTAATGCCTATGGAATGCAGGTTACGATGGTAATTTTGAATGGCGGAAGAGGTCAGTATTCACAGGATCTGGTACATCCGACAGCAGTAGGCGGCGATTGCCCGGGTTATGCATTGAATGTAGCGGATGAAGCCGGAACCAATCATCTGAAAGCAATTGGTGCCTTTTTGGGACAGCGTTATTCCGGTAAACAGAATCATGGACAGGTGGATAACTGGATTGTGGGAAATGAAGTCAATGCAAGAACTTCATGGTGGTATACCAATTCCTCTTCCCTTGACTTTAATGTCAATATTTATGTAAAGGCATTTCGAATTATTTACAATGAAATGAAGAGCATGAATGCCAATGTCCGGATTTATAATTCCATTGACCAGGAGTGGAACCGGAAATCCAATCCGGGAAGCTTCCTTGCAAAAGAGTATTTAGACCAGTTTAATTATTATATGAACAGGGAAGGAAATATTGACTGGGGACTTTCTTATCACCCGTATAACTCCCCGTTATATGATCCATATGCATGGAACGGACCGGCAGTATGGGTGAAAAACAACATTACCACACCGTATATTACCATGCAGAACATTGATATTCTGATTGACTATATGCATCAGGACAAATTCTTAAATCCGGCGGGAGAAGTAAGAAGTATTTCTATCGCAGAGATTGGCTATACTTCCAGCTTTGGCGATGCAGCACAGGAGGCTTCCGTTGCTTATGGCTATCTGAAAGCAGCATCCATTCCGGATATTGATGCGTTTATCCTGTTCCGTCAGACGGATGATGCCCATGAAATGGAAAGTAATCTGGCACTTGGTTTGTATGATTTAAACGGAAATAAGAAGCCGGCTTATTATATCTATCAGAATCTTGGTACTTCTAATGAAGGAATTGCCAAAGCAAGAGCATCTGAAATTATCGGTATGGACATTGATAAAATGATCAGCCAGAACATTGTCTGGACGCGGGGCGGCGATGGCGTTGTACAGTAAATAGACATTCATAAATTATAATTATATGTGGTTTTTATTAAAAAGTAACCTGAGCTGGATGGTCAGGTTACTTTTTTTGATGTGTGCCTGGTAATAGACGGTTTCTACTTTCATCCTGCATACCGCTTCTGAAAGGTACATATCAATAAAAGGAAAAGATATCATAGAGGAAGAATCCATGGATTCACAGACATTTTTATACAGATACCGTAAGAAAGAGGTAACCGTTACGTTGGAATTCCCGGAATCATCAGACAGAGAGACAGAGCTGGAGTTTTTCGACAGACTCAAGGAAATTTACCTACGAAGCATCAGAACGATATATGTGGATAATCCGGTATGCTCATCTCTCATCACAAAGGACAGGGAGGAAAGGAAGTATGAGTAAAAAAGTCCGGACACTGCTTAGGGTATCCTCAAGAGCGCAGCTTCACGATGATGACATACCTGTGCAGAGAGCGGAAGCAGAACAATATATTGCGCAACGTCCTGATTGGGTGTTTGACAAGGAATATATTGAAAAAGCCATATCCGCCTATAAGAACGGAGTGGAGGATAGGGAAGTCTTACAACAGATTCTGGCAGATGCAAGAGCAAAGCAGTTTGATATTTTACTTACTTATATGTCTGACAGAATCGGCAGACAGGAAGAATACAGTTTCTATGTTGCAACGTTGAATCAGCTTGGTATCGAAGTCTGGACCATCAAGGACGGGCAGCTGAAAACAGAGGAGCATGTCGATAAGCTTTTGAACTATATCCGTTTCTGGCAGAACGAAGGAGAAAGCAAGAAGACCAGTATGCGTGTGCGGGATAATCAGATAGAGTTAGTGAAATCCGGAAAGTTCGTCGGGGGAAAAGCACCTTTCGGTTATCGGCTGGTGCCGTCCGGCATGGTAAGCAATCATGGCAGATTGTTGAAAAAGCTGGAAATAGTAGAGCAGGATGCAGTAATTGTCCAAAAGATATACAGTCTGGTTATTTTGCAGGGAATGGGTTATGAAAGGATTGCGAAGCAGTTGAATGAAGAGAAAATTCCGGCGATTACAACGGACAAGTGGAAAGCGTCAACCATAGCCGGCATTCTGAAAAACCCGATATATATGGGGTATTATGCAATTAACAGGCGGGTAAAACAAAACAGTAACAGCCTGAGTGGATTTACAAGGTTAGACCGTAAAGAGTGGGTTTATTCGGAAAAACAGATTCCGGAACTGGTAATTATTGAGCAAAAGGTGTGGGAAAAAGCACAGGAGATAAGAGAAGCAAGGAAAGCGAAACTTAATGCTTCCAAAGAACAGTATCCGGTTCCGTTTTCTACCAAAGGGAAACTGGTTTTGACGGGGCTTGCTTATTGCGGTTATTGCGGAAGTAAGCTGAAAAATGGAAGCTATTGCAATCACTGGACGATAAAAACAACCGGAGAAGAGAAAGTATCTTTTATCGGAAGATATGTATGTTCCGGGAAATGCGGAATGAGAAATTGTTACTCGCAGAATTACTTAGAAGGAATTGTTTTTCAAATGGTGGAAGGTTTTATGGAACAGTTAAAAGCGGTGGACATGACAGAAGAATGGCAGAAGATACAGGAAAAGCAGAAAAGCAGCATGCAGAAAGAACTGCAAAATATTCAGAAAGAAAAGAGAAGGGTAAACGAAGATAAGAAAACGCTGGAAGAAAAAATTCCGGAGGCCATCCGGGGAGAATATTGTTTCAGTGCGGAAAAATTAGCTTTTCTACTAAATCAGAAAGAACAAGAGATAGAAAAATTGCAGCAAAAGGAAAAGAAAATAAATAGAAAACTACGGCAGACAGAACCGGCAGATAATGATTTGGAAAAAGTTATCGGAAGAACACTGGATTGGAAAGCGGTATTCCGGGAGACTGATACCGCAACAAAACAGATGATACTTTCTTCCCTCATCGATCGGATTGAGGTGAAAGACGATGCAGTCAGAATCCAATGCAAAATCCGACCGGAAGCGTGGAAATCTCCTGCTTTCACCGTACCGTAATCAGGGTTACAATTTTACCATTACTTCTTCCACTGCTTATGACCAGAAATGGATTTATGGCAGAAACACATATCAGAATATCGACAGACTGGTAGACAGTGTTTTTGCCAATTTCCTTTCCAGACCGGGAGTAAGACAGCCGATTTTTACATCCTACTGCGACGGGCAGAGAGTTACCTGTGACGGCTTAAGCCAGTGGGGCTCCAAATATCTGGGAGATGAAGGCTATTCTGCCATTGAAATTATCCGCTATTATTATGGAAGTGATATGTATATCAATACGGCTGTGAGCATTTCCGGGGTACCGTCCTCTTTCCCGGGTTACAATCTGTCGATTGGAGCATCCGGGGATAAAGTAAGACAGCTGCAGCAACAGCTTAACCGGATTGCCCAGAATTATCCTGCCATCCCCAGAGTGACAGTGGATGGAGTCTATGGACAGGGAACGGCAGAGGCGGTAAGGGCATTCCAGAGAGTGTTCGGCTTACCGGCAAATGGTATTACGGATTACCCGACCTGGTATGAAATTTCCAATGTCTATGTGGGGGTCAGCCGAATTGCGGAACCGGGTTGATAAATGGCAAGGATGAATAAATTGCTTTGGTAATTTATTCATCCTTGCAGAGAGTAGTTATGGAATGGTATAATTTAATTAAATATGAGCAAAGCGTGGTGTGAAGATTGAAACAAATTGTGGATGAAATCTTGGACGGAAATTTCAAGTTTGATAATGGTTCCCTGGATTTTTCATGCCCGCGTATTGAACTATCGGTTAAGCAAGGCAGTGTGGCAGAAGGTTCCTTTACGATTTACGGACCGCAGGGAGTCGTTACGGAAGGCTATGTGGTATCCTCTGATTTAAGGATGGAATGTCTTACGCAGACTTTTGGAGGAAGCCAGGACGAGATTCTTTACCGCATGGATACGTCTGGGATAGAGGCTGGGAGTGAAATAAAGGGCACTTTTCATATGGTATCAAACCAGGGAGAATATTATCTCCCTTTTTCTGTTGCCGTTGTAGAAGATGTGCTGGAATCCAGTCTGGGACCGATAAAAAATCTGTTTCACTTTACCAATCTTGCCAAGAGTAACTGGGCGGAAGCGGTTACTTTGTTTTACAGTAAGGAATTTGAACATATCTTTACCGGAAACGATAAGCAGTATCTTGCAGCTTATATGGGGCTTTCCGGAATACATGGAAACGAACATAATGTAGAAGAGTTTCTGTTGGAAATCAATAAAAAGAAGCCGGTAGAATACATACCGGAAGAAACAGAAATTAAAATAGAAGATCCGGTTGCCCTGTCCCGGTATACGTTGGTGATTAACCGGAATGGTTGGGGCTATACCTGTCTGCAGGTTGAAACAGAGGGGGACTTTTTGAAGGTCAATGAGGAAACGATTACCGATGATGCTTTTCTTGGTAATCTGTATCGCCTGTATTATTACATAGAGGATGACAAACTTCATGCGGGCAATAATTATGGATGTATCCGGCTGATAAATGGTGAGCAGATTATCTGCATACCGGTTACAGTGGTTAATCATATGAATCGGCAGGGTGGCAGAAGACTATTGGGACTGCGGAAAGAGAGAAAATGGACACTTCTGCAGCTTATGGAATATTATCAGGCATTTCGTCTGAAAAAAATCAGTACGAAAACATGGATGCAGGAAACCGGAAAACTGGTGGAAAAGCTGCGAGAGATGGATGATAAGGATTTGGCTGCAAGAATGTTCCAGGCACAGCTGCTCATCACAGAAGAGAGGACAAATGAGGCAAAATGGATTCTGGAACAGAATCGGGAGCAGGTAGAGTTATGTCAGGAAGAGCAACCGGAACTCTGGTGTTATTTTCTTTATCTGACAGCACTTTCCGGGAAAGAGGACGCATATGTAGATGCGGTCGCAGGACAGATTGCGGGAATTTATGAGAGAAATCGCGGCAACTGGCGAATTGCGTGGCTGCTTTTATTCCTGTCCGATGAATATACGAAGAGCCCTTCCAGAAAATGGGTATTGTTAGAGGAATTGTTTCAGGCACATTGTACCAGTCCCATGATTTATGTGGAAGCATGGCATTTATTGTGTATGAATCCGGCAATGCTCTTAAAACTTGGTGAATTTGAATTACAGGTTTTAAATTATGCGGTAAAACATGAGCTGATGAAGGAAGAAATTGTTTTACAGCTATTATATCTGGCGCAGAAACAGAAAGGATATTCCAAGCTTCTGTTTCATATTCTGATTGCTTGTTATGAGGAAAGACCGCAGAATGATATTCTTCATGCTATCTGCACAACGCTTATAAAGGGCAACCGGTATGGAGAAAAATATTTCCGCTGGTATCAGGCAGGAGTGGAACAGAATCTTCGTATTACCCGACTGTATGAATATTATATGATGTCGGCCCCACTGGATGAGAAAAGTACCCTTCCCAAAATGGTATTGATGTATTTTTCCTACCAGAGTGATTTAAATTATGAGATTACGGCGTATATATATGCCTATGTGTACAGGCATCAGGAAGAAATTCCGGAAATTTATTCCAACTATCTCCCTGCAATAGAGCATTTTGTTCTGGAACAGATAAAAAAGGGAAGAATTAACAAAGATCTTGCTTATTTGTATCGGAATGTGCTGACACATCCGATGGTAGATTCGGAAAATGCGGAAGAACTGATGACACTTTTATTTATGCAGGATATTACTATAGAAAGTGATAACATCAGGCAGGTTATTCCGGTATATCCTTATTGTACGGTGCAAAAGGCCTATCCGGTCATTGGCAGGAAGGTACAGATACCAATTTATGATGCGGATTGTAAATTGGTGTTGGAAGATGGAGAACAAAATCGCTATACGGTCAGCGTTCCCTCTCATGCGGAAAGGTTGATAACGACAGGAAAACTATCTTTAATGGCAGCACCGTTTCTCGGGGAACATATGGGATACAATTTTCATGTCTGTTTTGAACATAAGAATTTTATCGTAATTCATGAGGAAAATGTGGAGCGGTTTAAACAACTGGCAGATTCGGAAATGATTGCAGAATCCTATCGGCTGGATATCCGGGCGAAGCTGGTGCAGTTTTATTATGAGAAAGACCGGATGAGGGAGTTAGACGAGTATCTGCTTCGTCTGAAACCGGAGATGATTTCCATCAGTGACCGAAAAGATATTGTGCGTATTATGGTAATCCGGGGGATGTATCCGGAAGCCTATGAATGGGTTTGCTACAGCAGTCCGTACAGCATGGATGCAAAGGTATTGGTAAAATTATGCAGCCGTCTGTTGGAGCAGAATGATCTGACAGAAGACACCATGATGACCGGAATCCTACAATATGTTTTGAAAAAGGGAAAATATGATGAGAAGGTACTGCAGTACCTTGTAAAATATTTCGATGGCAGTATTAAGGATATGAGAGATATCTGGAAAACGGCAAAGGAGTTTGGAGTAGATACCTATGAACTGAGTGAACGGATTCTTTTACAAATGCTGTATACAGGTTCTTTTATAGGGGAAAAGAGCGAAATATTCCAATCCTATGTCAAAGAGGGAGGCAAGGAAAGACTGATTGCGGCATTCTTATCGCAGTGTTGCTATGATTATGTAGTAAAAGAAAAGATAACGGAAGCTTATCTTATTCAGATGATTAAAAAGCTTTACGGGGAAGAGGTTTCGTTACATCTTGTTTGTAAGCTCGCTTATTTGAAGTATTATGCGGAAAACAATCAGGAGATTACGGAGGATATCCGCAACGTTATCTGCCAGTTTCTACAGGAGCTTCTGCAGAAGCAGATTGTGCTGCCGATGTTTAAAGAGTATCAGGGATATCTTTCGGTATTGGATCGATATCTGGATAAATCGATTCTGGAATATCGGGCCAAACCGGGACATCGTGCCGTAATTCATTTTCTGATTCAAAAAGAGGATGGAAGCGAGCAGGAATACTGTAAAGAAGAGATGAGAGATATATTTGCAGGTATCTGTGTGAAGGAATTTACCCTGTTTTTTGGAGAACGGCTGCAATATTATATTACCGAAGAGGAAAATGGTAAGGAACAGCTGACACAAAGCGGCACCATAAGCAGGAGTGATATTGGAAGCTCGACTGGCGAGAGTCGGTTCAGTATGTTAAATGATATCATGATTGGCAAAACATTGCAGGATTATGATACGGTAGATCATCTGTTGGAAGAATATTATCGAAAAGACTTTATGGTGGATAAGCTGTTTACGATGCTGTAAGTGAGGAAGTAAGTATGTTCTTTGAACGAAAAGAAGAGGAAAAATTGCATAAAGGCAGTATACTGGCAGGTTATGACCTGGGAGATGATTTCTCACAAATCAGCTATTGCATTCTGGGCGAGGATGAAGTAGAGAGTGTAGCGACGGTTGTCGGAACAAAGCAATATAATATCCCTACAGTATTATGTAAACGAAAAGGAGTCAATCAGTGGTTCTACGGAAAGGATGCTGTCAAAAACAGCGGTGAAGAAGGGATTCTGGTAACAAATCTGGTGGAAGCTGCCAAAAAAGGGGATATGCTTCTTGTGGATGAGATGGAATATGATCCGATTGCACTGCTGACCTTATTCCTAAAAAGAAGTCTGGCTTTGATGGGATTTATTGCAACCATTGAAAAAATAGATGCACTGATGTTTACAGTGGATAATCTGGATGACCGGATGGTAGAGGTGCTGGCGAAGGCAGCAGTCAATCTGAATTTAAAAACATCACGCATCTATTTCCAGAGTCATACGGAAAGCTTTTATTATTTTGTGTTGCATCAGCCGGAGGAGCTATGGAATCATCAGGTGCTTGCCTGTGAACATAATGGAAAAAGGCTCAAAACCTATCGGATGGAATGTAATAAAAAGACCACGCCAATCGTTGTATTGATTGAGGAACAGGATTATCCTACGCTGGTACTGCCGGGTGAGCAGGAGGAAGAGACGATTAAAAAGGACAGCTATCGTCTGGCAGATGAAAAATTTCTGGATGTTCTGGAGAAACAATGTAGTGGAAGAATCCTCTCGACTGCTTATCTTCTGGGAGATGGCTTCCGGGACGGATGGGCAGAAGAGTCCCTGCGTTTCCTTTGCAGGAACCGCAGAGTTTTTCAGGGAAATAACCTTTTTTGCAAAGGTGCCTGTTATGGTCTTTTAGAGAGGATAGAACCGAGTGAAGCCGGAAAGGGGCATATCTTTTTAGGGCCGGATAAGCTTAAGGCAAATGTAGGGATGAATGTGATAAGAAGAGGAAAAGACTCCTATTTTGCACTGTTAGATGCGGGAGAAAACTGGTACGAAGTGCATAAGGAATGTGATTTCCTGCTTAGGGGAGAGGAAAGAAGGATTTCTTTTGTGATTACACCACTTACCGGAAAGAGCGCATCGGAACAGGAAATGCTTTTGGAGGATGCACCTTTACGCAAGGGGGCATTTAGCAGATTTCATATGGAAATAAAAATGATATCTACGGAATGTGCCGAGGTACAGATAAAAGATCTGGGGTTTGGTGAATTGTTTCCTTCATCCGGAAAAGTATGGAAGAAACAGTTTACGGTAGTGTAGAAAAAGCAGGAAGAGAGGCATGGTATTTGCATGAGCCATATCATAATGGAAACCGGAAAATATGCAGAAACACCCTATTTTTTTGATAAAACTTATGTAAACTTATATTCCGTAGAGGAACTCTGCTATTGTCTGGCAGGGAATGCAGAGTTTCTGGATCAGGAAATTGTAAGTGATAAGCTGGCTCGCTGGCTGGATGAACAATGTGGTTTGTCGGCACTGGCTCATTCCCTCTTTTCCCTTGTTAACCAGAAGGGTTCTCCTGCTGCTTATGTGGGGACTATTCTGGAATATGCAGGACTTTATTCCGAAGAGGAGATAGCGCAGATAGAAACGGTTATCAAAAACAATGCCGGATTAAGTCCTTGTGAAAAGCAAAAAACGAAAGCAGATTATCTGTTGCAGAATAAACGCTATGCACTTGCCATGGAACAGTATGAAGCCTTGTTGGAACAGCTGCCGGAAGAAGAAATAGAGCTTCGGGGAAAAATCAGACATAATATGGGCGTGGTAAATGCCAGTCTGTTTTTGTTTGAATATGCAGCAGAAGATTTCCTGGAGGCCTATCGGATAAACGGAAATGTGGAAAGTCTGCGACAGCATCTTATAGCGCGTAGGATGGGAAGCAAAGATAAGGAATATATTGAGTATATTGCAAAGAATCCGAATTATCACGAATTGTCCCTGCAGGTAGAACGGTTGATTGATCAGGCAAAAGGACAGTTTGATACCACTGATGAGAACCGGATGCTTTTTACCCTTAAGGTTTGCAAGGAAGAAGGAAACAGTACGGCAGGCAGTACGGTTCCATACTATAGTGAAATTGAGAAAATTACAAATTCTCTGAAAGATACCTATCGGGAGAATATGGCGGAGTAACTGGAGCCGGACAGAGAAATACCGTTATGTGCAATTGTCCGCGCAGAAATGAGGAATGATATGAAGTGGTTAAAAAAGATATTTTCAAGACGGAATAAGGCAGTCATGGAACCGGATTATGAGGAAGAAGAGGATTGGGAGGAAATTTCTTCGGAAGAATCCCTTGATCTGGGCAACCGGGAAATCAGAGAGGAATATGTTCATAATTGTCTGGAGAAGATAGCGGATGCTTCCAAAGAGTTAGAAAATCTGACCTTTGAATACAATATGGTTACTTCTTATCTGAAGGATATGGAAGAAATAGAAGCCCTGCCGGAAGAGGAAACAGAGGAACTGAAAGCCTGTGCCAAGAAAGTAGAACTTCTGCAGAACAGCCGGGACGATTACATGTACAGGAAACGCCGGATGAGTGATGAACGTTTCCAGCAGATGGAAAGAATGATTGATGAAGTAGAGGATGGCTGTCAAAAGTTAAAGAAAGCAGAAGAATATCAGGACCTTGTGAAAAAGGATCTGAATCGGTTGGAGGGTGAGAAACATGCCTATCTCTATCGAAAAAGTGAACTGATGGGAGCTATTGCAGATACAAAAGGAATGGCGGTTATCTGCATTACGGCACTGGGACTTTGCCTGCTGTTACTCCTTTTATTACAGTTCTTTCTGGAAATGGAAACGAAGACGGGCTATCTTGTGACAGCCGGTGTGGCAGCAGTTGTACTTACGATTGTTTATGTGAAGCATTCTGAGGCAAGAAGAGAGCTAAAAAGAGTGGAACTTGGCATTAACAAGATTATTCTGCTGCAGAATAAAGTCAAAATCCGTTATGTCAATAATACTAATCTACTGGATTATCTATATCTGAAATATAATGTATCCAGTGCAGAAGAATTGGAAAAATTGTGGCAGAACTATCATGAAGAGAAAGAGGAACGGGAGAAATACAGACGTGCCGAGTTGGAACTGGATTATAACCAACAGGAACTGCTCCGGATTCTGAAATGTTATCAGATTAGCGATCCGGCAATCTGGTTGCATCAGACGGAGGCAATCTTAGACCATAAAGAGATGGTAGAAATACGCCATAATCTGATTATCCGGAGACAGTCTTTAAGAAGGAGAATGGATTATAACAAGGAAGTTGTAGCCGGAGGTTCCCAGAAAGAAATTAAGGAGCTTGTAAATCGTTATCCGCAATATGCAAGAGAAATACTTGAAACGGTTGAAAAGTATGAGAAAAGTATGTAAAATAAAAATGCATGTTCGCAAATACGATTTCGATTTTGAGAAAATCATGAGGAAAGGTAGGTAACTACAATGAAAAAATTGGAACAGCTTTATGAAGGTAAAGCCAAAAAAGTATTTACAACGGATGATCCGGATATTTTAATCGTGGATTACAAAGATGATGCAACTGCATTTAATGGCGAAAAGAAGGGAACAATTGTTGGCAAGGGTGTTATCAATAACCGTATGACCAACCATGTTTTCAAACTTCTGGAAAAGGAAGGTGTTCCTACTCATTTTGTTGAAGAGTTAAGTGACAGAGAAACCGCAGTCAAAAAAGTGGAGATTGTACCGTTAGAGGTAATCATCCGTAATGTGGCAGCCGGAAGCTTCTCGAAAAGACTGGGAGTACCGGAGGGAACTCCTTTTGCAGAACCTACTATCGAATTTAGTTATAAGAACGATGAGCTGGGCGATCCGCTTATCAACAGCTATTTTGCAGTAGCATTAGGACTTGCAACATGGGAAGAGATTGAAACTATTAAGAAATATGCCTTCAAAGTAAATGATGTTTTGAAAAAATATTTCCTGCAGGCAGATATTAAGTTAATCGACTTCAAAATTGAGTTTGGCCGCTATCATGGTCAGATTATTCTGGCAGATGAAACAAGCCCGGATACCTGTAGATTATGGGATGTACATACCAATGAGAAACTGGATAAAGACCGTTTCCGTAGAGATTTGGGAAATGTAGAAGAAGCTTACAACGAAGTATTTAAACGATTGGGCTTATAAGATTTTGTTTAATATAATATTATAAAAATCAGAACAGCAGGAGCATAAAGCGAAAATATGGTTAGTCAGATGGAAAAATCAGACAAACTAGGGGAAGAATGTGGTGTTTTTGGTATTTATGATTTCGATGGAAATGATGTGGCATCTACCATTTATTATGGTTTGTTTGCTTTGCAGCATCGAGGACAGGAAAGCTGCGGTATAGCAGTCAGTGATACCAATGGACCCAAAGGTAAAGTATTAAGTGCAAAAGAAATGGGACTGCTAAATGAGAATTTTACACCGGATACCCTGGAAAAATTAAAGGGGGATATCGGCGTAGGACATGTCAGATATTCGACAGCAGGCAGCAGTACCAGAGAAAATGCGCAGCCATTAGTTCTGAATTATGTGAAAGGTACCTTGGGACTGGCACACAACGGAAATTTAATCAATGCACCGGAACTTCGTCATGAATTGGAATATTCAGGAGCGATTTTTCAGACAACGATAGATTCCGAAGTGATTGCCTACCATATTGCAAGAGAACGTTTAAACAGCGGTACTGTGGAAGAGGCCGTTGGACGGGCTATGCAGAAAATCAAGGGTGCATATTCATTAGTAGTCATGTCCCCGCGTAAGTTAATTGGGGCAAGAGATCCTTATGGATTTCGACCGCTTTGTATTGGAAAACGGGATAATGCCTATATACTGGCATCGGAAACCTGTGCTTTGGATACGATCGGTGCAACTTTTATCAGAGATGTGGAACCGGGTGAGATTGTTACGATTTCACCGGAAAAAGGACTTGTATCAGACAAGAGTATGTGTCTGACCGAAGAAAAACATGCAAGATGTGTTTTTGAATATATTTATTTTGCAAGACCGGACAGTCATATTGACGGTGTCAGTGTTTATGATTCCCGTATTCTTGCCGGAAAATATCTGGCAATGGATTCGCCGGTGGAGGCAGATCTGGTAGTCGGTGTACCGGAATCCGGTAACTGTGCGGCACTGGGATATTCCATGCAGTCGGGAATTCCTTACGGACAGGCTTTTGTAAAAAATACTTATGTAGGGCGGACCTTTATTAAACCGAAACAAAAGAGCCGCGAAAGCAGTGTGCAGGTGAAACTGAATGTTATTAAAGAAGCTGTGAGGGGCAAGCGAATCATAATGATTGATGATTCGATTGTACGGGGAACGACTTCTGACCGTATTGTAAGGATGCTTCGGGAAGCCGGGGCAAAGGAAGTGCATATGAGAGTCAGTTCACCGCCGTTTCTGTGGCCCTGCTACTTCGGTACGGATGTACCGGCCAGAGAACAGTTGATTGCTTACAATCGTACCGTTGACGAAATCTGTGAGATTATCGGTGCGGATTCGCTTGGATATCTGGGGGTGGACAGACTGGATGAAATTGCGAACCATCTTGGTATCTGTAAAGGCTGTTTTACCGGGCAGTATCCGATGGAGCCGCCTACAGAGGATATCCGCGGAGATTTTGAAAAGTAGAAGGCAGAAATGCTGAGATATGGTATGTAGAATGTGAGATAGGAGATAATAATAATTATGAGTACAGACAGATATGTAAGTCCATTGTCCGAAAGGTATGCCAGCAAGGAAATGCAGTACATCTTTTCACCGGATATGAAATTTAGGACCTGGAGAAAATTATGGATTGCACTGGCAGAAACCGAAATGGAATTGGGACTTAGCCAGAACGGTAAGCCTGTTATTACAAAGGAACAGATTGATGAACTGAAAGCGCATGCCGAAGATATCAATTATGATGTGGCAAAGGCGAGAGAAAAAGAGGTTCGTCATGATGTTATGAGCCATGTGTATGCTTATGGACAACAGTGTCCGAAGGCAGCCGGTATTATTCATCTGGGTGCAACTTCCTGTTATGTAGGAGATAATACCGATATTATCGTTATGCGGGAAGCACTCTTACTGGTTAAGAAGAAACTGGTGAATGTTATTGCCGAACTGGCAACGTTTGCAAGAGAATACAAGGATCTGCCGACGCTTGCTTTTACCCATTTTCAGCCGGCACAGCCGACTACTGTAGGAAAAAGAGCAACTCTCTGGGCACAGGAATTCTGTCTGGACTTAGAAGATCTGGATTATGTGCTTTCTACCTTGAAGCTTCTTGGCTCCAAAGGAACGACCGGAACACAGGCATCTTTCTTAGAGCTATTTGATGGGGATCAGGAAACCATTGATAAAATTGATCCCATGATTGCGAAGAAGATGGGGTTTGAAAAATGTTATCCGGTATCCGGTCAGACCTATTCCCGTAAAGTGGATACAAGAGTCTGCAATATTCTGGCAGGCATTGCGGCATCTGCCCATAAGATGTCCAATGATATCCGTCTGCTTCAGCATCTGAAGGAAGTGGAGGAACCTTTTGAAAAGAGCCAGATTGGTTCTTCTGCAATGGCCTATAAGAGAAATCCGATGCGCAGCGAGCGAATTGCATCTTTATCCCGTTTTGTTATGGTAGATGCATTAAATCCTGCGATTACATCTGCAACACAGTGGTTTGAAAGAACACTGGATGACTCTGCAAACAAAAGACTTTCCATTCCGGAAGCTTTTCTGGCAATCGATGGTATTCTGGACTTGTGTCTGAATGTCGTAGACGGACTGGTTGTATATGACAAGGTAATTACCAAACGCCTGATGAGTGAACTTCCGTTTATGGCAACTGAAAATATCATGATGGATGCCGTTAAGATGGGTGGAAATCGTCAGGAGCTTCATGAGAAGATTCGTGAACTTTCCATGATTGCAGGTGCCAATGTGAAAAAAGAAGGAAAAGACAACAACTTACTGGAGTTGATTGCCGAAGATCCTGCTTTTAACATGAGCCTGGAGGACTTGCAGAAAACGATGGATCCTGCAAAGTACGTTGGACGTGCACCGTTACAGGTGGATAACTTCTTAAAGGAAGTAGTGGCACCGATTCTGGAAGAGAATAAGGAGTTGTTAGGTGTGAAAGCAGAAATTAATGTGTAAGAGAATAATAACAGCTTATATCACATATAATAAATATTGATTTTACTTATGAGCATTGTTGCATTATAATCATAAAGTAAGAAACTAAAGTGGATGGGTTTTTTACAACCCATCCTTTTTATGTTTACGAGTAATAAAAAATTAAGGGCAGATTCAGGAGGAAAAATCATGGTAAAAGCAGTAGTAGGTGCTAACTGGGGTGACGAGGGAAAAGGTAAAATTACCGATATGCTGGCAGAAAAGGCAGACATCATCATTCGTTTTCAGGGTGGTGCCAATGCGGGACACACAATTGTAAACAATTATGGAAAGTTTGCGCTTCATACTTTACCATCCGGCGTATTTTATAACCATACAACAAGCATTATCGGAAATGGTGTGGCATTAAACATTCCGATACTTTTCAACGAAATCAAATCCATTACGGACCGAAATGTTCCGATGCCGAAAATTCTGGTATCCGATCGTTGTCAGATGGTTATGCCGTATCATATTCTTTTTGACCAGTATGAGGAAGAAAGACTGGGCGGTAAATCCTTTGGTTCTACCAAGTCCGGTATTGCACCTTTTTATTCCGATAAATATGCTAAAATCGGTTTTCAGGTAAGCGAACTCTTTGATGAGGATTTGCTGAAAGAGAAAGTAGAGCGAATCTGTGAGACCAAAAATGTGCTGTTAGAGCATCTGTATCACAAACCACTGCTTGTACCGGAAGAACTGTTGGCAACCCTTCATGAGTATAAAGAAATGATTGCACCGTATGTATGTGATGTTTCTGCCTATCTGGATAAGGCAATCAAAGAAGGCAAGACTATTTTGCTGGAAGGTCAGCTTGGTACGCTGAAAGACCCTGACCATGGTATTTATCCGATGGTAACATCTTCCTCTACATTGGCTGCTTATGGAGCAATCGGTGCAGGAATACCACCTTATGAAATCAAACAGATTGTTACAGTATGTAAAGCATACTCTTCCGCAGTCGGAGCGGGCGCTTTCGTATCGGAAATCTTTGGAGAGGAAGCAGACGAGCTGCGCAGACGTGGTGGTGATGGCGGTGAATTCGGCGCTACAACAGGCCGTCCACGTCGTATGGGCTGGTTTGACTGTGTGGCTTCCAAATACGGCTGCCGTTTACAGGGAACAACCGATGTGGCTTTTACCGTATTAGATGTACTCGGCTACCTGGATGAGATTCCGGTTTGTGTCGGCTATGAAATCGATGGGGAAGTTACTACAGATTTCCCGGTGACCTATAAACTGGAGAAGGCAAAACCGGTTCTGAAAAAATTACCGGGTTGGAAATGCGATATCCGCGGAATTAAGACTTACGAAGAACTTCCGGAAAACTGCCGTAATTATATTGAATTTATTGAGGAGCAGATTGGATATCCGATTACGATGGTTTCCAATGGTCCGGGCAGAAGCGATATCATCTATCGGGAGAGTAAGCTTAGTAAATAGAAAAAATACAGAGAAACAATAAAGGGAACCCATTTGCGGTTCCTTTTTATGGTATATAGGATTAGTACAAGCAGCCCAAAATCTGGACAGATTGATTATAACATGGTATTCTGATATAAGATAAAATTATAAGAAATGTATGTCCGGACATTACTGACTCAAAAATGATAGAGGAATAAGAATGATAAACAATCTGGAATATTATAAAGTTTTTTATTATGTGGCGAAATGCCGGAGCCTTACGGTTGCGGCAGGAGAGCTGGCAATTTCCCAGCCGGCAGTGAGTCAGTCGGTAAAACAGCTTGAGACAGCACTTGGGACAAAGCTGTTTACAAGGGAATCCAAGGGTGTGAAGCTGACGAAAGAGGGAGAACTGCTTTATGATTATGTAGCCAAAGGCTATGAGCAGATTGTACTGGGAGAAAAGAAACTACAGCAGATGCTCAATCTGGATCTGGGAGAAATTCACATCGGTGCCAGCGATATGACATTGCAATTTTATCTGTTGCCGTATTTAGAGCGGTTTCATGAGAGGTATCCCGGTATCAAGGTTACGGTAACCAATGCTCCGACACCGGAAACCCTGCAAAACCTGCAGGAAGGGAAAATTGACTTTGGTGTTGTCAGCACTCCTTTTGAAGCAAAGGAAGAGATTCAGGCGATTGTGGTGCGGGAGATTGAAGATATTTTTGTCGCAGGCAGAAAATTCATACCATATAAAAATAAAATGCTGGATTTGCGGGAACTGGAGAAAATGCCGCTTATCTGTCTGGAAGGCAGTACCAGTACCCGAAGCTATATGGATTCCTTCCTGCGAAAAAATCAGGTGGAAATCAAACCGGAATTTGAACTGGCAACCAGTGACATGATTGTACAGTTTGCCCTGCGCAATCTGGGAGTTGGCTGTGTGATGCGTGATTTTGCCAGGGAATATTTAGAGTCCGGCAGACTTTTTGAATTGCGGTTTAATCAGATTATTCCCAGAAGACACTTCTGTGTAGTGACAGATGCCAGAAATCCGGTATCTGCAGCAGCGAGAAATCTGTTGGAACTGGTATATGAAACATAGAATATGTAGAGAGAGGGAGAAGGTATAATGAAAAAACTCAGTACAGGAAAAATATGGCTTTTTGCAGTTGGACAGTTTGGCTGGTCGTTGTTATCCGGTATTATTTCTAATTGGCTGGTATATTTTTACCAACCGGATCAAACATCAATCGACCAGGGACAGACGGTTTTTATTCCGCAGGGACTTGTTATTCTGGGAATTTTTACGGTAATAGGTGCAATCACAGCATTTGGACGCATTTTTGATGCCATTACGGATCCACTGATTGCGTCCTGGTCAGACCGGTGTCAGGCAAAAGCCGGCAGAAGAATTCCGTTTCTTAAATGGGCATCCTTTCCGCTTGCCTTATCAACGGTATTGGTATTTTGGTCGCCGATTACGGAAACAAGCTGGGTAAATGCAGGGTTTTTGTTTTTGATGGTAATGGTTTATTATTTGTCCATTACTGCCTACTGTACACCTTATAATGCCCTGATTCCGGAACTCGGACATACACAGCAGGAACGATTAAATATTTCAACAGTCATTTCGTTTACATTTATTGCCGGAACAGCGGTAGCCTATGTGGCACCGATGTTATGGGGTGCATTGATACCTGCGTTTGGGCGGATAGGAGCGATTCGCGTGACGTTTACCGGTATGGCAGTAATTGCCTTTCTCTGCATGCTGGTACCGGTATTTTCCATCCGGGAAAAGGAATATGTGAATACAGTTCCTACAGAAGATACGGCATTTCGCTCTTTGGCTGCAACTTTCCGCAATGGAGAATTTCGGAAATTTGTTGGCTCGGACATTCTATACTGGATTGCGATTACGATGTTCCAGACAGGGCTTCCGTTTTTTGTAACCAGCCTGTTAAAATTACCGGAAACGATGACAACCTTATACTTTGTCGGTATGACTGCTTTATCCCTTATATTTTATGTTCCTATCAATAAACTGACAGTAAGATTAGGAAAGAAAAAGTTGATTTTGTTTGCTTTTGCAGTTTTTAGTGCAGCCTATTTTTATACCGGATTTTTGGGAAAAATGACGGGGATTTCGGAAACAATACAGGGATGGATATTGACGGTAGCGGCAGCACTTCCGATGGCGGTTTTTGGTATTTTACCGCAAGCGGTTGTGGCAGATATTGCCCAGAGTGATGCCAAAACTTCCGGAAGCAACCGGGAAGGAATGTTTTATGCGGCAAGAACCTTTGCTTTTAAATTGGGACAGAGTCTTTCCATGCTGCTTTTTACCGCTGTTTCTACGATAGGAACAGCAACCGGGGCCGGTTATAGGGTTGCTGCGTTTGTGGCAGCAGGCTTTTGCCTTCTTGGCGGTATTATATTTGCTTTTTATAATGAAAAACGAATTAATCAGGTGATTTGGGAGGAACATTCATGAGAAGCCATATTTTGCCTGAACAAGAGTACAAAGAAAAAATGAACCAGACTGTAGTACCGTATCTGTTGGAGAGGAAAAAAGAAATCCGGTACGAACGGGAAAAGGGAAATATAATTTATTGTGCCTGTTATGCGGCAGACGATGCGAAAGGCATTGTTCTGATTTCACATGGCTTTACCGAAACGGCGGAAAAGTATCTTGAGAGTATTTATTATTTTCTGCAGGAAGGCTATCATGTGTATTGTATGGAGCATTGCGGGCATGGACAGAGCTACCGTATGACAGAGGATTTATCGCTGATACATGTTGATCGGTATGAACGGTATGTGGATGATCTTCTTTTTGTGGCAAAGGCAGCGAAGGAAAAATGGCGGGGACTTCCACTTATGTTATATGGGCATTCGATGGGCGGAGGAATTGGTGCTGCGGCAGCAGCCAAAGAACCGGATTATTTTTCCAAAGTGGTATTATCTTCCCCTATGATTCGCCCGGTCACAAAGCCGGTACCATGGGCAATGGCGAAGCTGATTGCACAAATATGCTGTACCATTGGCAGAGAAAAGAACTATATTATAGGGCAGAAGCCGTATAGCGGTGAAGAAAAGTTTGAAGAAAGTTCATCTGTTTCCAGAGCAAGATTTGAGTATTATCAGGAGAAACGTATTGCGATACCGGAGTTTCACATGAATGCTGCTTCCTATAGTTGGCTTAGGAGTGCCGGAAAAATGAACGGATATCTGCAAAGGGAAGGCTGGAGACATTTAGTAATGCCGATACTTGTTTTGCAGGCGGATGGCGATACACTCGTATCGAATCGTGAAATGGAACGGTTTGTGAACAAGGTAAGCAGGCATGGAAATATCCGCATGGTAAAGATTTACCATACAAAACATGAAATTTTCAATGCAGAAGAAACCACATTAAAAGGGTATTGGGAAAAAATATTTGCATTTTTGGATGCTACATGTGATGATAGGGGATAGAATGAGTGTCAGAGAGAAACGAGGAAGGATAAATGATTAAAACAATTATTTTTGATATTGGAAATGTACTTGCGGATTTTACGTGGAAAGAATTTTTTGAGGCAAAGGGCTATAAGGGTGAAATGCTTGACAGGATTGCCAAAGCTACCGTTGGCAATGAGAAATGGAATGAGTATGACCGGGGAACCATTTCGGATGAAGAAATCATTCAAAGCTTTGTGGAAAGTGATCCGGAGATAAAAGATGATATTGTCAAATGCCTTACGAATGTGAAAGGCATTGTAACCAGAAATGATTATGCCATACCATGGATACAGGAGTTAAAGCAAAAAGGCTATCAGGTGCTTTATCTATCCAATTTTTCCAGAAAAGCAGAACGGGAATGTGCGGAGGCACTGGACTTTCTGCCATATCTGGACGGAGGAATCTTATCATATCAGGAGCAGGTGATTAAGCCCATGCCGGAAATTTACCGGATTCTGATTGACCGGTATCATCTTGTGCCGGAAGAATGTGTTTTCCTGGATGATTTGGAGAGAAACTTAAAAGGCGCGGAGGCTTTTGGAATTCATACCATACAGTTTGTCAATCAGAAACAGGCAATCGAGGAATTAAAAAAGCTTGGTGTGGAATAGCAGATGGATTAGAATGAAACGGGCTGTGCACAAAATGAGTGTACAGCTTTTTTTGCGCACATTTGATGAAGGTCATCCGTTATACCTTATGGAAGGAGGGAGAGGTGTCCATGAACAGGGAAAAAGAACTGGCAGAACAATATGATAAAATATACCGCTATTGCTTCTTTAAGCTTGGACAAAGGGAGCTGGCGGAAGACATAACACAGGAAACCTTTCTTCGCTTTTTAAATCACGAGAAATACAGGCATATCGACAGGCAACTTCCACTTCTGTATACCATTGCAAGAAACTTGTGCGTGGATGAGTTCAGGAAAAAGAAGACGGAATCCCTCTTAAGCGAACCGGAAGATAAGGAAGCAGAAGAAAGAATGTTTACAGCGATTTCCGTAAAAATGGCACTTAGGGAGTTAGAAGAGGAGGAACGGGACCTGCTGCTTTTGCGGTATGTCAATGAGGTGCCGGTTTCTGCCCTGTGTAAGATGTTTCAGGTATCCCGCTACGCATTATACCGCAAATTAAAAAAAGCAGAAAAAAAGCTGGAAGAGAAATTGCAGGAAGGAGAGATGTGAAAATGAAAGCAGAATTAAAGAAAGACTTGCAGGAGGCATTTGATGCACCAAAACCGCTTGCGAAAGAATCGTTTATGCAGACAATCCCAGGTGCACAAATCAGCTACCGGGAATTTATTTTGTATCAGGTGTCATATATCAGAAAATGGGGGTGGGTAATTTCTATCCTAATATTTGCAGCGGGTATAGCAAGTGCTTTGGTAGTGGATAAGGATGCCATCTGGGTTCTTTCCGCATTGATGCCTTTTGTAGCACTTTTTCTTGTGACGGAAAACGCAAGGTCAGTTGCTTATGGCATGGAAGAACTGGAAATGGCATCACGCTTTTCGCTGAAAAGTGTTGTGCTGGCAAGATTGGAGATTCTGGGAGTCTTTCATACGGTGTTGCTTGCACTTTTTTTGCCCGTCAATGCGCTTTATGATGATTATTCCCTGTTGCAGACCGGTATTTATCTGCTTGTTCCCTATCTTATGTCAACCTCGTTTGGACTTTGGATTGTGCGAAGAATGAGGGGAAAAGAAGCGTTTTATGCCTGTGCCGGAGCAGCCACTCTGGTAAGTGTCTTACAGACCGCTTTAAAATCGGGTGCTGCTTTTTTGTTTGAACAACGAGCGTTTATCTGGTGGATTTTAACATTTATTATTTTGCTCCTATGGACGATTGCAGAATGCCGTCAGATGGTAAGACAGAAGGAGGATTTTTTATGGAACTTGTTATAGACAGAGTATCAAAACAATATAAAAACAAAATCGCAGTCGACCGCGTTTCCCTGCATCTGCAAAAGGGTGTATATGGACTGCTTGGTGCAAATGGTGCGGGTAAAACTACGCTTATGCGTATGCTGTGCGGCATTTTAAAACCGACCGGGGGAACGATTGTATTTGACGGTATGGATGTGGAAACAGAAGAATACCGTTCCCGTTTGGGCTATCTGCCACAGGACTTTGGTTACTATCCGGATTTTACCGGATGGGACTTTCTGCTTTATATGGCAGCACTAAAAGGGCTGAACCGGGCACAGGCAAAGGAAAAAGCTAAGGAGCTTTTGGAACTTGTGGCACTGGAAGATGCAGCGAAGAAGAAAATAAAGACCTATTCGGGCGGCATGAAACAACGGCTTGGCATAGCACAGGCACTTTTAAATGAACCGGACCTTTTGATTCTGGATGAGCCGACGGCGGGCTTAGATCCAAAAGAACGGGTAAGATTCCGCAACCTGATAGCAAAGCTTGGCAAAGACAGCATTGTACTGCTGTCTACCCACATTGTTTCCGATGTGGAGCATATTGCAGACAGTGTTTTGATGATGAAGGATGGGCAGCTTATTTACGAAGGTAAGTGGGATGGCAGCCGCGAGGACTTGGAGGACTTTTATTTGAAACAGTTTGGAGAGGAGAAGGAAGATGACTAATTTACGCACACTATATGGCTTTGAAATGAAGAAAATTTTTAAACGGAAAATGGTCTGTATTGCGCTGGCTGTCATGGTACTTGTCTGCTTTTTTACAGGAATTTCTGTCCTGTTTACCTATTACTGGGAGTCTGAGACAGGAGAATCGCTCAGCGGCTATGAGAAAATCATGGAAGATAAGGGATATGCGGAAGCATTTACCGGAAGATTACTGGATGATACGATGTTACAGGAGATGCAGGAAAGCTATGAGAAGTATAATATGTATGAACTGATTTATGATTATGTCTATGACATTTTGCATGACCACGATAAAATACATACTGTAGATGCGGAAAGCCTGTATCAACAGAGAGAAAAGAATGTACAAGGTATTTGGGAAGAATTGAAACTGACCGAAGGGGAAAAGTCTTTCTGGGAAGAAAAAGAGAAGAAGCTTTCCAAACCCTTTGCTTATGGATATACGGAAGGGTATATGATGATGCTTGGTAATATATACAGCTTAAATGTTTTTATGCTGATGTTACTGGCGATTTGCCTTGTTGGCGTTTTCTCAGAGGAACATTCCCGTAAAACGGATCAGCTAATTTTGTGCAGTAAATACGGAAGGACCATCCTGTATTCTGCCAAAATAGCAGCAGGAGTGACCTTTGCATTTGGAAGTGCTGTAGTGTTTTTCCTAACAACAGCCATCCCGACATTTTACATCTATGGATGGGAAGGCTTTTGTGCCATGATACAGATGGAACTGCCGGACTGTTCCCGGAATATAAGTATGGGAGAAGCGGTCCTTCTTCTGACGGTAATCTATTTGATTGTCAGCATATTATATGGTATTGTTGCCATGGTTCTGTCGGAAGTAATGAACAATAGCGTGGCGGCGATGGGACTGATGATGGGATTTATGATGTTTGTAATGATGTTTGAAGTACCGACAAACTACCGGATAATATCCCAGATTTATGAATTGCTGCCAATCCGGATTCTGGCACCCTGGCAGTTTCTGGAAGACAGGCTGATACCTTTTATGGGCGGTTATCTGACGAACTTCCAGTTTGCTCCGATTTGTTATATTCTGATAAGTATACTGCTTATCTGGTTTGGAAACAGGAAGTATAAACGGTTTCAGGTAGGTGGCAGATAAATAATCCTAAAATTGTCTTGACGTTTCCTGACATTGTTGCTATGATACTTTTATAGCAATGAAATTCTAACGGAAATTCGTCTGAAAAATCTTTTTTTCTATGGAGTACCGGAATGGTATTTTATCTGTTTTAGAATCCTTGCTAACAATCCAATCAATCAACAGCAGGGAAGCGAAACAGACCTTTTGATACGAGCGGCGTTCCCTGCACCCGTATACGAAAGGAGAAAAAAGAATATGACAAACGTTACGGCAACGACAGACAACACAGAACGAAACAAGGCAGAAGCAGGCAATACAACGGTAAATGCCGCAGGAGGAAACAAGGTAAAGGTAAACCGGAAGTATAAGGACCGGATATTCCGGATGCTGTTCAAAGACAAAAGACGGCTGTTGGAGCTTTACAATGCCTTGAACGGAACCTCTTATGATAAGGAAGAGGATTTGACCATCAATACCCTGGAGAATGCTATTTTCATGAAGATGAAGAATGATGTTTCTTTCATCATCGATTTGGAAATGTGCCTGTATGAGCACCAGTCCTCCTACTGCCCGAATATGCCGCTTCGGGGGTTTTTCTATTTTGCAGACTTGTACAAAAGCTATATCCTGGATGTGGATTTAAGTGTATCAAGGCGTATCATGATACCGGCACCGCAATATATTGTTTTTTACAATGGAACGGAGCGCACCGAGGAAGAATTCACACAGAGGCTGTCGGAATCTTTCGAGGGGAATCAGGAAGGATGCATGGAACTGACGGTACGCACCATTAACATCAATTACGGGCACAATAAGGAACTGATGGAAAAATGCAAGCCTCTTGCAGAATATGCCTATTTCATTGCAGAAATCCGGAAGAACTTAGAAACCATGTCCATGCAGGAAGCGGTGGAAGAAGCGGTGGAAACCTGCATCCGGGAAGATGTGTTGAAGGAATTTCTGCTGGAGCAGAAAGCGGAGGTAATCGCTATGTCAATTTATGAATGTAATGAAGAATATGTGAGGAAAACTCTGTATGAGGATGGCTATGAGAGTGGCAAAGTTGAAGGATATGATTCGGGACAAAATAAAATGCTTCTCAAAAATGTTGAATCAGCTATGGAAAAGCTTAACATCAATTTAGAACAGGCGTGCAATATACTTGATGTAGAGCTTGAAGCCTATGAACGTGCCAAAGCTGTTCTTGAGGCAGACAACAAGAAGAAAAATTTATAACTGAGAAAGCAAGCAGAAAAGTAAGAAGAAAAATAGCATATATAAAACAGCATATATTATGAAATCATTCATATTGAAAGGTTGTCCGGTGATTTGAGGGACAACCTTTTTGGTGTGTATCAACGTCTATGACAGGCATGACAAGCATATCATAGTAGAGAGTGAAGTGCTGTTCTGAATATAGTGTAAAATAATTATAGTCTTTAGTTGTAAAATACTTGTAAAATATTGCTGAAAATAGTATAATAATGATGTTCTTTTTGAACAGTTTATACATGGAGGTTACACTATGGCTGCCTGGGGCTTTGTAGCCATTGACAAAAGTGGTAAAGAAATAAAAGGAAGTAAAGAAGCGGATAATGAAGAACAGGTAAAGCGGGAACTGAAAGCACAAGGATTGATTGTGCTGGAGGTAACGGAACAGAACGCTTTGACTAAGGATATCAGCTTGGATTTTGGAGGCAATCCGACACCCAGAGACATGGCGGTGTTCTGTAGACAGTTTTCCAGTATTACAAGAGCCGGTGTTACGATTATACAAACTATGAGTATGCTGGCAGAACAGACCGAGAATAAGAAGATGCAGAAGGCACTGTTTGCCGTAAAAGCGGATGTAGAGAAAGGGGAAACCTTTGCTGATTCCCTTGCCAAACACCCCAAGGTGTTCCCGGAACTGTTAGTTCAGATGGCGAGAGCCGGTGAGGCGTCCGGTAGTCTGGATACGGCGATGGAACGAATGGCAGTGCAGTTTGAAAAATCTGCCAAAACGCAGGCATTAGTAAAAAAAGCTATGATTTACCCGATTGTGGTAGCAGTGGTAGCAGTGGCGGTTGTTATTTTGATGCTTGTTGTTGTTATTCCAAAATATACGGATATGTTCGCAGAACTTGGAGCGGAATTACCGGGGATTACCTTAGCAGTTATAGCTATGAGTGATTTTATTAAAAAGTTTTGGTTTATTATTATTCCCGTTATAATTGGTTTAGTGGTTGCTATCAGAGCATATTCAAAAACATTTTCCGGGAAGCATGTATTTGGCAAATTGGCACTTAAGATTCCGGCAGTAGCCAATCTGGTTACGAAATCGGCATCTGCCCAGATGGCAAGAACCTTGAGTACTCTTTTAACTGCCGGTGTACCACTGGTAGAGGCGGTAGATATTGTAGCCGATACCATGACAAATATCTGGTTTAAAGAAGCTTTAAAAGATGCGGTACAGCAGATTATTATCGGTGTACCGTTATCCCAGCCGTTGCAGTCCTGTAAGCTGTTTCCGCCGATGGTTTATCATATGGTAGGAATTGGTGAGGAAGCCGGTTCAACGGAAGAAATGTTAAACAAGCTGGCAGATTACTATGAGGAAGAAGTGGAAATGGCAGTGCAGTCCCTAATGGCGGCGATGGAACCAATGATTATCATCGTATTGGCGGGTATTGTTGGTGTATTGCTTGCTGCGGTCATGGCACCAATGGTAACGATGTACTCGGCATTGGATAGCTTATAAGGGTAAATAGCCATTACATATGAATTAGATATGTCCGAAGGTAGGGGAAGGTCATATTTAAGATAAATTTTTAAAAGAAAAAAGGAGAGAAAAAATATGAAAAAGGAAATGAATAACAAAGGTTTTTCCTTGGTAGAACTTATCATCGTTGTTGCTATCATGGTAGTTTTGGTAGCAGTTCTTGCACCACAGTACTTAAAGTATGTTGAAAAATCCAGAGTTTCAGCAGATGCTCAGACAGCAGATGAATTTGTAGGTGTTATGCAGGTACTTGCTTCTGATCCGGATGTAAATTTAACTAAAACATCATATAAGGTTACATCTGATCAAACAACTGGTAAAATTACGATTGATGCTGATTTAAAAACGGCATTATCGGATGCAGGACTTATGGATACAAGTAAAGATTTTAAATTCCAGTCTAAGTTATTCAAGGGTGTTACCGGAGGAATAGAAATTGAACTGAAGTATGATGGCAAAATTTGGAAAGTTAATTCAAATGTTCCGGATACACAGGGCAATAGCTAAACCTATACTTCGTATTTATACCTACCTTACGCAATCACTACAGAGTAGCGAAGAAACCGTTATTTCATAAAACAAATATAAGGTTACAAGTCTGATTTGCACTTAATTGGACTTGTAACCAAATTTGCTTTTTAATATGTAAAAGGAAAAAATTATGCTCCCAAACATTTTGTTATATCTGATTATTTTTTTATATGGAATTGTAATCGGCAGTTTCATGAATGTCTGCATTTACCGGATTCCGAAAAAAGAGGATATTGTCAAGGTACGTTCCCATTGTATGAATTGTGGGCATCCGCTGAAATGGTACGATTTGTTTCCCTTATTCAGCTATCTTGCGCTCGGGGGCAAGTGCCGCTATTGTAAGGCACGTTTATCAATCCAGTATCCGCTTGTGGAAGCGGCAAATGGAATTTTATATGGAATCATTGTCTGGATGAATGGCGTTAATGTAGCATCCCTACTCTACTGTCTGCTGACATCCGCATTGATTATTTTGAGTGTAATTGATTTCAGAACTTATGAGATTCCTTTTGGAATCAATCTCTTCATACTGGCACTGGGGCTGATTAGAGTGGCAACGGACTATCAGAACTGGTTGACCTATCTGATTGGCTTCTTTTCTGTCAGTATTTTTCTTATGATTTTATATTATGCGACCAAAGGACGTGGAATCGGCGGCGGTGATGTCAAGCTGATGGCGGTCGCAGGACTTGTGCTTGGATGGAAAATGATTATCCTTGCATTTGCAATAGGTTGTGTTCTTGGTGCAGTGATTCATGTAATTCGCATGAAAATCAGTCATGAAAGTCATGTGCTGGCGCTTGGACCATACCTTTCTATGGGCATTTTTATTGCAATGCTTTGGGGAGAAGATTTGTTGCAATGGTATATGGGATTTTTTTTATAGAAAAAAGTAGAATAATCACCTGCCTGGAAAAAGACCGGCAGGTTTATTGCATAAAAGAGGAAGACAGAAGGAGGACGTTTTCATGGCTGGCAGAGTAATCAGTATTGAAATTGGTTATTCATTGACACGTGTCTGTGAAGTGGATTATAAATCTAAATCCAATAAGGTATATAACAGTTTTACCGTCCCGACACTGGATGGGGTATTAAACGATGGAGTGTTGCAGTTACAGCCTCACTATGTAGAGGGATTGCGGAAAGCACTGCAGGAAAATAAGGTAAAAGCAAAACAGGTTATTTTCTCGGTTTCTTCGGCAAAGATTGCCAGCCGTGAGGTTGTGATTCCTTTCGTTAAGGAGAAACTGATTGCCGATGTGGTTAAGGCAAATGCATCGGATTATTTTCCGGTAGATTTAAGCCAGTATCAGTTGGCCTACAGCATTCTGGAAACAATTGGTGAAACAAAAGGAAGTCAGCAGTATAAGCTGCTTGTGTTAGCAGCTCCGGCAGCAATGTTAAAGGGATATTATGAGCTGGCGGCGGCATTGCGTTTAGAGGTGGCAGGAATTGATTATGTTGGTAACAGCTTATTCCAGGTAGTAAAAGGCGAATGTGCGAAAGGTACACATCTGATTGTCAAAATAGAAGAACGCTCTACGCTGGTTATGGTTATACAAGACCAGAAAATTGCTTTTACCCGAAATGTGTCTTATGGAGTAGAGGAAGCAATCCAGACAGTACAGGACAGCCTGATATGGGGACAGCTGCGGAATGTACGGCAGGTAATCGATGTTATAAAATCCAATCCTTGTATTGCTTTGCCACAGACAGCAGATGATGTCGTAATCGAAAATATAACGGATGAGGAACCGGATGCTTTAGGAAAGCTGCAAAATGAGGTTGCGGCAGCATTAAATCCACTGGTCGGTGGTATTGCAAGGGTAATTGATTTTTATTTATCAAGAAACAGTGAAGCATCAATTGACCGGGTAATGATAACCGGTATGGGAGCAGATTTCCAGGGAATGGATGCACTGTTAGCGGCTGAAATCAATCACGAGGTTACGGTTATCAACCATATCGAAGGTTCTAATATTGAGAAATATTTTAAAGAAGGATTCTTTGGTGAGTATTTAACCTGTATCGGTGCAGCCATTGCTCCGGTAGGTTTTAAACCGGAAGGAGAACAGTCCAAGGGAAAAAGCGGTACGCAAAGTGCCAAAAAGGGTTCTGTAAACGGAGGAACAATTGCTTTTGTTGTACTGGGAGTCGGCATACTTGCTTCGATTGTGTTGATTGGCTTTTCGCTGATTTCTTATATCGGAATGGCAAAGGTGAATGCGGAGTTACATAGGCAGGTAAATGAGCTGTCGCCGATTGTTGAGGTTTATAACAACTATACGAGCCAGTTGAATACTTATAGTCAGGTAAAAGCGATGTACCGGGCAACAGAAAGCCGGAATGATTCACTCTATGAATTTTTTGTGGAACTGGAGCAGAAGCTTCCGGCAGATGTAAATGTGGTCTCATTTACTTGTGATAAGACAACGCTTGCAATTAATATGAAAGTCAGCAGTAAGAGTGAGGCAGCGGCAACCGTAGAACAGTTGAGAACATTTAAAAGCCTAATTCCGGCAACGGTAACGGTAACGGCATTAACGGTGGAGGAAGATGCTGAAAGCGGTATCAGTGCTGTTAACTTTACAGTTGGTGCGGCATATTCACCATTGGAACTGGATGATGCAGAGGAAGAGGAGGAATAGAATCATGAAGATATCAAAAAGAGATATATATCTTTTAATTGGTTTTGCAGGGGTTCTCGCGGCTGTATGCTCCTTTTTCTTCGTATTTCAGCCTTTGATGGAAAAAACGGAAGTCATGATGAATGAGAATATCAACTTGCAGGCCCAAGTGGTGCAATTGACAGAATGGTCTAATAATAAAGATTTTTATATTTCGGAAACCGAGAGAATGGAAAAGGAAATCAAGGATATTTATCAGGTATTTCCGGTGGATGTGAAGGAAGAGGATTGTATTCTGGCAGCGATTAATCAGGAACTTGTTGCACCGATGGATGTTGTCAGTATGACAATAGAACCAAAAGTGGAAGTGGATTTTTCCGGTTATATTGCAAATACACAGAACAATACTGAAATTATTGTGTCAGAGAACACAACAACGGATGAAACATCAGCAGATGCCTCTGCAACGGATGCGACAGCGCAGACAACTCCGACAATTGGCACTTTGCAGAACAGGCAGGCAACGATGAATTATGAAGTGTCCTATGATGGACTGAAAAGAAGTGTGAAGAATTATGTAGCACAGACAAACCGTATGGCAATTGAAAGCATGACGGTAGCATATGATGACACAACAGGTCTTTTGATTGGTTCTACAACCATTAATATGTATTGCGTGCCGGGACAGGAAGGCAAAGAGTATGTGCAGCCGGATTTTTCATCAGTATTGCTTGGTTCTGATAATATTTTCGGAACTATAATCGTTAACAGAGAGGCAGCGGAAGGCGCGGAGGATGCCGGAAATGATAATGAGGAAAGCGAAGAAACAACCGAATAGTAAAAATGCCGGTTTCTCGCTGGTAGAGCTTTTGATAGCTGTTACGATTCTTGCAATCATTGTCATTCCGATGCTGCATATGTTTGTAACTTCAGCCAGAATGAATGGCAAAGCGAAGCAGACATTGCGTGCGACAACGGTGGCACAGAACCTGATGGAAGGTTTGAAGGCTTATGATATTGAAGAACTGCAGACACAGTTTAACGCGCCTGCGGATGGCTTTTATGTCATGGACAGCAGATTAATTCATGGTGCCATTGGAGAAGATACAGCAAGAGAACAGCCGGGGATTTATTATTTCACACTAGCTGATGTACAGCTTCAGGGAAGTGAGTATGATGCGCTTATTAAAATTGATGCGACCGGTTATGAAACAGGAAACCTGACCTCGGATGCGGCAGACCCATCCGATGGGAATCCCCATCATGATAATGCGATGAACGGAGGCTATATTGCGACACCGGGAAGTGTGAATGATGGTAAAGGTGGTGGAATAAAAGACGGTTATTTTACATTAACGAATCAAGCTTTTTTAGAAGAATTACGAAAAACATATAATGATGACTCTATTACGACTAGAGACTTTAAGAATATGGGAGGAAAATATTCTCGAAAGATAACATTGGAATTAATGGCAGGACTTCCAGATGAGGAGGGAAATCCAACTTTTGATGCATATTATTGGTCTGAATATACTTTCGACTATAATGGTATTCATGGAGAATTATATCCACAGGGAAATCCTAATATTGGGGAGACAGGGGATTTTCTTGATTTTAGTACAGAGAATTGTTATTTGTTTTATTATCCTCTTTATGGGGCAGACAGTGAAGAAATCATTATTAAAAATGATGCGAATCAGCCGCTACGGCTTTATCTGGTTAAGCAGATAGCAGGAGAGGATTCTGATGATAAGTTGTCCGATTCCCAGTTGGATGCAGCAGAAAGATCTTATCACGTAAAGGTGGATATTCAGGACAGTAAGAAGGAAAATGTAAAAATCCGAACGAATCTTGGATTGAATATTGTTAATGCGGCATTTAAGGGAGGATTGACACCGATTGCGGGACAGCTCCCTACGGTAGATGTGGAAAAACCGGATTTGCCGACACAGGTTTCTTATTATTATAATGGAGCGGCGGATGGAGCGATGAATGTATTCAGCCTTTCCGGTATCCGCTATAAAGCTTATGGAACAGGTACGAATGATGAAATAACAGAAGTTATTTATGATATTGAAGTAAGTATTTATAAAGAAGGCGCATATGCGGCCGGATTCCCGGAGTCGGAGCGTATGGCGGTTATTACGGGAAGTAAGAACAATTAAGTAAGAGATGAGTATATGAAAAATCGGTGGATACGCCGGCAGGCGAAAGGGCAAAAACTACATAGAAGTTTCCGAAAAGACAATCGTGGTGCGTCAATTGTGCTTGTTATTATTGCGATGGCAATGATAGGAATTTTGGCAAGTACGATGCTGTGGATGGCATATTTAAACTATATGATAAAGCTTACGGACTTAAAGACGAAGAACAGCTTCTATTCCGCAGAAACGGTTATGGAGCAGATTATGGCAGGTATGCAGCATGAAGCATCGGCGGCAGTAAGTCTGGGTTATCAGGATGTTATGAAAAACTGGGAAAATTATGAGGGAGAAGGCGGACGTTTCCAAGCCTTTGCGGATGTATATCTGGATACGCTGATTGCCTATCTGAAGGATTCCAGCAAGGGAAACGGTTATTATGATCCGGCAGTTTTGGAAGAATTTATTGATGATTCCCTACTTCCGGGCATGAACATGGTAACAGACACATCCAGTCCGGAATATGCCAACTCCTGGTATAACAGTTCACGCAAAATGGAACTTGTGAACAATTACACTTTGATTTTAAGGGATATTAAGGTTTCTTATACGGATGGAAACGGCTATGTATCGATGATAAGTACAGATATTTGTATTGATGTGCCGAAGCTTGTTTTTCAATATAACAGTGCGGATGATAAGTTGTATGAATATTCTTTGATTGGAAATGAGGGGATAGAAACAAAGGCTGGTGTGGGTGCTTCGACAATCGAAGGAAGCATTTATGCCGGTATCAACGAATCTACAAAAACAGGTGGCATTGTTGTTAATTCTGGCACTTCAATTACGATAAAAAATGGCAGACATGTGATTTCCAAAGGCGATATTGCGGTAGAAGGACCCAATGCAGCATTTCGTGTCAGAGCCATGAGTGGTAATGAGGAAAGCTGTGTGTATGCACAGAATCTGAAGTTAAACAGCGGAGTCCTGAGTCTGGATAGCAGGACTTTTGTGGCAGATGATTTAGTTTTGTTTGGATCCGGTAGCAGGGCAACGATTACGAGAGAATATTATGGCTATGGAAGCAGTACGGCAACCGGACTGATTGATGGGGAGACCGTAGATTCGTCTGCCAGCAGTGCAATTATTATTAATGGTAAAAATGCTACGGTTGACTTCAGCGGAGTGACGAAACTACTTTTAGCAGGGCGTGCATATATTGGTCAGTCTTTAACTGACAATCTGCCGGAGAGTGAAAATCCGTTACCATCCGGAGATCCTGTTTTGATGGGAGAATCCATTGCGGTCAAAGGAAATCAGATTGCTTATTTAGTGCCGGCAGAATGTATAGGAACGGTAGATGGCAGAACGATTATGGGAATCAATCCGTTAAATGGAACCAATGCAGCCAAAATGGAAGAATTAAAGATAGAATATGGTGACGAATTTGTGGAGGTTGATTTTCATAAACCTATTTATAAATTGGACAATAAAACGTTGAGCGATTATGGCGTTACGGATATGAAGCATATCCGTAAGGTCTATGCACAGTATAACAGTAGCAATGATGCGGATAAAACACTGTTGTATTATTATCTGGTCATGGATAAGGATAAAGCGGCAGAGTATTTTGTTCAGTATTATAATTTTAACAGCAACAAGGAAGCTCTGGATGCCTATTTTAATAAGTATGCTTCCGGTGGTATTATTCTGGGTGATTATGGGGCAGAAAATACAGAGTATACCATTCTCGGAAACAGTCTTGTTTCCAGCACTTTGTCCGAAAGCGGGGTAACGCTTTTAACGGGATTAGATAATTCCCTTCCGGAAGGTGGAGAAGGAGAGGAAGAAGCAGAAGAACCGGGAGAAGAGAATAGCACGGAATATAAGGAAACAGGAGAAAATGCAGAGACTGTTGTGAATGAAAAGGATACGGTAGATGCTCTGACGATGTCCTATGAATATGAGGGAATTTATAAGGCATTAACAACGAATTTGACGGAGGATGCTTCTTCGGTTAGTCCAATTCAGAATGTTTACAACAGTGTTATTCGGGATTTGGGCAGTGAAGGCGGAGATGAAACCAACAACCTGACCAAATATCTGGCGAATCATGGTGGAACGGTCAAATTTACTTCACCGGAGGGATATGAAGCAATTTTGACAAATGCAGATTATACTTTGCCGTCCTCCGGCTATCAAAATATTAAACTGATTGTTTCACAGGGAGATGTAACACTGGATAAAAACTTTTCCGGACTTGTTATTGCCAAAGGTAAAATAACCATAGCCAATGCGGTAGAAATCAAACGGGATAAAGAAGGTTTGTATAAGGCATTGAATGCCACAACGGGTGTCGAGGGCGATACGACCATACCGTTGCAATATATCTACGGAAGTGGTGTCGAAGCAGGGAACGAAGATGTTAAAGTAGATGAAAAGGGACAACTGGATGTAGACTTTACGGAAATCGTAAGGTACGCAAACTGGATTAAAAAATAAAGTGAAAGGGCAGTCAATGAAAGGGATAAGTAATAATAACAAAGGTTATTCTTTGGTAGAGCTGATAATTGTTATAGCGATTATTGCTGTCTTGACGGGAACTTTGATATTTTCCATCTCTATGATATTCAGTGCCAACGCAAGGACATGCGCTAACGATATCAAAAGTGCCCTTGCCGAAACCAAGATTACTTCCATGGGAAAAAGCGAGGCATTTGTGGAAATATATCGGGATACGAATAATGGCTGTATCTATTCCAGACAATTCATGAAAAAGGAAGATGGAAGCTGGTATGGCAAGGATCCTGAGAAAATCGGTAATGCCAGAGTATATGTGGCATACTGTGTGGACGGTGGTTCGGAAACCGAATTGGCAGAGGGAGATGCTATTTATCTTGCGTATGAAAGAAGCTCCGGTTCTTTTATGAGTACCGGAACGATGCAGAAGAACGACGGTACCAGTGTTGCCATTGCTTATTATTCCAAAATTCATGTAATGGGCGGTAATAAGGATTTACAGGTTTCTTTGATAAAGCTGACTGGCAAGGTCAGTGTAGAACCGTATACTCCGTAAAGAGCAGAATCAGCAGAAAGGAAGGAACAGCCGCGTGAAACATCGGAAAGGTCAGAAAACAGCATATAGAAAGCAGTTTGCTTTCAACCAGAGCGGTTTTACCTTGGTGGAACTGTTGATTTGTATTGCCATTTTGTCGGTTGTGGCGGCATCGGTCTGCAGTTTTATCATTGTGGGTTCAAAAAGCTATGCATCTGCGAATACGGAGATTAGTTTGCAGCAGGAAGCACAAATGGCAATGAATCAAATGTCGGATGTGATTATTGATACAACAAGAAGTGTCAATTATATAGGATATCCGGAAGGCAGTACCAGCGGCGAACTGGCAGAAAAGGATGCAGATTTTTCCTTTCAAGCAGTAGACAAAACATTGACTCTTTATAATGGAGAAGAAAACGGTAAGGACGGAAGCGGCAACCCGATTATTGTAGCGGGGAGTGGAAATCAGAAGAACTATCAGTTTTACTGGAGTAAGGCAGACGAAGAACTGTATTATTCGGAAATTGATGTGACACAGGATAGCTTTTCAGGAGCGGAAAGAGTGCTCTTAGCCGAGCATGTGAGCGGTTTCAGTGCGGATTTGTCCCAGGTAGAGGAAAAGAGAATCGTACAGCTTACGCTGACGTTTGCATACAATGGGAAAGAATATACAACAACCAATAATATTACCATTCGTAATAAGGTATTGATTAACAATATTGAAGTGCCGCCGATAGATAAAAAGGTGGAATTGAGTGTTCAGCCGAAAGAAACGGTTGTTATTTTAGAACCGGGTGAGAGTTATCATTTTTCCACACCGAAGGTATCCGGTAAAAACGTGATGGACAAGACGGTTACATGGTCTTTGGCATCCGGTTATACCTTGGATGCAGGAACCTATTTTACCGATAATCAGAATGGTATTATTCAGATTTCTTCCGCAGAAACCATTACGGAGTTTACAGTAGAGATTACAACCAATGCAGTAAATTCTGAAGGAAATCCGGCGAAGGCAACGGTCACGGTTAAGGTTAAGAAGGCACATGATGTAGCAATTCATAAGAAAAGTGATGAAGATACAGAAAACAGCGCAGATGAGGTAAGTGCAGGCAAAAAGTTTGTTTTAACGGCAGAAGCATCCGGAAATCTGCTTGGTACGATGTGTGACGGTTGTGGGGACAGCACCGCAGAAGATAAATACGTGATTGGTGATGGCGATGCCTATGCAGCTATCTATAATTGGGAGATTGTGCAGGGAGCCGGTCTGGTAACCATGGAAAGCAGCGACCACAAAGAAGCTACTTTTCAGGTAAGTGAGACTGCCAAAAAGGGAGATGTTATTGAAATTCGAGCAACATCCCTGCTTTCGGTACGAAAAGGCTATACAAAGGTAGTACAGGGTACACTTAAGCTGACGGTAGCAGAAGAAAAAGAGGCAGATATTTCAATTGGCGGTGAAATCCGTTATGGAAGAGCTACAAAAATCGGTATCAATAATCCGGATTTTAATAAAGGTGGTCAGGGATACTATATTGTATGTGCCCGCATCAAAGAAACAAAGGATGCGCCGACAAGTAGTGATAAAGTCATGCTGTATGGTACTAATGGTGCGGATACTTGGCTGACACCGGACTTGTTTGGACTGTATCTGGATAAGACCTATTATATCTCTATCCAGCTGATTGATCCTGGAAAACACTTCAATGTCGGTGATGCACTGGTAAGTGATGTGGTGAGTGAGTATAACAGCCATTTAAACAGCTCCGGTACTTATATCGGGACAAAATATGTTTCTTCTTCCAAGCTGATGTTTGCCTTGTATTCACCGCAGATTGGTATAACATACAATGGAAAACTTTATGATGGTACTCCGGTGAAAATAGATCCGATTTATGCATCTGCCGGAGGAACAACGGTCAGCTGTCCGGTAACAAAAGTCAGCAATGCCCGAGAAGAAATCATGGATAAAATTAGAATAAAGGTTTATTCGGGTACCGGGGATAACAGTTCCGGATGGGAATTTAAATACGGTTGGAACGGCAGTGGTTATAGCGGAAATTCCCGAATTGGTGGGCTGGACTTTGCATCCATTTCCAACGTAAAAGATATGAGTGTAAAATTAGAGGGAAATAATGCAGAACAGGCAATTGGAACTTATCATTACGTTCCTTATCTGATTTATGCCAATGAGCCACCGGCTGACCATGGTTATAATGTATATTATAAGAATTATGAGCCGGATTATGCAGAACATACTTATGAAAGAACAAACAGTACGATAAGCTTTGAAATTAAGGGTGGCAATTTAAATAACATTTGGGTATATGCAGACAATGCTTTCCGGAAAGGAAATATGTATTTCCCGGCGCCTTCCGACAGTGGCTTTACAAACTATTTTGATAGGGAAAACACTGCTGTACAGGAATCGAAGCAGTTGTCCAACAATTGGTTTAACATCGTACAGGCAGATGGCAATAAGAAGTCTGTTCAGTTTACCAGAATGACATGTCAGTACATTGCGGTTGAGAATAAATATGTACTGGAATTGTTTTTTAATTACTATGACAGTACATGGGGAAGAGATGTTTTATGTTCGGCAGGAACCTTTACTTGTGGTGCTGATGAAAACGAATGGTCAAGAGCAACGGTAGGAACTTATGATTCCTTATTAGAGAGCGGTTCTGCAATTCAGACTGGCGGCAACGTTATGATTACTAATATGGCGATTGACAATCCGGGTAATATTAAAAACGGGGAAGCATACATTCCGGTTCCGATGGAGGATAACTTCGTATATGATTTAGGATTTACCAGAAAAATGTCTTCCGAACAAACGGTGAACTGGAAAAATATTAAGTTTAAAGAAGCGGGAAGTTCTTCCGTTAACAGTATTAGCTGTCCTGAACTGCGTTGCTCTTATAATGCGGCTACGGATACCTATACATTAAAAAGATATTATTATGATTATTCAAGTGGTAGTCCGGTTGCTGTTCTGGCAGGAACCTTTACCTGCAAGAGTGATAGTACCAGATGGACACAGATTCCGTAGGAATAGAGGTTTTGAATTTCGTTATGAACAAGTATAAGAAGAAAAAGAAAAACTTCATAAAGCCTAAGATAAGCAAAAAACTGATGGCTGCTACCGGAGCATCGGTGCTTGCAGTAAGTGTGGCAGGTGCCGGATTGTGGCAGTATTTGAAGCCGGTACCCGTAGAAGCAAAAGAAACCTTTTCGGGAATCAAACAGGTGGTAGCGGAATGCAATGCGGAGAATCCTTTTGTCATTCTGGATATTGTACCGGGGAATACCGATTATACATGCTATTTTGGAACTGCTGGGTCAACTACGACGAATTCAAGCGCGACGGTGGAAGTATCGCTTGCCACGTTACCTTATCTGACTGCTGGAACAACTCCGGCAGAACAGGCAGTGATAAATGCAGTCAAAGCAAATCCTACTGCTTTTTATGAGGCTTCAAACCGGGCGGCATTGGCAGAAAACCTGATACCAGCAAGCATAAATACTTCAATGCCCAATGTAAAATATGAAGAAGGTTATGGGGGGATTACAGAGGGACTGACGGAAGCTGGCGGATGGACGAAAGTGTACGATGCAGCAACTTACGATTCTTCTGTTACCGGAGGTGCACTTTACACAACTTATCCATCCGGTATGCTGTATGGAAAGGTGCAGGAATACGTCAGTGGAGATACGACAGGATATGATTATCAGTCGGCAGGACGTTCTGCAGGTTCCAGTTCGACTTACGGTGCAAACGGCATTGTATATGAAGCAGCAACAGGTGGTAATGGAGAATATCATGTAACCTTTAAATATGCCGGAAAGGCAACAGAAGGATATATTGTTACCTTTGAATCGGCAGATTTGTCTTCTTGTTCAGAAACCACAGGTTTATATCAAAAGATAAATGGCGTTTATCAATATTTTTTTATGAAAAAAGATATTCCATCCACAGAAAATAGCAGTGAAAACTCAGAAACTGCGGGAGAAGGTAATAATACTGAAAGTGGAATGGGAAACGGAAACAACGAGACAGGAAACGGAAACAACGAGACAGGAAACAACGAGACAGGAAACGGAAACAATGAAGCGGGAAACGGAAACAATGAAGCGGGAAACGGAAACAATGAAGCGGGAAACGGAAACAATGAAGCGGGAAACGGAAACAACGAAGCGGGAAACGGAAACAATGAAGCAGGAAACGGAAACAACGAAACAGGAAACGGAAACAACGAAGCAGGAAACGGAAACAACGAAACAGGAAACGGAAACAATGAAGCGGGAAACGGAAACAACGAAACAGGAAACGGAAACAACGAAACAGGAAACGGAAACAACGAAGCAGGAAACGGAAACAACGAAGCGGGAAACGGAAACAATGAAGCGGGAAACGGAGAAAACGGAACAGCTTCTCTTAGTTCAAAATGGTATAAATGTGTTGGCACCGGATTGGGCACTACAACCGGAACGGAACCTCAAACCGGGACAGGTACATCTTCCTCTACAGAATATTATTTTTTAACGTTCACTTATGTAAGTAATCTGACAGAAGCAATTGATGTATATGAAATTGAAAATATTACACCGGTATCGGAAATTGCTGTGAATGAGACTGATTCCAAGCCATATGATACTTATAACAGAGTATCTGGCAATGGCACTGGGGAAACAACTACAACAGAGGGGGAAGGAGAAAATGCAGGTGCTTCCAGAGGCAGCTTCGCCTTACGGCCATCGTCAGCGACAACGACAAATACTTATGTTTATGTCGGTGCAGGACAGGGTAATTATAAACTGACACAGTTATCGGAAGACAGTACCGATCCGGATGCTCAGGTACTGAATATTGTAAATGCTCCGGTCTATATCCGTTGCAGAAATCAGAATGACTGGTTGAAACAGTACGTGTTCAATTCTCTTGACGGAGAAGAAAATGCTTCGGAAAACTTTACGATTCAGGTTCAGACTGTAGAAGCGAATAAAGTGACGGCAGAGATGATAGCCCAAGCTGATTTGATTTATTTGGAAGATGGTATGACAGGCTTTCAGGGAGATGGCAGTGATTTCCATAAGCATTATATTACCGCAGATGATTCGGGCAGCCTCGGAACGGATATGAGTAAGGATGCAGTCTTTGGTATTGTTTATCGTGCAGTCAATGATTTACTTCCGGTCATGGTAGATTATGGGATTGTGACAAATTCAACGGATTATGCCAACACAAATTATCAGAAGTTAGCGAAAATCATGTTGAAGAGGGATTTGACATCCTACTATGAGGAGATGGAAAGCGCAGATAATCTTCTGATGAATATTTCTTCCTCAGACTATCCGGATAAGGCAGACAATGGATATAATTATGTAAACCGAAACGTTTATATTATGAATGATTCACCACTTGCCGGAGAAGACTTTGACGAGGCATTTGAGGAGAGCAAGATGAATGCCGGATTTAAAGAGGTTATGACGGCAATTCTTGCAGAGAACAGTACGCTGGAGGAAGAAAACAAAATTTCGGAACTGATTAGTAAAGCGAAAGTTATTCAGTACATTATCAATTATGCGGGTGGGCTGGTAAGTGATTTCAAGGATATGCGTATTCTGGAATTGCAGCCGACCACAAACAGTATTTCAGACTTGCATGTTTCTTCGAATGAAGAGAAAAAGAATACAACGCTGTACTGGAAAAAGACGGACAGTAAAAATGCAGGTCAGCAGATTCTGAGAAGCTCCAAAGTAATTAATATTACGGTTGACAGCAAATCGGTAGATGAGTTTGCCGGGGAGATAGCAGATATCAACGATAATTATCAGATGATTTTTATCGGTCTGGATGGACAAAGATTGAACTATGAAAACAAAAAGACGGTATACAATGATTCTTCCCTGAATGGTAAGGTATATGCGGCTACGGGAGATATTGCAGATGATAGCGGTAACCGTTATGCTGGAATTGATTTGACACAGGAGAAGAAAAATGCATTGCTTGATTTTATGCGTGCAGGGTATCCGATTGTCGTAGAAGATAACTTCTTTAAAGACAAGACTGCAAAAGAGGTAGGTTCTGAAGCCATTAATACGAAATACATTGAGGAAAATTCTCAGATGTATGATTTCTTAAAGAGAGCAGTTTCGGAATATCAGGATTATATTTATACGATTTCGGATGTGCACAGTAGTGCCATGTTCCCGGCACAGGTTAATATACGCCGACCGCAGATTTCTTATCAGGATTCCAATACGGCACAGATACAGTCTGTCACAGCGGATAGTGAAGGAAAATATAAGGGAACGATTTCCTATAAGATAACAGATGACCGAGGAGAAGCATATTCGAGTGAAATTTCTATCCGGCTGTACTTTGATTTGAATGATGATGGAAAATATGAAGATGCAGAAGAAGTCGGTCTGGACGGATACAGCAATGAAAATGGAACCATTGTGGTAGATTTTGATGAGGCGAACAAGGGAATGGTTCCTTGGAAACTTACGGTTTCAGATTCCGGAAATATGTTTAGAAGGGACGATTTGAGAGGATTTTTCCTATTTTCTGATTCCAAAATGACACCGGTACGAATTCTGCAAATAGCACAGGAGTCGGCTGATGAGTCGGCAAATTTGGAGAAAACATATGAGGTGTCCAATACCTTATTGGGGTATTACTTGCGGGGAGCAGAAGGACTGACCGGAAGTACCTTTGAGATAAAAACAATTACACCACAGCAATTACAGAGTAATCTGACGAAACAAAAGAATTATCTGGAAGGCTTTGATATACTGGTACTTGGATTTGGACCATCCTACAGTCTGGGAGATGCGGCAGATGCTGTGAATCATTATATAGAAGAAAATCGTCCGATTGTTGTATCTTCGACGGCACTTAGCGTAGAAAATGACTGCATGGGATTAAGTAAGGCATTGCTTGGTGTTTCCGATACCGGAACGTATGCAAGGCTTGGCAGCGCCAAAGGCGGTCAGAATTATTATCGATTTAATTGCCTGCAGGGAGAAATGTTTGGAGCAAGACAAAATCTGATGATTGAACAGATGAATGACGGAATTATTTCTCATTATCCGTATGATATTGCTTCTAACAGTAGTGTGATATACCAGTCCATTGATGCAGGTGATTATCTTCTTGATTTTGCACAGAATGATACCTTGAATGGGCAGGCAGCGGTAACAGCATGGTATAGTCTCGGAAACTCATTGGTGGAGAGTGACTTTAATGCCTATGAGGTATCCAGACAGGATGGGGCAAATAACTATTACGTTTACAGCAAAGGAAACCTTGTCTATGTCGGACAGGATTCCTATCCATTCCAATATGACAGTGTTGCGGGAAACGATCCTATGAAAGAGGATGGCGCTGTGGAATGTCAGATTTTTGTGAATGCGTTAATGTCGGCTTATAATGCTGGTATTAAAAATCCAAAGGTATCGATGGTAGCAGGATTTGCACTGGATGCGCCGGAAGTGGAAAGTGTATGTATTCCTTTTGACCAGCAGTTGTTTGAGGATGGAGATGAAGAGCAGGGATTATTGGACGAAACAACAGACGTATACTTTAAAGTAAGCGACGTTAACCTTGCCTTTTCCAAGAACGTAGACATTTCTTTCTATTATAAAGATGATGCTGCAGGAGAGATAGATATTGGTGGTGAAACGGTACATGCAACAGCGTTTGCTTCGCCTATTTGGATGGTAGGAAACGGTCAGCTTGTAGAAGTCGGTGAACAGGAAGAATTAAAACCGGGTGTTATTTATAAAATCAAGGCACCGGTTACTGCGCTCAAAGACAGTAGTAAGACCGGAGCGGAAATTTATGTGGTGGCTCGTTCTGCTTTCCATAAATACGGAAAAGACCAAGTGGTTATCGGAAGTGACAGTGTTACCATTAATCGCGCCCAACTCTTCTTATTAGAATAAACAGGCGAGAAAAGGTACGATAAAGAAAGCGGGAACAGTCAGAGAAAATCTAAGGCACATTTTATATGTGTCTTAGTTTTTTTTTACGACTTTACAATAATTTTTCTTGCAAGTGCCGGAAAATTGGTGTATAGTGAGTCACGTTAACAGGCAAAAATAAAGTAACACGAATAGGGGAATTACGATGGCAAAAAATTTGGTAATTGTGGAGTCACCGGCAAAGGTAAAGACAATTAAAAAATTTCTTGGTGCGAATTATGAAGTTGTGGCAAGTAACGGACATGTGCGTGATTTGCCCAAGAGCCAGCTTGGAATTGATGTAGAGCATGATTTTGAACCAAAGTATATTACAATCAGGGGGAAAGGTGATATTCTTGCCAATCTGCGTAAAGAGGTAAAGAAGGCAGATAAAATTTATCTGGCAACAGACCCTGACCGCGAAGGAGAAGCCATTTCCTGGCATTTGTTAATTGCTTTGAAATTGGAAGATAAAAAAGTATATCGTATCACTTTTAATGAAATTACCAAAAGTGCAGTAAAAGAATCCCTGAAAAATGCAAGGGAAATCAATATGCAGTTGGTAGATGCCCAACAGGCAAGACGTTGTCTGGACAGAATGGTGGGTTATGAAATCTCACCGGTACTCTGGGCAAAAGTAAAAAGAGGTTTAAGTGCAGGACGTGTACAGTCTGTTGCGCTTCGTATTATTTGTGACAGAGAAGATGAAATAAATGCTTTTATTCCGGAAGAATATTGGACATTGGATGCCATATTTAAAATCCCGGGAGAGAAGAAGCCGTTAGTTGCCAAATATTATGGAACAACGGAGAAAAAGCAGGATATTCCTTCCAAGGAAGAGCTCGATAAGATTGAAAATGCTTTAAAAGATGCGAAATATCATGTGAGTGATATAAAACGTGGTGAGAGAGTAAAAAAAGCACCTCTTCCGTTTACGACTTCTACTTTACAGCAGGAAGCAAGTAAGACGCTTAATTTTTCCACACAGAAAACAATGCGTCTGGCCCAACAGTTATATGAAGGAATAGACATTAAGGGAAGCGGAACCGTAGGTATTATTACTTATCTGCGTACGGATTCTACCAGAGTTTCCGAGGAAGCCGAAGCAGCCGCAAAAGAGTATATTACCAGTCAGTACGGAGAAACGTATGCATCCGGTTCGGGTAATGTGAAAAAGAATGCCCAGAAAATACAGGATGCTCATGAAGCAATTCGTCCAACAGACATTACAAGAACACCACTTTCCATTAAAGAGTCTCTCTCAAGAGACCAGTTTAGACTTTATCAGCTTATCTGGAAACGTTTTGTGGCAAGCAGGATGGCAGCAGCGCTTTATGAAACCACTTCTGTCAAAATCGATGCGGCAGGACAGCGTTTTACCGTAGCGGCATCCAAGGTAAAGTTTGAAGGTTTCCTGTGTGTATATACCGATGAAGATGAGAAAGAAGAAAATAATACGTTAGTCAATGGTATTGATTTAAATACAGAGCTTATCTTTGATTCTTTTGATGAAAAACAGCATTTTACGCAGCCGGCACCACATTATACAGAGGCATCTCTGGTTCGTGCACTGGAGGAACTGGGTATCGGAAGACCAAGTACTTATGCGCCGACGATTACAACCATTCTGGCAAGACGTTATGTGGTTAAGGAGAATAAAAACCTTTATGTTACGGAGCTTGGAGAGGTCGTAAATAATATCATGAAAGAGGCGTTCCCTTCGATTGTGGATGTGAACTTTACGGCAACGATGGAAGCTTTGTTGGATGGGATTGCGGAAGGAACCGTAAAATGGAAAACAGTTATTGCTAATTTCTATCCGGATTTGGAAGAAGCGGTAGAAAAAGCGGAGAAAGAATTGCAGGAAGTAGAGATTGCAGACGAGGTATCGGATGAAGTCTGTGATGTATGCGGCAGACAGATGGTTATTAAGTATGGGCCTCATGGTCGGTTCTTAGCTTGTCCGGGGTTCCCGGAATGTCGCAATACGAAACCCTATTTTGAAAAAATTGGGGTAGCCTGTCCTAAGTGTGGTAAGGATATTGTCCTTAAGAAAACCAAAAAAGGCAGGAAATATTATGGATGCATCGATAATCCACAGTGTGATTTTATGGTCTGGCAAAAACCGGTAGATAAGAAGTGCAAAAAATGTGGTTCGATTCTACTGCAAAAGGGTAATAAGTTAGTCTGCTCGGATGAAAACTGTGGTTATATAGAAGATGCACCGGCTGCTAATGAACAATAGAAAAGTAAAAATATTTTAAAAATTGTGTGAAAATTGTACCAAAATACAATCGCTGTGCATTGAAAATACCGAAAAATTGTGGTAATATAGATTCATATTAAGAATATATACAATAACGGTGCTTAAAAAGTGTTTCTGAAAGGTGATGGACAATGAGTAGCGTACAATTATTAGATAAAACCAGAAAAATAGGAAAACTTTTGCATAATAACAATTCAGGGAAAGTCGTTTTTAACGATATTTGTGATGTGCTTAAGGAGATTCTTTCTTCCAATGTTCTTGTTATCAGCAAGAAAGGGAAGGTTCTTGGCATAGGTGATCTGGATAAGGTAGAGTCTATTACGGAACTGATTGTTGATCATGTGGGCGGTTTCATCGATCCAATGTTAAATGAAAGGCTTTTAGCTGTTCTTTCTACCAAAGAAAACGTAAATCTGGAAACTCTTGGTTTTGAGAATATTGATACGAAGAAATTTCAGGCAATTATTACACCGATAGAGATTTCCGGAGAAAGACTGGGGACGCTTTTTATCTATAAATGCGATGAACAGTATGATATTGATGATATTATCCTGTGTGAATACGGAACTACGGTTGTCGGTTTGGAAATGCTTCGTGCCGTAAACGAAGAAAATGCGGAGGAAAGCAGAAAGGTTGCTGTTGTGAAATCGGCAATAAGTACCTTGTCATTCTCAGAGATGGAAGCAATCACGCATATTTTTGATGAGTTGAATGGCATGGAGGGAATTCTGGTGGCGAGTAAGATTGCAGACAAGGTTGGAATTACCCGCTCAGTCATTGTGAATGCCCTGCGTAAGTTTGAAAGTGCAGGTGTTATCGAATCCCGCTCTTCCGGTATGAAGGGAACTTATATAAAGGTTCTGAATGATGTGGTATTTACCGAAGTTGAGAAATTAAAAGAAGAGGGAAGATTTTAAAGATAATTTTATAAAATTTTTTATTTTAAATAGGACATGGACGGTCAAAGATAAAAGGATTTATGACAATACGGAAAGTATGGTTGTAGATTCTTTTTTTTCTGTTTATGCTTGTAATTTTTTTGGAATATCTTTATAATATAGTATGTATTTTATTATTGTGGGAGAGGTATGCCTATGAGTTCCTTAATGAACACAAATGCTTATGATTATGTTAATGTGCTGGACAAGGCCGCAGATGCATCATGGCTTCGTAATGATGCGATTTCCAACAACCTGGCAAATGTGGATACACCGGGTTATAAGAGGCAGGATGTAGACTTTGAAAGTCAGCTTGCGCAGGCACTGAAAAGATCCAGATATAAAACAATGGATGCCAAAGTTTCCGATGTTAAGACAAATCGGCTGAATCCGGTTACTTATACGGATTATGCAGGTTTCTCTTATCGTCTGGATGGTAATAACGTAGATGTGGATACAGAAGGCGTATATCTTGCCAAGAACCAGATTGTATATCAGGGTCTGGTACAGAGTATTTCGCAGGAATTTAAAAATCTACAGTCTGTTATGAAGTAAAGGAGAAATAGAATATGGGGATGTTTACATCATTTGATATCAATGCTTCCGGTATGACGGCAGAGCGTTACCGTATGGATATTATTTCTGAAAATGTGGCGAATGCGAATACAACCCGTACGGAAGATGGTACACCATACCGCAGAAAAGTTGTTGTGTTTGAAGAAAAGAATTCACAGACACCGTTTCATCAGGTCTTAAATAAGGCAACAGACCGCTATTCGGGAAGTGGTGTTAAAGTGACGGGTGTTTATGAAGATAAGTGGACGGAAATGAATATGGTATACGATCCGTCTCATCCCGATGCAGATGAAAATGGATATGTAACTTATCCAAATGTAAATACCATTACAGAAATGACGAACCTGATTGATGCAAGCCGCGCTTACGAAGCAAATTCAACTGCTTTTACGGCGAGCAAGAATATTGCGACCAAAGGGCTCGATATGTTAAGTATGTAATTTGAAAATTGACTATGGAATATAGGGTAACGATTAGAAGGGGTAAATAAAATGGCTTTGGACATTACAGCATTGTATAATGTATCCTCCGGCGCAGTGAAGGAAGCTGCCAAAACGGCACCGACTACAAAGGAAGATACCTACATAGACACCAGTTTTAATGACTTATTAAGTACCGCACTTGATAACATCAATACAACAAACAGTTATCTTTCGGATGCTGAGAATGAAGAGATTAAATGGGCACTTGGGGAAACAGAAAATACACATGATCTTACCATTGCACTTCAGAAAGCATCCACTGCTTTACAGTATACTGTAGCGGTAAGGGACAAGTTACTTGAAGCTTACAAGGAAATTATGCAGATGCAAATTTAGCCGTAGACAGTTTTGTGCAGGAGCATGGCGGAATTACTTAAGGAGAAGAAATTGCTGTGGATAAATTGTTAGAAAAAATAAAGGAATTGGGTAGCCGGATAGCAGAATGGTGGAATCGGTTTACAACGAAGCAGAAAACATTGATTGTTATGGTAGCTGCTGTTGTGATACTGGCAATTGCCATTATTGTTACGGTATTAAACCAGCCTCAGTATGTGCTTTTGATGGATTGTGAAGATACGACACAGGGATCTGAGGTAAAAGATTTATTAGAAGAAGAAGGACTCAATTATAAGGTTTCGGATGACGGGCTGCAATTTAAGATTCTGAAATCCCAGAAGTCGGATGCGGAGCTTTTACTTGGCGCAAACAGCATCCGCTCGGCAGGATATGGTATCGATAATGTGGCAGATGGCGGATTCTCTACGACAGAGTCTGATAAACAGAGAAAATATGTGTTATATCTGGAAAAATATCTGGAAGATAACATGCTGGAGAAATTTTCTGCTATCAAGAGTGCCAACGTGACGCTGAATATTCCGGAAAATACAGGCACACTGATTGATTCGGAGGAAGAATCCTATGCCAGCGTGTTGCTGGAACTGAAGGATGAATTTCCTGCGGAAAGTGCAGCCTATCTTGCGCGTGCAATAGCAACTGCAATCGGTAATACGACCACGAATAACATTGTCATTCTGGATACGGAAGGAAATATGCTTTTCTCCGGCGATGACAATTATACGGTGTCCGGTACTGCCAATGCCCAGTTGTCTGTTAAGGCAGAGGCCGAAAGAGTGGTTACCGGTGAAGTAAAACAGGTGTTGCTTGGAACCAATGAGTTTGACAATATTGAGGTTGCAACCAATCTGGTGCTTGATTTTTCAACCCAGTCGAAAACAGAACATACATATACACCTGCGGATGGACAGACACAGGGTGTTTTAAGTCATGCCGATATTTACAATTCTGAGAATGAGAGCGGAGGCGGCGGTGTTCCGGGAACGGATTTCAATGGAGATGAAACGACCTACGTTCTGGAAGATGATACAAATTCCAGTTCTACGGTTTCCGAGGAATCTTATGATTATCTTCCGAATGAAACGATTACCAGTACAGAAACTCCGGCGGGTATTATAGATTATGGGAAATCTTCTCTCTCGGTAACGGCTATCAGTTACAATGTTATTAGAGAGCAGGATGCCAAAACACAGGGACTTTTAGATGGTATTACATGGGAAGAGTATCAGCTTGCCAATCAGGGACGTACCAAACTGGACGTAGACGAAGATATGTTTAATGTTGTAGCCAAAGCGACGGGGATTGATGCAGAGAACATTGCGATTGTGGCTTACAGCGAAAATGTATTCTTTGATGAAGAATCCCGTATCAGTGCTACGGATATTATGCAGATTGTCCTGATTGTGATTATTCTGGCACTGTTAGCCTTTGTTGTACTCAGAAGTATGCATGGCGAAAAGCACGAAGAGGAAGAAGAAGAGCTTTCGGTGGAAAACCTGTTACAGTCTACTGCTGAAGCTCAGTTAGAAGATATTGCATTAGAAGAAGAAACAGAAACCAGAAAGATGATCAACCGTTTTGTGGAAGAAAATCCGGAGGCGGCAGCCAACCTGCTGCGTAACTGGCTGAATGAGGACTGGGGGTAGAATTTATGGCACGTTCTTCAGAAGAAAAGATTACCGGAGTGCAAAAGGCAGCCATTTTGCTCATTGCCCTTGGACCGGAGAAGTCATCTGCAATTTTTAAACATCTGAAAGAAGAAGAGATTGAAGAACTGACTTTGGAAATTGCAAATACCAGAACGATTACACCACAGCTTAAAGAAGAAGTGGTGGAAGAATTTTACCAGATTTGTCTGGCACAGCAGTATATTGCAGAAGGCGGTATCAATTATGCCAAGGAGCTTCTTGAAAAATCTTTTGGCTCGGATAAAGCAAGAGATGTTATCGGTAAGCTGACGGCGTCTTTACAGGTAAAACCATTCGAGTTTGTAAGAAAAACAGATGCAGCACAGCTGCTTAACTTTATTCAGGATGAACATCCGCAGACGATAGCACTTATTTTGTCCTACTTGTCACCGGCTCAGTCAGCACTTATTATTTCCGCACTGCCGCCGGACAGACAGGCAGACGTTGCAAGGCGTATTGCGGTTATGGACAGAACCAGTCCGGATGTCATCAAAGAAGTGGAAAAAGTTCTGGAATCCAAGCTGGCATCTTTGGTAAATCAGGATTACACGATTATCGGTGGTGTGGATGCAGTCGTAGAAATTTTGAATACCGTAGACCGCGGTACCGAGAAGCATATCATGGAAACATTGGAAATCGAAGAACCCGAGCTTGCTGATGAAATCAGAAAGAAGATGTTCGTATTCGAAGATATTCTTCTTCTGGACGACAGAGCAATCCAACGAGTGCTGCGTGATGTGGATAACAGTGATCTTGCGATTGCGTTGAAAGGTTCTAACGAAGAAGTACAGAATGCTATCTTTAACAACCTGTCCAAACGTCTTGCTGTTATGATCAAGGAAGATATGGAATTCATGGGACCTGTACGTATGAAAGATGTAGAGGAAGCGCAGCAGAAGATTGTAAATATTATTCGAAAACTGGAAGACTCTGCAGAAATTGTTATCTCCAGAGGTGGAGGTGACGAGATTATTGTCTAGAAATTTATATAAATCAAATTGGGTTGTAGTACAGAACGATGAAAAATGTGTGATTGACAGCAATACTCTCCTTGCCGGCAGAATTGAGGAACTAGAGGCGCTACGGAGACATCGTGCTGCAGCACCAATTGGAGAAGTGGACGAAGATGGCTTTACAAGTGGACTGGAAGGTGAACGGATTGACGCACTGCTTTATGATAATGCGGAAGGCGGCAATGTGATGAAAGCAGCGGAGGAAGATCTGGATGTGCCGGACTTGGATGAAATCCGTGCACAGGCAGAGGCAGAGATTGCCGCAGCCAAAGCCGAAGTGGAACAGATTAAGCAGCTTGCCAGAGAAGAAATTGAAGCACAGAAGCAGGAAGTACTGGAAGAGGCAAGAAAAAACGGCTACGATGAAGGAATGCGGCGTGCACAGGCGCAGGCGGATAAAATGCGGCAGGAGCTTGATGCAGAACGCAGCAGACTGGAAAAAGAATATAATGAGCTGGTAGATCAGTTGGAGCCTCAGTTCATTGATACAATTACAGCAATCTTCAACCATATTTTTCATGTGGAATTACAGAATGATAGAAATATCCTGGTGCATCTGATTGAAACTACTTTGCGCAAAGTAGAAAGTAGCAGGACTTTTATTGTGCATGTTTCTAAGGAAGATTATCCTTATGTAAGCATGCAGAAAAAGGCGTTGAATGAAAATGGAATCAACAGCAAAGGGATTGTGGAAATCGTAGAAGATGTTACTTTGCGAAAGAGCGAGTGTATGATTGAAACAGATGGCGGTATTTTTGACTGTGGACTGGATACGCAGTTAGAAGGTCTGACAAATAAATTAAAGGTATTGTCTTTTGAAAAATGTGAGTGAAACAAGATATGATGATTGATTTTGAAAAATACAGTAAAATTGCAGACGATACTTTTTTCAAAAGCATGGGACGCGTAGAAAATGTGGTAGGTCTTACCATAGAATCTGCCGGACCGGAGGCAAGACTGGGGGATTTGTGCAAAATCTATCCGGCGGATAAGGAATTGCCGCCGATAATGTCTGAGGTAGTAGGATTTAAAGAGAGAAGAACCCTGCTGATGCCTTATGAAAATACGGAAGGTATCGGCATTGGATGCATTGTAGAGAATACCGGGGAACCGTTATCGGTGCAGGTTTCAGATGCGTTGCTCGGACAGGTGCTTGATGGACTTGGAAGGAGCAACCAGCCGGGAATTGCAGAACAGGGAATCCGTTATTCCATAGAAGCTGCACCACCGGATGCGATGAGCAGAGAAATTATCGATACGGTACTTCCTCTGGGTGTAAAAGCAGTAGATGGTTTGATGACAGTCGGCAAAGGGCAGAGAATCGGTATTTTTGCCGGCTCCGGTGTCGGTAAATCGACACTGATGGGTATGTTTGCCCGCAACACCAAAGCAGATATCAATGTGATTGCGTTAATTGGTGAGCGTGGCAGAGAAGTAAGGGAATTTGTGGAACGTGATTTAGGTCCGGAAGGAATGAAACGCTCTGTTGTTGTGGTGGCTACTTCCGACAAACCGGCCCTGGAACGAAAGAAAGCAGCACAGACAGCAACTGCGATTGCGGAATATTTCAGGGATCAGGGAAAAGATGTACTTCTGATGATGGATTCCTTAACCCGTTTTTCCATGGCACAGAGAGAAATCGGACTGGCGAGCGGAGAACCGCCGGTGTCCAGAGGTTATCCACCGAGTGTTTACTCGGAGATGCCAAAGCTCTTGGAGCGCGCCGGACGTTCTGACAGAGGTTCCATAACGGGACTTTATACCGTATTGGTAGATGGGGATGACTTTAATGAGCCAATTACCGATACGGCAAGAAGTATTTTAGACGGTCATATTATGCTCAGCCGTAAGCTGGTACACAAAAACCATTATCCGGCGATTGATGTATTACAGAGCATTTCCCGTTGTATGAGCCAGATTGTTCCCAAAGAGCATAAAACACTGGCAGGTAAGTTAAAGAATGTGCTGGCAACTTATAATGAAGCAGAAGATTTAATCAATATCGGTGCCTACAAAAGCGGCAGTAATCCGAATATTGACTATGCAATTGAAAAAATAGATGCTGTAAACGGATATCTGATGCAGGATGTGGACAGCAAATTTGATTTTGAACAGGAAATAGAATTGTTAAAAGCGTTGTTTGAAGAATAAGATGCGTGCAGAAAGGCGCAAAAGGCATGGCAAAGTTCCGGTACAGAATGCAGAGCATTCTGGATATCAAGAGTAAGATGGAAACCCAGGCGAAGATGGAGTTCGGACAGGCACAGAGCAGACTTCTGGAAGAACAGGAGAAGCTGGAACAGCTTTTTCAAAGGAAAGAAGCATATCTGGAGGAGGGCAGAAAGCTCCGTCTCAAGTCTCTGAAAGTGCAGGAACTGCGTGATAATGAATATGCAATGGCCCGCATCGAGGAATTTATTCTGGCGCAGCAGGAGAATGTGCAAAAGGCGGAGGATGCAGTAGAAGCTGCACGTGAGAAATTGAAAGAAGTCATGATGGAGCGTAAAACACATGAAAAGCTGCGTGAAAAAGCATTTGAACAGTTTATGAAAGATGAAAATGCGAGAGAGAGCAAAGAAGTGGATGAGCTGACAAGCTATACCTATGGACAAAAAAGGGGATAGAAGAATGGCAGAAGTGATGGATAGCGCTGTCGATACCAAGGCAGAGAAAAAAAGATTAAAAGAAGAACGAAAAAAAATAAAAGACGAACAGAAAGCACAGAAAAAAGAAGCCAGACAGCGTGCCAAGGAAATTTCCGCGCAGGAGGCACAGCTTGGCGAGGATGAAGAGCCGGGTGGAGTTTCGGTCTTTTTGGTTACGGTTGTAATTGTTGTTATCTGGATTGCCATCCTTTGCCTGTTAATTAAACTGGATGTAGGCGGATTTGGTTCGAATGTACTGGCACCTGTATTGAAGGATGTACCGGTTATCAATAAAATTCTTCCGGCAGAAGCTATTGTTTCGACGGATGATGAGGAATCCTATGGTGGCTATACAAGTCTTCGTGAAGCGGTAGATTATATCAAAGAGTTGGAACTGGAAATTGAACAATTGCAGTCAAACAGCAATACGGACTCCGAAGAGATGGATGAGCTTCGTGCTGAAATTGAACGTTTGCAGACTTTTGAGGATAGTCAGGTAGAGTTTGAAAGAATCAAGACAGAGTTTTATGAAGAAGTTGTTTATGCGGAAAAAGGACCGGGACCGGAAGAATATATGAAATATTATGAGTCCATGGACCCGACGACGGCAGAATATCTTTACAAACAGGTGGTACAGCAGGTACAGCAGGATCAGGAACTGGAGGATTATGCAAAGGCATATTCCGAGATGAAACCGAAAGAGGCAGCAGCTATTTTTGAAGCAATGTCGGATGATTTGGATCTGGCAGCGAAAATACTGAATCTGATGAGCGCAGAAGACCGCGGTAAAATAATGGGCGTTATGAACCCGGAAATTGCAGCAAGATTAACCAAGATTATGGATCCGGATTCTTAATAAAACCGGTTTGCCTGACGATATATATTGTGTATATATTACATGGGAAACCATGTTTTATATAATAAAAGCCGGAAGGCACAAAGTACTTTGAAAATTTAAGGAAGGAGGGAAAAGAATGGCAGGTATACCTGTTAACAACAATCTGAATGCACTTATGAATACAGTCAGTCAGACAGTCAGTGCTTCAGGTACACAGAATTCCGCGTTGACTAAACAGGCCGAAACGGTAAAAGATACCTTTGATATGGTAATGAACCGCATCGGAAGTCAGGTAAGCAACCAGACCGGTGTACAGAGTATGGTAAGCAGCCAGAATATTTCTGCGGATACCAAAACGGGTTCTTCCAGACAGGATGCGACGAAAGAAACAACGGCAGATACCAAAGAACCGGTAAAAGCAAAAGAAGATACTGCAAAACAGACACAAGAAAAAGAAACAGCAGAGAAAGTGGATGATGGCAGTAAAGAGGCAGTGGAAGAAGCCGGGAAAAAACTGGTGGAAGAAGTGGCTGAAGAAATGGATATGACGCCGGAAGAAGTCGAAGAAGTTATGGAGATTCTTGGACTTAGTGCAGTGGACTTACTCAATCCCGATAATATGAAACAGCTTCTGATTACGTTATCCGGAAATGAAGATTTTTTGTCCATTGTAACAGACGCAGAACTTTATGGACATTTGCAGAATCTGTTAGGTGCTGTGGAAGAGAGCGTGGAAACCTTGCAGACAGAACTTGGACTTTCCGAAGAAGAACTGGATGCATTGCTTACTGAGATAGCAGCAGACAAGCAGACAGAAAAAATGGATGCAGCAGAACTTTTGCCGGAACAAAACAATGTGACAGGCAACCAGACACAGGAGCCGTCAGAAAATGTTTCACTGGAAGGCATGAAGGACTATTCCGTTACGGTACAAAAAGATGGTGAAACCGTACAGGTCAAAGTAACGGTGGATGATGCAAGCGGTGAGCAGAGCATGAAGGAAAACGTTACGGCAGTAGCAAAGGATACCATGCAGCAGGGATCCAAATCGGACGAAAAAAACACATCCGGTCAGAATAAGGGTGAAGGAAGCGCAGCAGGAAATATGAATGTACAGATGCCGGTACAACAGGCAGAAGTCAACGAAGTTCCGCAGGAACAGCCTTTTACAGAACGTTTTACCAGTACACAGGATATCATGAACCAGATTATGGATTATATGAAAATCAATCTGAAAGATGATGTACAGGAACTGGAATTACAGCTTCATCCTGCAAGTCTTGGTAATGTGAATGTACAGATTGCATCCAAAGATGGTGCAGTTACGGCACAGTTTACCGCGCAGAATGAAATAGTAAAGGCGGCAATTGAGAGTCAGTTGGTACAACTGAAAGAACAATTTGAAGAACAGGGAATTAAAGTAGATGCAGTGGAAGTTACGGTAGCGGATTACCGGTTTGAACAGAATTTCTCCGGCAACGAACAAGAAAACGAAGAAAGTCAGAAAAACGGTAAAAAGGGTAGCAGAAAAATCAACCTGAATGAATTGAATCCGGATGAATTACCGGAGGATATGGATGATGCGGACAGAATTGCTGCGGATATGATGGCACGAAGCGGCAACACCGTAGATTACACAGCATAACAAAGTAAGAACCTATGAAATGCAAAGGCAAGTTTATAGGCAGAAAGGAGATAACATGGCAGTAGCAGTTGTAGAAGATGGCAAAATTGTAGAGTCTACTTCGGCAGCATCGATTGCACAGGGTGCGAATAAAAACAAAACAAGCAACTCTACCGTAGACAAAGACCAGTTTTTACAGCTTCTGGTAGCACAGATGAAATATCAGGATCCTTTGGAGCCGACATCCAATACGGAGTATATCTCGCAGTATGCAACCTTCTCTGAATTGGAGCAGATGCAGAACATGAGTGCATCTCTGGAATTGTCAAGAGCCTCCGCTCTGGTAGGACAGACCGTACTGATGAAGGTAACAGACAGCTCCGGCAATACGACGACCGTACAAGGAAATGTGGACTATGTTGTTTATGAAAATAACAAAGCATACCTTTCCATCAACGGAGAGTTGTATTCGATGGACAGCTTGGATACTGTGGCAGATCCGGAATATCTGGATGCATATAAGATTGCGGCAGATTTCCTCAATGCGTACAACAAACTTCCGGTAGTCGGTGTTTTGACGATTGATGATAAGGATGCTGTTATGAAGGTAAAAGAAACCTACGATAATATGTCTGAATATCAGAAGAAGTTCATCAGTCAGGATTATGTAAGCGGTCTTGAAAAATATGTAGCCAGAATGAATGACTTGATAAAGGCTGCAGAGGAAGAAAACAAGACAAGCGGTTCTGAGGAAAATTCTACGGAAGATACAGAAAAGAAAGAGGATTCTGAGACGACAGACGATACACAGAAGACAGAGTAAGGAAGCGCATTTATCTCAAGGAGGAGAAGGATTATGAAGATTCAGAATAATCAATTCCTTTCGATAGAGCAGCTGCAGGAACGGTATCTGAATCAGAACAGGCAGACACAGAATAACACGACACAAAGCGGGCTCAGCTTTCAGGATATTCTGACCAAGAAGGCAGAAAGTCCGGTAGCAGGTGAAGTGAAATTCTCCAAGCATGCCGCAAACAGACTGGTGGATAGAAATATCGAGCTGACAAAGGAACAGGTGGAACGCCTGAACCAGGGAGCAGTCAAAGCCGGCGAGAAAGGAATTCATGAGTCACTTGTTTTAGTCGATTCCCTTGCATTTATTGTGAACGTACCGAACCATACGGTTATCACAGCAATGGATCAGACAGAAACAGATGAAAACGTTTTTACAAATATTGACGGAGCCGTTATTATGTAGCCGGACCTTTACGGAGGCTTCAGTTCCGGACTGACAGAAGGAACGAAACGGTTTGTCACAAGTTAAGGAGGTCATTCATTATGATGAGATCATTGTTCTCTGGTGTGGCTGGTCTGAAAGTACACCAGACAAGAATGGACGTTATTGGTAACAATATCGCAAACGTTAATACAACATCTTATAAATCACAGTCTATGGTATTCAGTGATTTGCTATACCAGACAACACAGGCAGCATCCGGTGCCAATGCAACAACAGGACGAGGCGGTACCAATGCAAGACAGATTGGTCTTGGTGCCAAAACAGGTGCTATTTCCACTGCCATTACAACACAGGGTTCAGCCCAGTCTACAAACAATCCATTTGATGTTATGATTACAGGCGATGCATTCTTCATTGTAAGCAACGGTTCGGAGAATTTCTTTACCAGAGATGGTTCCTTTACCGTAGACGGAGCAGGTAATCTGGTTATGACTTCTACCGGTTATACGGTAATGGGATGGAAGACGGATGCAACAACCGGAGAAATCATTCCGGATACTGTATCTGCACTTAAGGTTATGAGTGCAGAAAATCTTACCTATCCGCCGGAATCTACAACCAAAGCATATGTTTCCGGTATCATGGATAAGCATGACAGCAGTGCTGCCAGCTCAGCCGGTAAGATTATGACATTAACCTTCTTTGATAAACTGGGATACCAGTACACCGCGAAATTCAGCATCCATTCAACCGATTCCGAAGGAAACTACAAGGTTCGCCTGGATGATATTCTGGATTCCGAGGGTGATTCTATCGTATCCAAACTGAATCTGAACAGCATTGATGATATTGTTAGCTTTGGTCCAACGAAAAAGGAGTCGAGTGAGCAATTATACAAGATATTGGATGGTGTTGATTATGATACAACAAAGAATACATATATACAGAAAATTGCTGCAGAAGAATTACTAACAGGCTTTAAAGATAATGCAATGATTAAACTTTCCAATGGTAATTGGTCGATTTCTAATCCTGCAGTTGGACAGGATGTTGCGGCTGGTGGAACGGTAGAGGTTGAGGGTAGTATTACTTTGGATAAGAATACTCTGGAGGGAGAACCCTTCAATTTAATCCTTTATAAAGAAGCGGATGGTAGTTATAATTACTACTACAAAGATGCAACGTCCACAGCAACACCGCCGTTAGGAGCAAAGGTTGATACCAATGATAAATGGAAAACAGCATTAACAAAGCTAGGCGTTACCAGTGTAGAAAATGCCACACCACCGCAACCGGATGCCGATGGAAATCTGGTAATTGACTTTAAACAGACATTTACAGCAAGTAAGGCAGGCAAAGTATACGATACAACATCTTTTTCAGCAGAAATTACCCCATTAGAGGCATTTGGATTAGTTGAGACGGATGATACCAAATACACTATTGAATATACTGCACCGGATTACAAGTCTGCCCAGATTACGAAGAATGTTACTACGACCGGCTATGACCTTGTTTATAATACAGAAAATGGTAAGTTCTCTTACGTTGGTACAGTTAACAATGATTCTGTTGCTATGGAATTCAATACCACAGCAACATCCAAGAAAGGCGAAACGGTAGATTTAAGTAATTTCTCCAATATGGATGTCGACTTCTCTTTGTCCAGTATGTACAATAATGGTGGAACTTCTACCATCAATGCGACGAATGGCGATAAAGACGGATACAACACCGGACGTAAACTGGGTGAAATGACTGGTATCGAGATTGGACAGGATGGTAGAATTACAGCTTCTTACGACAATGGACAGACGAAGCTGTTAGGTCAGATTTCCGTAGCAACCTTTGCCAATGCTTCCGGTTTATCCAAACAGGGCGATAACTTATATTCTGCAACGATGAACTCCGGTGAATTCGATGGCATCGGACAGGACATTACGGCAGGCGATGGATATATGACATCCGGTGTTCTGGAAATGAGTAATGTAGATTTATCTTCCGAGTTTACGGAAATGATTACGACACAGCGTGGTTTCCAGGCAAACAGCCGAATAATTACTACTTCTGACAGTATGTTAGAGGAACTTGTTAACTTAAAGAGATAGTGCTTGACAATAGTTCTTAAAATAAAAAAGAGGAACTTTCGGGTTCCTCTTTTGCTTTCTATGTGGTAAAATGAAAAGAAGGACATGGTGATAGATGTGATTGAAGTAACGAAAATGAATGGCGTTAAAGTACTTGTGAATCCTGATTTGCTGGAACTTGTGGAGGAAACTCCTGATACGGTTCTTTCGTTTACAACAGGTAGGAAAATAATTGTAAAAGAAAGTAGACAAGAAGTGAAAAATTTAGTAAAATCGTATAGAAAGGATATTTTTGCAGATTAGTGTAAAAACGGGTGATATTCATGGATTTGGCATCAATTTTAGGTTTAGTCATATGTTTAGTCTTAGTTATTTTCGGTATTTTGGTCGGAAATGACATATCAGCTCTCCTTCGATTTCTGCATGGACCGTCTGCATTGATTACGTTTGGTGGTGCATTCTGTTGTATCTTAGCAAGTTATACAATGGAGAATTTCTTGGGTGGTTTGAAAAGTATCGCTTTGATTTTCAAAACATCCAATATGAATGTTCCGGAAACCATTCAGAAGATTATAGATTTATCCAATGTTGCCAGAAAGGAAGGTTTGCTTTCTCTGGAAGAGGCAGCAGGGGATATTGATGATCCTTTTTTACAAAAAGGAATTTTACTGGTTGTTGATGGTACCGATCCGGAACTGGTTCGTGCTATCATGGAAACAGAGTTGGTCAGCATGGAAGACCGACACAAAACAAAAATCAGTTTCTGGGAAGACCTCGGTGCGATGGGCCCTGCTTGGGGTATGATTGGTACACTGATAGGTCTTGTTAATATGTTACAGGATATGAACGATCCGTCATCCATCGGTCCGTCTATGGCAGTTGCTCTTATTACAACCTTATATGGTTCGTTGCTTGCCAACTGGATATGTGCTCCGGTTGCCAGTAAGTTAAAGAGCAAGAATGCGGACGAAATGATGATGAAAGAGATAGAAATCGAAGGCCTCCTGTCTATTCAGGCAGGTGAGAACCCTCGTGTTATAGAAGAAAAACTGAAATCCTTCTTAGCACCGAAGGATAGAACCAGCAATGCAGAGGAAGGTATGGGTGAAATGAATGGCTAGGAAGAGTAAACCCGATGAAGTTAAGCCGGGTGCACCTGCGTGGCAGTCAACCTTTGCCGATTTGATGAACCTGTTACTTTGCTTCTTTGTTTTGCTGTTTTCCATGTCGACGGTTGATGCGGAAAAATATGAAATGGTAGCAGCATCTTTTAATCAGACATTTAGTATTTTCAAGGCCGGAGCCACCGCAATTGGTGATGGTATACTGATTAGCAATGGTGTCAGCCAGTTAAATGAACTGGATGAATACATAAACAGTACCGGCAAGCTGGACGAAGGGGAAACGGTTTCGGAAGATTTGGCAACAGCGCAGGAAGAAGTCAAAGAGGCGCAGATGGAAGAATCGGAGAAGCTGGCAGAACAGATAGAAGAAGCAATTGAAGAACAGAATCTTGGAAAGGAAATCGACATCGATTTCACAGCACAGTATGTACAGCTTACTTTGAAAGGTTCGTTACTTTTTGATTCCGGAAGTACGCAATTAAAGGAAGAAGCACTTCCGGTACTGGATCAGGTGGGTGTCATATTGGAGCGTTACGCGCAGAGCGGTATTGAAATAGAAGGTCATACCGACAATGTACCGATGTCCGGGGCCAAATATTCTAACAATGATGAACTAAGTTCAGGACGTGCTTTGTCCGTATTCAATTATCTTCTGGAGAAGACGAATCTGGATCCGGCTAAGATAAAGCATACCGGACGAGGTGAATATGTTCCGGTAGCAGATAATTCTACAGCAGAAGGAAGAACGAAGAATCGAAGGGTTGAAATTAAGATATACAATTCTTTGAGTTCTTATTAAGAAAGTTTATACACTTACTAATATAATAAAGGAGAGAAAGTGTTATAATGAAGAAAAATATGATTTCTATAATTATACTGGCTCTTTTGGTGGTGAATATTGTATTGACAGCCATTATGATGTTTAGTGTAACAAGTGCATCCAGAAAAACAGCAGCTCTGGTAGACAACATTGCAACGGCACTTGATTTGGAACTGGCAGCCGCTGGCGGGGAAGAGGAAGAAATAGCAACAATTCCGATGGATAAGATTGCGGTTTATGATATTTCTGAATCCATGACAGTTCCTCTTAAGACCGGGGAAGACGGCAAAAGTCATTTCTGTCTACTTTCCGTTGCTTTTTCAATCAATACAGATGATAAAGCATATAAAACATATGGATCAGATTTGTCGGCACAGGAAAGTCTGATTAAAGACAAAATCAATACCGTATTTGGAAAATATACAATGGAAGAGGCCATGGCAAATCAGGAGCAGATCCGGCAGGAAATCTTGAAGGAAGTCCAGACGATGTTTGATTCGGAGTTTATCTTTAATGTGGCATTCAGTGAGATTGTGTACCAATAGTCCCTTCTGAACAGAAAATCACAGGGGAGGTGAAGTTTCGTGGGCGAGGTACTATCTCAAAATGAGATTGATAATCTGCTTGCAGCATTAAGCAGTGGTGAATTAGATGCGGATCAGATGCAGGATTCCGGGGATAAGCAGGTAAAGAATTACGATTTTAAGCGACCTACGAAATTCTCGAAGGAACATCTTCGTACTTTGGAAATTATATACGAACATTATGGAAGATTATTATCAACGAATCTTCCGGTATACTTAAGAAAGAATGTACAGGTATCGGTAGCAAGTTCTGAAACGGTTATTTTTTCCGAATTCAGTAATGCGTTATCGAATCCGTTAATACTTGGAATTGTTAACTTCCAGCCGCTTGGCGGAACCATCTTGGTGGAATTGGCAGCAAACCTTGGATTCTGCATGATAGACAGGATGCTTGGCGGGCAAGGAGATCCGCTTGAAAAGAGCAGGGAGTTTTCCGAAATAGAAATGACTATTATTGAAAAAATGATGGTTGTCTGTATGCAGCTTATGCGTGAACCATGGAAGAATGTTGTGGATATCAATCCGGTTATGGAACGAATTGAGACCAATTCGCAGTTTGCACAGGTTATTGCACCAAATGACATGATTGCGTTAGTTACCTTGAATATGAAGATAGGAGAGGTTGAAGGCTTCATGAATGTGTGTCTGCCGTTCTTCACATTAGAAAATGTAATGGACAAATTGAATACCAAGTATTGGTATGCAAATATGCAGGAACAGAATGAGGAGGATTATGAAGAAGCTATTGAAACGCTGATTCGTAGGGTCGATGTTCCTGTAAAAGCGGTACTTGGCAGGAGCCAGGTATCTGTCAGCGATTTTGTGAATTTACAGGTTGGCGATATCATACGCCTGGATACTGATGTAAGCAGTGATTTACAGGTTTATGTCGGAAATATTAAAAAATTTACCGCCTTACCGGGCTCTAACAAAGATAAATATGCTGTCAGAGTAACGTCGGTAATCAGAGAGGGGGAATAGAAGCATGGATGGAATGTTATCACAAGATGAAATAAATGCATTGCTAAGTGGTGTGGATATGTCTGGTGATGATAGTGGAAGCACATCAACGGATGCATCTGCATCGGGCGGAGCCAGTGAGATAGATGACAGCCTTCTGTCGGATATTGAAAAGGATGCCATTGGTGAAGTAGCCAATATCAGCATGGGTTCCTCGGCAACGACTTTATATTCACTTGTTAACCGTAAGGTCAATATTACAACCCCGATTGTAAAATTAGCAACTTGGGAAAGCGTACTGGAAGAATACGAGAAGCCATGCGTGTTTATTCAGATTAAGTATACAGTTGGTCTGGATGGCTCCAATATTATGATATTGAAGGAGCATGATGTTAAAGTTATCACCGACTTGATGATGGGTGGTGATGGCAGTAATACCGATGGAGAGTTAGGTGAACTGCATTTAAGTGCAATTTCTGAAGCTATGAATCAGATGATGGGTTCATCAGCGACTTCTCTTTCCACGATGTTAGGAAAGATGATTGATATCAGCCCGCCGGAAGCAAGTCTGGTTGATTTGACTGCTTATAAATCAGGCGGTGATATAGCAAAATTCCTGGAAGGTACTTTTGTAAAAATCTCATTCCATATGGAGATTGATGATTTAGTAGATTCTACTATCATGCAGCTATATCCGATTGATTTTGCAAAAGAATTGTGTAATACTTTCCTGGGTTCTTCTCCAATGGGAGAGGAAACACCCGCTCCGGCTCCGGCAGCATCGACTCCGACACCTGCACCGGCTCCCGCACCTGCACCGGCAGCACCGCAGATGGATATGGGACAAATGAACATGGGCATGGGACAAATGAATATGGGCATGCCGCAGATGGATATGAGTCAGATGAATATGGGTATGATGCCACAGATGGGCATGCCGCAGATGAATATGGGCATGATGCCACAGATGGGTATGCCGCAGATGATGCCGAATATGAATATTCAGCCTGCACAGTTCCAAAGTTTTTCCAATGACTATAATGCAGTCCAAAGTCAGGAAAATATTGGTTTAATCAAGGATGTACCATTGGAAGTTACGGTAGAACTTGGAAGAACCACGAAATCTATTTCCGATATTCTGGACTTTGCACCCGGAACTATTATTGAACTGGATAAAATTGCCGGCGAACCGATTGATGTGTTGGTAAACGGTAAGTTTGTAGCAAAGGGTGAAGTAGTTGTAATCGAAGAAAGCTTTGGTGTTCGAGTAACCGAAATTATTAAATAATATGTAATAGTAATAGGAGAAGAGAGAATGGCAAAAAATATTTTAGTATGTGATGATGCAGCGTTCATGCGTATGATGATTAAGGATATCTTAACAAAAAATGGTTATAACGTTGCAGGGGAAGCTGAAAACGGTGTAAAAGCAGTCGAAAAGTACAATGAGATTAAACCGGATCTTGTCCTGATGGATATTACCATGCCGGAAATGGATGGCATTCAGGCACTGAAAAAAATTAAAGCGGCTGATCCGGGCGCAATGGTTATTATGTGTTCTGCTATGGGACAGCAGGCGATGGTTATTGAATCGATTCAGTCTGGTGCTAAGGACTTTATTGTTAAACCATTCCAGGCAGATCGTGTTTTGGAAGCGGTTAAGAAAGTAGTGGGATAAATGATACTGAGTCTATCAAACAGTATAGATTCCTATGTGCAGTTTATTACGGTACTGATTATCTTTGTCTTTGTCCTTGCAATTACATATTTTACTTCCAGGTGGATTGCGGGATATCAGAAAGGCAGAGGTCTTAATGCCAATGTGGAAATAATGGAATCTTTTCGATTGGCGAATAACAAGTATATTCAGATTGTTCGCGTTGGAAAGAAATATTTGGCAGTAGCAGTTGGGAAGGATTCTGTTACGATGTTAACAGAGATTCCGGAAGACCAATTGTTGCTTTCAAGTGGTGGAAAAGAGCAGAACCACAGTTTTAAGGAACTGCTTGAAAAAATGCAACAAAAGAATTTCCTGGAAAAAGAAGAAGACCGAAAGAAAAGTGAGTAGGCGATAAAGATGAAGAAATTTTTTTCCGGACATTATATTAAGAAAATTATATGCCTGCTGCTTCTGGCAGGCATATTGTGTATCAGCAGGAAAGAAGTTGCTTATGCAACGGGAAGTCCTTATGTGGAATCGAACCTGACCGGAACATCAGATGAGAGAACCAATGTGGAGAATCCGGGGACTGCACAGTCTGAGGATGATCTCAAGGAATTGAATATAGCAAATACGGTGACGGTTACATATAACGATGGTAACGGTAATTTGAATGGTGCATTAAGAATTCTGATTACCCTTACTTTAATTGCTATTGCACCGTCATTGATTATTATGTTAACCTCGTTTACCAGAATTATTATTGTTCTGCATTTTACGAGGGCAGCATTAAATACGCAGACAGCGCCACCAAATAACGTGTTAATCGGATTGGCATTGTTCCTGACTTTCTTTATTATGCAGCCGACCCTTTCGACCATTTATACGGAAGCGGTCGTTCCGTTTGAGGCAGGGGAACTGACGCAGGAAGAGGCATTGGAAGAAGCATTGGTGCCTATCAGAGAGTTTATGTACAGTCAGACACAGAAAAAGGACGTAACTCTTTTTATGGAGATTAACCGGACAGAGTGGAGCGGTGAACTGGAAGATATTCCGATGAGTGTTTTGGTTCCGAGCTTTATTATCAGTGAACTACGAACAGCTTTTATCATCGGTTTCCTTATATATATACCATTTATTGTAATTGATATGGTGGTGGCTTCTACTTTGATGAGTATGGGTATGATGATGCTTCCGCCAACGACCATATCCATGCCGTTTAAAATTCTGCTCTTTGTTCTTGCAGATGGATGGTATCTGGTAATCGGTAATCTTGTAAAAACATTTTATTAGTATAGTAGTGTAAAAGACAAAAGGAAGAAGGGAGTGGGAAGTATGACTATAGATGACGTGACTGCGATTGCTTCAAGCGCTCTGTTTACCATTATTAAGTGTGCAGCACCTGTGCTCTTAGTTTCCCTGATAGTAGGTCTTATCGTCAGTATCTTTCAGACGGTAACATCCATTCAGGAACAGACACTTACTTTTGTACCCAAAATTCTTTCTATCTTTCTGGCATTGATTGTATTGGGACATTGGATGCTCAATAATATGGTAGAATATATGATAAATTTGTGGTCAGATTTTAGCTTATATATCAGGTAATGGCATGATAGATATCTCTTTTACTTATGCAGATTTAGAATATTTTTTATTGATACTGGTACGTGTATCCTGTTTTATTTTTGTGGCACCGTTTTTCAGTATGAATAATGTACCACGTCAGGTAAGGATAGGGCTTAGTGTATTTCTTTCCTATTTGTTGTTTTTATCGGTAGAACGCAATGAAGTTGTTTATAATACAATTCTGGAGTATGCAATTATTGTAATGAAGGAAGCATTGACAGGTTTTCTGATTGGCTGGGGAGCCCAGCTTTGTACGACAGTTGCTGCTTTTGCGGGAAGTATTGCTGATATGGAAGTAGGTTTGTCCATGGTTTCTTTGATGGACCCGGCAACCAGGCAACAGGCGACTTTTAGTGGTGTGTTTTATCAATATATGTTTACCTTATATATGATTGTTACCGGGATGTACCGTTATCTGTTGCAGGCACTTATCGATACGTTTACCCTCATACCAATTAACGGTGCTGTTTTTAAGACAGATGCCTTATTGGAGTCGATGATTCGCTTTATGGGGGATTATATTACAATCGGTTTTCGGATTTGTCTCCCGATTTTCTGTGTTATGCTGTTACTCAACTGTACGCTTGGTGTACTGGCCAAGGTATCCCCGCAGATGAATATGTTTGCGGTTGGTATGCAGATGAAGGTATTAGTTGGTTTGTCTGTTATGTTCCTTACGGTTCGTATGTTGCCGGGAGCGGCGCAGTTCGTTTTTGATGAGATGAAAAGAATGATAGTGTCCTTTGTGGAGGGGATGATGTGATTTTAGAATATAATCTCCAGTTTTTTGCCAAAGATGGCCCCGGTGGTGAGAAGACCGAAGAACCCACTTCCAAGAAATTAGAGGATGCCAGAAAAGAAGGACAGGTTGCCAAAAGTAAGGAAATAGCCAATGCCTGTGAACTGCTGGCGGTTTTTGTTATTCTAAAGGTTTGGACAGGCTATGCGGGAGAATCTTTTGTGGGAATTTTCCGTAATCTGTATTCCCAGATTCCGGAATACATTAAAATGTATGATGGTTTTTTGCCGGAAGCAACTTTGAATGCTATTTTTTTTCAGACAATACTTCGCCTTTTTATGATGATTGCACCGGTACTTCTGATAGGTTTTCTGATTGCATTTCTATGTGATGTAATACAGGTAAAGTGGAAACCGACAGGCAAGCCGTTACAGCCGAAGTTCAGCAAACTGAATCCGGTAAATGGCTTTAAGAGAATTTTTTCTGCCAATTCGTTGATGGAACTGGTCAAAGCGATTGCGAAGATAGCCATTATTGTTTATGCTGTATATTCATATTTAAGTAAGAATGCTCCCAGTATTTTCCTGTTATATGATCTGTCTTTGAAGCAGGCGATTGCACAGATAGGAGATCTGGTTGTCAATCTGGGGTTACGGATATGTGTTTTCTATATGTTGATTGCGGCTGCGGATTTTGTTTATCAGAAAATGAAATTCAAAAAAGACATGAAGATGACCAAGCAGGAAGTCAAAGATGAATATAAAAATCAGGAAGGTGATCCGCAGATTAAAAGCAAGCAGAGAGCAAGGATGCAGGAGGCTTCCAGAAGGCGTATGATGCAGAAGCTGCCGGAGGCAGATGTGGTTATTACCAACCCGACGCATTACGCGGTAGCCATTAAATATGATCCGGAGCTTTATGATGCGCCTTATGTCGTGGCAAAGGGTGCGGATTATCTGGCACAGAAAATTAAGGAAACAGCAAAAGAGAATAATATTGAAATCGTAGAAAATAAGCCGCTTGCCAGAATGTTGTATGCAAATGTGGATGTGGGAGGCATTGTGCCACCGGAATTATACCAGGCAGTAGCGGAAGTACTTGCCTTTGTATATCATCTGAAAGGCAAGGTTTAAGCAGATAGATATTTTATGAATGACATAATGTTACTATGCAGAAAGGAGGAGAGAATATGGCAAATATGAAAAAAGCGGATATCGGTGTAGCGGCATATGTTCTTGCTGCATTTATCATGTTAATTATCCCGATTCCGTCAGAACTTCTGGACGTATTGTTGGCATGTAACATAGCCATTGCTTTTACCATTATGTTTGGCTGTATGTTTGCAAATGAAGTACTGCAGATGTCATATTTTCCTACTATTCTGTTATTTACAACCGTTTTCAGAATCGCGCTGAATGTATCCTCGACCAGATTGATTCTGACACAGGGCGATGCCGGTAACGTTGTCCAGACTTTCGGTAATTATGTAGGCGGCGGTGATCTGATTGTCGGTTGTATCGTTTTCGTTATTCTGATTATCGTACAGTTCATGATTATCAACAAAGGTTCGGAACGTGTTGCTGAAGTAACTGCCAGATTTACATTGGATGCCATGCCCGGTAAACAGATGGCGATAGATGCGGATTTAAATACCGGTGCGATTACGGATGCCGAGGCAAAGAAACGGCGTGAAAAGATACAGGAAGAATCCAGTTTCTTCGGTTCCATGGATGGTGCTGTAAAGTATGTAAAAGGAGATGCAACAGCAGGACTTATCATTACAGCCGTCAATCTGATTGGCGGTATTGCCATGGGGATGTTCCGGCAGAACTTGGAGCTAAATGATGCACTGAACCGTTATACCATATTAACGATTGGTGATGGTCTGGTAAGCCAGATTCCCTCCCTTCTGATTTCTCTATCGACCGGTATTCTGGTTACCAAAGGCTCAAAAGATGCTGACTTCGGTACGGTTCTTATCGGTCAGTTATTCGGTGTTCCGAAGGTACTTTACCTGGTAGGAGCAGTGTTAGCACTTCTTGGAGTTGCAACACCTCTGAATCCGATTATCTTCATTGGCCTTGGTCTGGTATTCATCGTAGTCGGCAGAGTGATTGCAGGTACGATTGAAACAGCTGAAATCGAAAAGGAAGTGGATGTGGAGGAAGCAGCGGCAGAAGAAATCAGGCAGCCGGAAAATGTGACTTCACTTTTGCAGGTGGATCCAATTGAATTGGAATTTGGTTATGGTATCATTCCGCTTGCGGATGTGAATCAGGGCGGTGACCTGTTAGACCGCGTGGTTATGATTCGTAGGCAGATCGCTTTGGAGCTCGGTACGGTTGTACCGATTATCCGTCTGCGTGATAATATTCAGTTAAACCCAAATCAGTATATTATTAAGATAAAAGGTGTTCAGGTAAGTGAAGGAGAAATTTTATTTGACCACTATATGGCGATGAATCCGGGATATGTGGAAGAGGAGATTACAGGTATTCCTACATTTGAACCTTCCTTCCATCTGCCGGCCATCTGGATTACGGAGGGGCAGAGAGAACGTGCGGAAAGCATGGGATATACCGTTGTAGACCCGCCTTCCATTATAGCAACTCATTTAACAGAGATTATCCGACAATACATAGCAGAACTGTTGACCAGGCAGGATGTTCAGAATCTGGTCAATAACTTAAAAGAGTCCAATCCTTCGTTGGTGGATGAACTGGTGCCGAAGCTGCTTGGACTTGGTGAAATACAGAAGGTATTACAGAATCTTTTACGGGAAGGAATTTCCATCCGGGATTTGCTTACCATATTTGAAACGTTGGCGGACTATGCGCCGACCACGAGAGATACGGATATTCTGACAGAATATGTCAGACAAAGTTTGAAGCGTGCAATTTCCAATAAGTTCTTTCCGGCGAACGAAACAACCAGTGTGGTAACGTTGGACCCGAAGTTGGAGCAGGAGATTATGAGCAGTGTGAAACAGACGGAGCAGGGAGCTTATCTGACGTTAGATCCGGCGAAGACCAAGGCTATTATGGACTCTGTTGGTACGGAAACTAAGAAGTTAGAGGATATGGGCAAAATACCAATTGTGATTACTTCGCCAATCGTGCGTGCTTACTTTAAAAAATTAACGGAAGATTATTACAAGGATTTAGTAGTTGTATCTTACAATGAAATTGAATCCAATGTTGAATTACAGTCTGTTGGGATGGTGACAGCATAATGATAATTAAAAAATTTTTGGGAAAAACAGAACAGGAAGCAGTGGAAAGTGCCAAGAAAGAACTGGGCGAAAATGTCGTAATTATGAATGTGAAAAAAGTGAAACGTAAAGGACTATTCGCATTTTTAAAGCCACAGATGACAGAAGTGACGGTTGCATTAGAGGAAGAAAGCAATCATGTTGATGCTGTTAGTGCTGAAGTGAAGGCAGCCGTTTCTGCTATTAACAATGTGGTGGTATCCAGCATGAATAATACGCAGGGAAATACGACGGAAATGCAGAGCACGACAAGAACGCAGAATCCGGGGGGCACACAGATTATAGCGGATGACGAAAAAGAGAAGAAAGAAAACAATGCACTGGAAGAAAAATTAGACAGCCTGCAGTCTCTTTTGGAACAACAGCTCCAGAAGCCGGAGAGTGAGAAGGAAGTAAAGGAAGAGGAAGAAGTAAGTGAAACGGAAATGTTTATGAAACTTCTTCACACGACCATGTTGGATAATGAAGTAAATGAAGAGTATGCAAACCAGGTCATTGAAGAAATCAATAAAATCAATAAACCCAATGCTCCTTTTGATTATGCCCTTGCGAATACTTATCAGAAAATGATTTTGAAATTCGGGAAGCCATCAGGTATTACACCTTCTGAAAAAGGAGTAAAGGTAGTGTTCTTTATTGGACCGACAGGCGTAGGAAAAACAACAACGATTGCCAAGATTGCATCCCGTTTCCGCGTAGATGAAAAACGGAAAGTTGCACTTTTGACAGCCGATACCTATCGTATTGCAGCTGCTGAACAGCTCCGTACCTATGCAAATATTCTGGAGGTGCCGTTCCGCGTTATTTATACGGTAGAAGAAATTGAGCAGGCGCTTGTTGACTTTAAGGATTATGACTATATTCTGGTGGATACCGCAGGACATTCCCATCAGAACGAGGCGCAGAAAGAAAATATGAGTAAGTTCATTCATTCGGTGGATGGACTGGCAGAGAAGGAAGTCTATCTGGTGCTGAGTGCGACCACAAAGTATCGGGATTTAATCAGTATTGCAGATGCTTATAAAGAAATTGCAGACTATAAATTGATTTTTACAAAATTAGATGAAACAACAACTCTGGGGAATTTGCTGAATTTGAAGCTATATACAGGTGCGCCGCTTTCCTATGTAACCTGTGGACAAAATGTTCCGGATGATATGGAGGATTTTAATCCACAAAAAACGGTAAAGAGATTGCTTGGCGGAAAGAACTAAGGAGGAAAATGAATGGATCAGGCTGAACAACTGAGAAATATAATAAAAGCAAGCAGCCAGCCACAACGCTCTTTGGCAAGAGTCATTACCGTTACAAGCGGAAAGGGCGGTGTCGGTAAATCAAATACAGCAATTAATCTTGCAGTCCAGTTTAAGAAAATGGGAAAACGGGTCATTATTCTGGATGCCGATTTTGGACTTGCCAATATTGAGATTATGTTTGGGACAGTACCAAAACATAACTTGTGTGATTTAATATACCAGGGTAAAAAAATAAGTGAAATTATTACTTGGGGACCAATGGATATCGGTTTTATTTCGGGTGGTTCCGGTATTGCGGGAATGTCCAATTTAAGCAAGGATTATCTGACCTATATTATTCAGAATCTGGCAGAGTTAGATGAAATGGCAGATGTTATCATAGTAGATACCGGTGCCGGCATATCGGATGCAGTGCTGGAGTTTTTGGTGGCGAGTGGTGAAATTCTGCTTGTTACAACACCGGAACCGACATCGATTACGGATTCTTATTCGTTGATTAAGGCATTGAACAGACATCCCAGATATTCCAAGGAAGTTTCACAGATTAAGGTAATCGCGAATAAGGTGGCAAATGTGGAAGAAGGAAAGCTTCTTTTTGAAAAACTGGATTCTGTTGTTACCAGATATTTGAAAATACCAATTACTTATCTTGGAATGATACCTCAGGATTCACAGTTGGCGAAAGCGGTTATGCAGCAGATGCCGGTTTCTATCCAGAATCCGGATAGTAAGTCAGCCTGTGCATATGAGCTGTTAGCAGCAAAGCTTATGAATAAGGAATTAAATAAGAATTTAACAAAACGTGGTATGGCGGCATTTTTCTCGCATATTATATCAAAAAGATAAAAGAAGAACAGGATGGCAGGTATGGGAATTATTCTTTCAAAATATGTTATGCCGGGAAACCGGGTGGATTTACGGGAAATTCAGAGAGTAAAAGAGGAAGATACGGTCAAACGTAAAACTTACCAGAGTCAGGTAATTGATATTCTGTTGGACGATAGGATGGAGATTGCCATGCCAATGGATAAATCCAAATTGATTTTGTTGCCGGTTGATGCAGAGTATGATTTGTATTTTTATACACCAAATGGTTTGTATCAGTGCTATGCAAGAGTGGTTGACCGGTATAAAAATAATAATATTTATATTTTACTTCTGGATTTGACCAGTAATCTGCGTAAATATCAGCGCAGGGAATACTATCGTTTCAGTTGTGCATTGGAAATGAATTCCAGACAGTTAGAAGAGGAAGAGATTAACGCAGTAGAGAAGCATACAAACCTGTTTGTTCCGGGACTGCCTCTTCAAAGAAGCGTTATTGTGGATATCAGCGGTGGTGGGCTTCGTTTTGTTGCAAACTATTCATATGAAGTAGACAGTCTGATTTTATGCAAATATCATCTCTGGATTGATAATGAAAGCAAAGAGTACAGTCTGGTTGGCAAGGTATTAAGTTCCAAACCACTTGAAAACAGACCGGGAATTTATGAGCATCGGGTACAGTATCTTAATATGGATGCAGACAACCGGGAGGAAATCATAAAATACATATTTGATGAAGAGAGGAAAACCTTGAAAAATAAAAAGGGTAATTAAGACCTTAGAATAATGGAAAGGTATTGGTTTTTATGAAAAATATTTTAGTAGTTGATGACTCTGCACTTATGAGAAGAGTCTTGTGTGATATAATTAATGGAGACGAGAGATTCCATGTACAGGATCGGGCAACCAATGGTCTGGAAGCATTGGATCTGCTGAGCCGGAAATCTTATGATGCGGTTGTTCTGGATGTAAATATGCCGCGTATGAACGGATTGGAATTACTGAAGGAATTACAGAAACGTAAGATTTCTGTCAGAGTTATGATGGCAAGTACCGATACCAAAGAAGGAGCCAAAACAACGTTGGATTCTTTGGAACTGGGTGCTTTGGATTTTGTCCATAAACCGGATAATGCAATGGAGTGTCGTGATGGAGAGTTTAAAGAAAAATTACTCCGTACACTTGCGATTGTAGTAGAAGCTAAGCCACCGGTATTCGGCAAGACATTTGTGATGGAAGAGGTTAAAACTTCCAAGAAAATGATTGAACTTGTCGGGAAACATGCCGGATCGGTTTCAGGTAATAAGATTGTAGCAATTGCAAGCTCAACCGGAGGACCGAAAGCTTTACAGTCAGTAATTCCGAGGCTGCCCAAGAACCTGAAAGCACCGGTTGTTGTGGTACAGCATATGCCGGCAGGCTTTACAGCATCCTTGGCAGAAAGACTGGATTCCCTAAGTGAAGTCCATGTGAAAGAAGCAGCCGAAGGTGATATCTTAGAGCCGGGCAATGTTTACATTGCAATGGGTGGAAAACATCTGAATGTACTTACAATGGCCAGCAAATACAGCATTCATTACTCGGACGAGCCATCCCGAGAAGGCGTGAAGCCTTGTGCAAACTATATGTATGAGTCTTTAGCCGGAAGCAGATTCGATCAGGTAGTATGTGTTGTCATGACCGGAATGGGAGCCGATGGTACGAAGGGAATCCAGAACTTAAAAGAAAAAAAGAAACTGCATGTTATTGCGCAGGAGTCCAGTACGTGTGCAGTATATGGAATGCCAAGAAGTATTGTGAATGCAGGACTGGCAGACCAGATTGTACCACTTGAACAGATAGCGCAGGAAATTATAATGAACGTGGGGGTAAGATAATATGGATGTAAGCCAATATTTGGAGATTTTCCTGGATGAAACAAATGAACATTTACAGAATCTGAATACACAGATTCTCTCCTTGGAACAGGAGCCGGACAACATGGACACCATCAATGAGATTTTCCGGGCTGCACATTCCTTAAAGGGTATGGCAGGAACAATGGGATATAAGAGAATGCAGAATCTTACCCATGACATGGAAAATGTATTTTCGGAGGTGCGTAACGGCAATATCAAGGTAAAGGCAAACATGATTGATATTTTATTCCAATGTCTGGACGCACTGGAGGAATATAATACCAATATCCGGGAAAGTGCCGATGAAGGTACGAATGATAATGAACCGTTAATTAAACAGTTAAATGATATTTTAAACGGAACGGACACCGAAACAGCAAATACGGAAGCACCTGTTACCGAAACAAAAGAAGAAACGAAGGAAGAAACTTCCGGTGCAGACAATGGTGCTAAAAAATGGCTGGATATAAAGCTTGGCGAATCAGAAACAAATGTTTTAAACGAGGCCCAAAAGCAGGGTAAGAAAATATACGGCATGACCGTAAAGGTACAGGAATCCTGTATTTTGAAGGCAGCAAGAGCTTTCCTTGTTTTTAAGGCAATTGAAGAAAATGGGGAAATTATTGTTTCCAGCCCATCTGCACAGGATATTGAGGACGAAAAGTTTGATTTGGATTTCAGCCTGATTGTGATATCAGATGGTTCTCTGGATGAGATTGTCAAAGCAGCAAAAGGGGTATCCGAAATTGAAGAGGTTGTGGGTGATGTTTACTCCGTTGATAAAATTGCAGTGAAAGAAGTGAAAGAAGCACCGGTAAAAGAGGAAGCTGTTAAGACGGAAGTGGCAACAGCTCCGGTAACAGAACAGACTGTTGCAGCGCCGACTGCAGAACGGACACCTGCTGCATCTGCAGGAAAAACAGATAAGAAACCGGTATCAGGCAAGCCGGTTGTTAACCGGACTGTCCGAGTAGATATTGAAAAACTGGATACGTTGATGAATCTTGTCAGTGAGCTTATTATTGCCAAAAACTCTCTGGTATCCGCATCCGGAACAGAAAGTAATGCAAATTCGGAAGTTCATGAACAGATTGAATATCTGGAAAGCGTTACAACTTCCTTACATGAATCCGTAATGAAAGTGCGAATGGTGCCGATCGAAAGTGTTGTTACCAAATTCCCGCGAATGATTCGTGATTTATCCAAAAAACTGAATAAGAAAATGGAATTATATATGTCCGGTGAGGAAACAGAACTTGACCGTACCGTAGTAGATGAAATCGGTGATCCTTTGATGCATTTGCTCCGTAACTCAGCCGATCATGGTCTAGAATCGGCTGAAGTGCGTAAGGAGAGAGGTAAGCCGGAGGTCGGTTCTATCTTCTTAGATGCATATCAGGACGGTAATAATGTTGTCATTGAAGTCAGAGATGATGGTAACGGTATTGATACGGAAGCTGTTAAGAACAAAGCAATTGATCGTGGCGTGATTACTCCTGAGCAGGCAGAAATCATGAGTGAGAAAGAGATTATCGATCTGCTGTTTAATGCAGGCTTCTCTACCGCGAAAGTAGTGTCCGATGTATCGGGAAGAGGTGTTGGTCTGGATGTTGTAAAATCCAAGATTGAGGCATTGAGCGGTGAAGTGGAAGTTAAGAGTAAACTTGGAGAAGGAAGTACATGGATTATCAGACTGCCTCTTACGCTTGCCATTATTCAGGCTCTTATGGTTGATATCGGTAATGAAAAATATGCAATTTCTCTCGGATCGATTCAGACGATTGAGGATATTCCGGTCAGTGATGTGAAGCTGGTTCAGAATAAAGAAGTGATTCATTTAAGAGGTTCGGTTATTCCGTTAATCCGTTTAAATGAGATTCTGGATATTCCAAGTAAAAAAGATCCGCAGGATAATCTGATTGTTGTTATCGTGAAGAAAGGTGACAAGCTGGCTGGTCTGGTTATCGATGAATTGATTGGACAGCAGGAAATCGTTATCAAGTCCATGGGCAAATATATCAATAAATGTAAGATTATCAGTGGTGCAACGATTCTTGGTGACGGCGAAGTTGCATTGATTCTGGATGCAAATGCGTTGATTTAAGCAGAGGGAGGAACAGTGGAATGGAAGAATTAAAAACGGTTGGCGAAATAATGCAGTTCATCGTCATCAAACTGGGAGATGAACAGTATGGTATTAATATCAGATACATAGATAATATTTTGAGAATGCAGAATATTACCAGAGTGCCGAAGGTAGCTCCCTATCTGAAAGGTGTTATCAATCTGCGTGGTGAAGTCATTCCTGTAATGAGTGTGCGTATTAAAATGGGATTGCCGGTAGATGAGATTACCAAATCCAGCAGAATTATTATTCTGAAGATGGAACAGCAGGGTACCATTGGTGTGATTGTAGATGAAGTGAAAGAAGTTGTGACTCTGGATGAAACACAGATTGAAAAAGTATCTTATGATTCTAAGGATGAAAAAGACAATTTCATTTCCGGAATCGGCAAATATGAAGGTGGTCTGATTTCTTTATTAGACCTAAATCTTGTTGTACCTGAAAATGCTTAGGAGGTTATCCAGTGGGCGATATAAATTTTGATGAAATGTCTCAGGAATATTTTGATATTCTGAAAGAACTGGGAAATATTGGAGCGGGAAATGCGACAACGGCATTGGCGCAGATGCTGCAATGTAAAGTAGATATGTCCGTTCCGCAGGTTAATTTACTGGAATTTAAAGATCTGGGTGCTACGATGGGTGGCGAAGAACAGATTATGGCCGGTATTTATCTTGCTGTAGAAGGAGATATTACCGGAAGTATCATGTTCCTTTTGGAAAAGAATTCTGCGAAATATCTGGTTGGAAAGCTGATGGGAATGACGTCGGAGGGAGATGAATTTACGGAAATGGAATTTTCTGCTTTGAAAGAAGTGGGAAATATCATTACAGGGGCTTATTTGAATTCACTTTCTTCCTTAACCAATTTAGTAATTTATCCATCTGTACCGGATTTGACAGTGGATATGGCAGGAGCGATTTTAAGCGTACCTGCAATCGAATTCGGTGCATTGGGAGATAGAATTCTGCTGATTCAGACACAGTTTTTTGATGAAGTGGCAATTGATGGGTATTTTATTCTGATTCCTGATTTGGATTCTTATGGGCGAATATTATCAGCATTGGGTATGGCAGGTTAACAATACTGATAGTGTAAATAGGAGATGTCAGGAATATGGGAGAAATAATCAAGGTCGGCATGGCCGATTTAAATGTTTGTGTCAGTCCGGATGGAATAACCACTCTGGGACTGGGTTCGTGTGTCGGAATTGCTCTTAGAGATCCGGTAACAAAAATAGGAGGACTGGCGCATGTTATGCTTCCGGACAGCACAGCGATTCGAAATAACAGCAATATTCCCAAGTTTGCAGATACCGGAATAGAAGAGCTGGTACGAAGAGTAGTGGCAAAAGGTGCAAATCGAACAAGATTGGTAGCTAAGATTGCAGGTGGTGCTCAGATGTTTGCTTTTCAGAGCAAGTCTGATATGGTGCGTGTAGGCGAGAGAAATGTGGAAGCCAGCAAAAAGAAACTGGCAGAGATGAGAATACCGATTTTGGCAGAAGATACCGGAGAAAATTATGGTAGAACGGTAGTTTTCTATCCGGAAACGGGTGATTTTATTATTCGGGCAGTAGGGAAACCCGAGAAAACGATTTAATCACGATTTTGTACGTTTGGAAGGTATAGACATTGGAGAATGAAAGTGAAAAATTCCTCACAGAATTGATGGATGAGGATAAAGAGAAAAAGAAAGAGCGCGAACAGGAGCAGAAGGAAGCTGCTCTACGGGCGAAGAAAAGAAAGCTGATTCCGCCGTTTGTGATGCTCTTTGCAGGTGCCGTTACCAGTATTACCATGTATGTATTGCATTATAGTGTGAAAGATATGCTGGTCATTCTGTTGTGGGTTCTGATTGCATTTTATATTGCAGGAGGTCTGATAAAATGGATGCTAGACCGGTTTGAAGCACAGATTGAGCAGAAACGCATGGAAGAAGGAGAAGTAATCGAGAAGGAACTCACAGAAGAAGATGGTACGGCGCAGTCCGGACAGGAAGAAGAATAAAAATGAGTTCAAAGTAATGGGGAAACGTGCATGGATGAAGCAGGCAGAAAAAAACTCTGGGAAGAGTATGGCAAGACGAAATCAACCGAAGTAAGAGAAAAAATCATATTGGAATATGCTCCGCTTGTTAAGTTGGTTGCAGGAAGACTCAGTATGTATCTTGGCTATAATGTGGAATATGAAGACTTGGTAAGCTATGGTATTTTCGGCTTGATTGATGCAATCGATAAATTCGATTCCCTAAAGGATGTCAAGTTTGAAACCTATGCCAGCCTGCGTATTCGTGGTGCCATTCTGGATCAGATCAGAAAGATGGATTGGATTCCGAGAACAATCCGGCAGAAACAGAAGAAAATCGATGCTGCCATGAAGGAAATTGAGTTAAAATGTGGCAGAAGCGCGACGGATGAAGAAGTAGCGGAAAGTCTGGGTATTTCGAATGAGGAATATCTGGACTGGCAGTCACAGATGAAGATTACTAATATTGTTTCCCTGAATGAATTCATGGAACAAGGAAGCGAGATTCCAACCGATAACAGCTTTAACCGCAAAGCACAATTTGATGGACCGGAAGAAGTTATTGAGAAGGATGAGCTGAAGAAAATTTTAGCGCAGGCACTGGAACTTCTGACAGAGAAAGAGCGTAAGGTCATTATACTTTATTATTATGAAGATCTGACCTTAAAAGAAATCAGCAGTATTCTGGAAGTCTCAGAGTCAAGAATTTCACAGCTTCATACACGTGCGCTGCAGAAGATGAAAACAAGACTGGGAAATTACATGGGAATTCTAACAGAAGCACACTAAACATATGAGGTAAGAATGAACGGATATTTTAGATTGATTAATGAAGAAGCCAAAACTGCTATTAAGTTATTTCCTCCATCGGAAGGGGGCAGTACGCTTACGTTTAATGAAGTAGCGGAATATCTCTCACTGAAGGATATCTTATATGACCGTATACAGTTAAACAAAGCTGTGGAAACATCGGCAAAAGAAGAAATTACAGTTTTGCTGGAAAATAGGACTACGCTTGTAGAACGGGAGTGTTATAAATTTACGATAACACCGGATAATATGGAGGCATATGTCAGATTCTATGCACCATCCTTCGGCGGAGAAGAAATGACCGCGGAAGAACTCCTGAAAGATTTGGAAATCAAGGGAATTAAATATGGCATTAAAAAGGATGTCATTGAAGGTTATTTTGCAAATCGTGAATATTGCAAGGATATTCTGGTTGCCGAAGGAACTGCTCCGATACAGGGAAAAGATGCTTATATTGAATATTATTTTAATACGGACAAAAAAGCAAAACCAACACTTAAAGAAGACGGAAGCGTGGACTTTTTCCAGTTGAATGTCGTGCAACATTGTAATAAGGGTGATGTACTGGCAAAGCTTTTTCCGGAAGAGGCAGGAACACCCGGCACGAATTTAAAAGGGGAAACGATTAAGCCCCGGGAAGTAAAAAAGACTTCTTTGAAGTATGGGAAAAATATAGAAATGTCGGAAGATAATACAACTCTGTCTTCTTTGGTAGACGGTCATGTAGAACTGGTGGAAGGAAGAGTTTTTGTTTCTGATGTATTGATTGTGGAGAATGTAGATAACGCTACCGGAAACATAGATTATGAAGGCAGTGTACAGGTAAATGGAAATATCTGTACCAATTTCCGGGTAAAAGCCAAAGGTAACATTGAAGTGAAAGGTGTTGTTGAAGGAGCCTATCTGGAAGCCGGAGGAAATATCATTATTGCCCGTGGTATGAATGGGATGGGCAGAGGTAGTCTGAAAGCAGAAGGAAATATTATTTCCAAATTTCTGGAAAATGTAAAAGCAGAAGCAGCCGGATATGTGGCTTCGGAATCGATTCTGCACAGTACGGTTATGGCAGGAACTGAAGTGAATGTTGACGGTAAGAGAGGATTTATTACCGGAGGCAGGGTAAGTGCTGCACAAAGTATAAATGTTAAGACATTGGGGTCTTCCATGGGTGCTGATACAACGGTTGAAGTAGGTGCTGATCCCAATGTAAAAATTAAATTTCAGGAATTACAGAAGCAGATTGCAGAGGACAGTAAGTCACTGAAATCTATTCAGCAGGTGCTGATTGCAACGAAACAGAAGATTGCACAAGGGACAAAGCTTAGTCCGGAACAGTTAAAATATGTACAGTCTCTGGCTACTGCTAATCAGCAGAAAACAGAGGCTATAAAACAGAATACCGAAGAAATGGAAAGATTGCAGGAGCAGGTAACCGGTGATGAAAATGCCCAGGTTGTTGTTCGGGGTGTGGTATATCCGGGAACAAAAATCTGCATTGGAGACGTTTCCATGGTGGTTCAAAAGGAAGCCCAGTACAGTAAATTTGTAAAAGTACGAGGAGATGTCAAGCTGACCAGCATCTAGTATCGGCGGCAATCAGAAAGAAGTTGTTTAACATAGAAAGAAGGTATGGCAGATGGCAATCGGACAGATAGAATTACAGGGACAGATTACCAGAGCACAGGATTTTACGACAGTAAAACACAATGAAGATACCAAGGGTATGGTAGAACAGGCTAATGTAGGAAATCAATTTGCAAAGAACATTGAAAATCATATGAAAAAAGTGAGCAAAGGTGAACAGCCGGAATACCATAACAGGAAATTTGATGCCAAAGAAAAAGGAAGCAATGAATATAGTGGTGACGGCGGTCAAAACGGCAGAAAAAAAGGAAAAAAAGAGCCGGATGGCAAAGTGCTTTTAAAAGGGATGGGGCATTTTGATGTATCCCTGTAAAGGACGGAGGAAAAAATGAGTATTACGGAAATTGTTTTAATTATTGTCGGTGTTATTGTTTTTATACTTGGGTATCTTTTGCCCGCCAGGAAAAAAGAAATGGATGAGGAAGTGCAGTTAATCAGTGAAGATGAAATAAGAAAGCTGGTTGCACAGGAAGTAGAAGGAGCCAAAGAACATATTTCAGATATCGTTGATGAAACCATAACATATGCGATGGAAAAAACCGAGCGTTCCATGGAACGGGTAACCAATGAAAAAATCATGGCAGTAAATGAGTATTCTGATACGGTGTTGGAAGAGATAAATAAGAACCATCAAGAGGTTTTATTTTTATATGACATGTTAAATGATAAGCATGAGAACCTCAAAAATACGGTCAGCGAAGTTACCAAAACGGCCGAAGAGGTAAAACAGACGGTTAAGGATGCGGAGATTACGGCAAAAGAAGCAGAAGAAACCGTTAAGAATGCTATGGATACGGTAATGGATGCTGTTGAAAATGTACCTGATGAGGTTGCTGAGGTTCATACAGCAACGGAATTTGATGAAGCATTGGTAGATGAAGTACAGCAGGCAATGGAAGATGAGTTCGTTCCTATTGCGCCACCGCGTGTAGAGATTATTCATAATCCGGATGGGGAGTATGATTATGTAGCGGAGAATGAAGAATCGGCGCAGGAGATTACGCAACTGCTTGCGAAAGAAGAACCAAAAGCACAGAAAAAGAAGACCAGAGCAAAAAAGACACAAAAAGGTGCGGAGAAAGAATCTGAAACGGCAGGAAAAGCTGTGGAGACACCATCCGTTGATATACAGTTTGCCAATGGTAAAGAGAACGGCAGGAACAGCAATGAAAGAATTCTGGAATTGCATAAAGCCGGAAAATCCAATATGGCAATTGCCAAGGAATTAGGGCTTGGAATTGGTGAAGTGAAATTAGTCATTGATTTGTTTGAAGGCTTATAAGAAACAAGAAGCATAAAATAGGTGAGTTATGGAACTGAAATATTATTTACGAGGTCTGGGACTGGGAATTGTTGTAACAGCACTGATTATGGGATTCTCCCATTCCGGTAAACAGACTATGACAGATGAAGAAATTATAACAAGAGCAAAACAGCTTGGAATGATTGAAGATACAGTGCTTTCCCAGAAGGATGAGCCGGAAGAAGATGTAGTGGAAGAAGTAATTACGCAGGAACAGCCGGATACCGATGAGAATGATATTGCCAGAGTAGAAGAAATTCAGAATCAGGCAGATGAAGTCGGGCAACCAAAGGAAGACGCTCTTGAGGAGCAAGGAAATCCAGCGGAGGAAGATACTGCAAAGGAACAGGAAATTGTGGATGTAGAAGAACCGGAAAATAAAGAATTGACTGAAACAGAAGATACGGAACCGGAAGATACCAAAACGGAAGTGCCAGAACCGGTAACATCCGGTAATTCTGTAACGATTACGATTAGCAGCGGAGATGGATCCTATACCGTAAGCAAGAAGCTTGCTGATGCCGGAGCGGTATCCTCGGCAGAGACTTTTGACAGTTTCCTTTGTCAGAAGGGCTATGATAAAAAAATAAGAACCGGAACTTATACGATTCCTGCAGATGCCAGCGATGAGCAGATGGCAAGAATTATTACAGGCGCAGAACCGTAGAAAAACAATTAGAAAAAACGAAAATCCCCTTGCAATGGGGATTTTTTTGTGTTATAGTATTCGAGTGTGCGTGGGTAGACTGCGCCACAAGCGAGAAAACACATATGTTGATTGTCTGTCGGTGCTTCCTGACGCAGAGGTAGGCAGATGAGCAGGATTCCGGAAGGAATTTCCGAAAAGACATATGGAAGCAAATAACAACCAAACGGAGGTAAAAAACATGAGCGTTATTTCTATGAAACAGTTATTAGAAGCAGGTGTTCATTTCGGACATCAGACAAGAAGATGGAATCCTAAAATGGCTCCATACATCTTCACAGAGAGAAACGGTATCCACATCATCGACTTACAGAAATCTGTAGGTAAAGTAGATGAAGCATACAGAGCTATTTTTGATGTAGCTTCCCAGGGTGGTACGATTCTTTTCGTAGGTACTAAGAAACAGGCTCAGGATGCGGTTAAGACAGAAGCAGAGCGTTGTGGAATGTACTATGTAAATGAAAGATGGTTAGGTGGTATGTTGACAAACTTCAAGACCATCCAGTCCAGAATTGAAAGATTAAAAGCAATCGAGACAATGTCTGAAGATGGTACATTTGATGTACTTCCTAAGAAAGAAGTTATCCAGTTAAAGAAAGAATGGGAAAAATTAGAGAAGAACCTCGGCGGAATCAAAGAAATGACAAGAATTCCTGACTGTATCTTCGTAGTAGATCCTAAGAAAGAAAAAATCTGTGTTCAGGAAGCACATGCACTTGGTATCACATTAATCGGTATCGGTGATACAAACTGTGATCCGGAAGAACTTGATTATATTATTCCTGGTAATGATGATGCTATCAGAGCTGTAAAACTGATTGTTGCTAAAATGGCAGATGCGGTTATTGAAGCAAATCAGGGTGCTGAAGAATATGTTCCAGAAGTAGAGGAAACAGCAGCAGAAGATATTGAAGAAGTTGCAGTAGAAGAAACAGAAGAAGCATAATCAACAAGATGAATCAATAAATACAGGAGGACACTCAAAATGGCTATCACAGCAGCAATGGTAAAAGAATTAAGAGAAATGACCGGTGCAGGTATGATGGAATGTAAAAAAGCGCTTACCGAAACCGATGGTAATATTGATGAAGCAGTTGAAGTATTAAGAAAAAGCGGTGCAGCAAAGGTTGAGAAAAAAGCAAGCCGTATTGCAGCAGAAGGTATCTGCCGTGTTGCTATAGATGGAAATAAGGCTGCAGTTGTGGAAGTTAATTCAGAAACAGACTTTGTTGCAAAGAACGAAGTGTTCCAGACATTTGTTCAGGCAGTTGCTGATAAGGCACTTACATCTGATGTTGAAAAGGCTGGAGATGGTGAAGATGTTTGCGAAATACTTGGATTGAAGGAAGAATTAAACGAAAAGACTCTTACAATTGGTGAAAAGCTTTCTATCAGAAGATTCGAGAAGGTTTCTGCGGATTGTGTTGCTTCTTATATCCATGGCGGCGGAAAAATTGGTGTTCTTGTAGCTGCTAATGGTGATGCATCTGATGAAACAAAGGTAGCACTTACAAATGTGGCAATGCAGATTGCAGCTATGAATCCCCAGTACATCTCAAGAAATGATATTTCTGCAGATGAACTTGCCAAGTTAAGAGAAATTACTCTTGAAAGTGCATTAAATGATCCATTCTCACTTCCTAAGCCTATTTTACAGGGTCTTCTTAATAAGGCTGTTGCAGGTGTATGGAGTGCGGAAGATGTTGCTATTTACGAAGAAAAGAAAAGCAATATGAACTATTTACCGAATTTCCTTTCTAAGGAAGCACCTGCTCAGCTTGCAGGTCTTGCTATTGAGGATAAGGAAGCTATTTCCGAAAATAAGATTTTTACTGGATTGGTAGAAGGACGTGTTTCAAAGCACTTAAAAGAAATCTGCTTACTTGATCAGACTTATGTAAAGGCTGAAGATGGAAAGCAGACTGTTGCAGCTTACCTTGCTTCTGTAAACAAGGCAATCGTTATTGAAAAAATTGTTCGTTTTGAAGTTGGCGAAGGTTTGGAGAAGAAAGAAGAGAACTTCGCAGAAGAAGTTGCAAAACAGATGGGAATGTAATCAACTTTTGAAAGAAAACTTATAAAGTAACCAAAACCCTTATAAATACTGGAATATCCAATGTTTATGAGGGTTTTTCTATTTGTTGGATTTACAAGAAAAGTCCACTGTAGAATTCTCAAAGTTTGTCCGATATATATTGTAAAGTGATATTTACTCAAAAAATGGATTTTGCAGATAGTCAAAGGAGGACGAAACATGAGTAAGATTGAAGGTTACAGTATTTACCAGAGTTTTTACGAAAAATCAGTAAAAAGCAATAAGACAGAACAGACGGAAAAACAAAAGGTTTCCGAAAGCAAAGCGGCGAAGACAGATAGATTAGAAAAAGAAAATAAGGTTACTTTAAGCAAAGATGCCAAGAAGCTTTTGGAAGAATTGAAGAAAACCTATGGAAATATGGATTTTATCATCGCTGATTACGACAGTGAAGAGGAAGCGCAGGAATATCTTTCTAGAGGAACGAAGGAATACAGTGTCCTGATTGATCCGGAAACGCTGGAGGCTATGGCGGCGGACGAAGAAACAAAAAAGAAATATATCGGTATTCTGGAAGATTCTGTTGGGCAGCTTACTGATATCAAAGAGCAACTTGGAGAGAAAGAAAGTGAAGTAACCCATATCGGTATTTCCATTGATGGTGATGGCAAGGTTTCTTTTTTTGCAGAATTAGAGAAGGTTGGTGAGCGGCAGAAAGAATTTGTGGATAAAATGCGTGAAGCCAAGAAAGCAGAGAAAGAAGAAAATTACGAAAAAACAAAGAAAACAACTGTTCAGGCAGATTCTGTAGAAGAGTTGTTAGAGAAAATCAAGGCTGTGGACTGGGAGCAGATTAAGGCAGAGGATACACCGACAAGTGGCAGCCGGTTTGATTTCAGCGTTTAGGCAGAAAAATACACTGAAATAAAATTCAGTGTATTTTTTTTGTAAAATTTCTTTTCGTAATTCCACAGATGTGTTATGATAAGAAAGAAAATATTAAGGAGTAGGTGAAGATGACCACAATGGGCGATGATGCGGCAAACAGACTGGCGCGAAGGAAACGTGTACAGTTCCTGAAAAAGTTAATCATCTTCATCCTTGTTATGGCGATATTGATTCCCACGATTCTTTGTATTGTTCTGGGAGTACAGCTCCACCATGTACGAAAAGAATTGAGGGAATTGCAGACACAGATAAAAGAAACGGCTGTTATTTATAGTGAAGATGTCGTACCAACAGCAGAAGCAGATGGGGAATATACAGAAGAATACGAAATATCCGGTATGGATGAATTCATAGATGATTTGACCGGGGAAGCGGATGAGAATGGGACAGAGAAAGCAGAAGAAGATACAAATATCCGTAAGGTGTATCTGACATTTGATGATGGGCCGAGCAATAATACGGAACGGATTCTGGATATTCTTGCTGAATATGATGTCAAGGCAACTTTTTTTGTAGTAGGCAAGGAAGAAGAAAAATATCAGACGTTATATAAAAGAATTGCAGACGAAGGGCATACTCTGGGGATGCATTCATACAGTCATAAGTATGATGAGATATATCAGTCTGTGGACAGCTATGGGCAGGATTTGAATAAGCTACAGGAATTTCTTTATGAGAAAACAGGTGTATACTGCAGCATTTGCAGATTCCCCGGTGGGAGCAGCAATACCGTCAGTAAGGTAGATATGCATGAACTGATTACATATCTGGATGAGCAGGATATTACTTATTTTGACTGGAATATTTCTTCCGGTGATGCATCTAGCAGTTATATTAGTACAGAAACCATTCTGGAGAACTGTCTGACAAAATTGCCGCAATATAAAGAGTGTATTATTTTGATGCATGATGCATCTAATAAAAATACAACAGTAGAAGCATTGCCAATGTTAATTGAACAAATCCAGGCAATGGAAAATACAATAATCGTTCCGATAACAGAGGATACGGAACCGATACAACATATCAGAAATGATTAAAGAATGGAGGATAATAAAATGGGTTTTTTTTCAGATCTGAAAGAGGATTTATCTCAGGCTGTGAATGAACTGATGCCGGAAGAAGAGTTAGAAGCGGCTCTTGCCGGGGAAAATACACAGGAGAAAGCGGGTTTTTCTGCACAGGATTTAAGCGATATGCTGGATAAGGTGGAAGCAATCAGCAACGAGCAGGGAATAACGGAAGGGGTTGTAGCAGACCAGCCGGATATTTCCAAAGCAGTATCGCAGCAGAAAGAAGAAAATGTAATGGAAGGAAAGAAAAACTTTCGGGAAAAAAGAGGGGAAGAAAAGAAGATGGAATTTCAGCCTACAAAAATGATGACAGATGAAACGGCAGTTGTAACGGCTGGTATGTCTATTACCGGTGATATTTGTTCCGGTGGTTCTTTGGAGCTTATAGGTAGCGTAAATGGCAATATTGATATTCTTGGAAAATTGAACATAACGGGTGTTATCGAAGGTAATTCCCATGCAGCAGAAATCTATGCGGAAGGGGCTAAGGTTACTGGTGAGATTAACAGTCAGGGAAGTGTAAAAATCGGACAAAGTTCCGTTGTTATTGGTAACATTACTGCAACAAGCGCAGTGATTGCCGGTGCGGTAAAAGGTGATATTGATGTACATGGTCCGGTTATTCTGGACACCTCTGCCATCGTAATGGGCAATATTAAATCAAAATCCGTACAGATTAATAATGGTGCGGTTATTGAAGGTTTATGTTCCCAGTGCTATGCAGATGTCAATCCGACATCTTTCTTTGATGAAATCAAGAAAAAAAGCAAATAGCAGACAGTATATAACAGGAGAGTAGGAAAATGCAGCGAATTCTATTGAAGTTAAGCGGCGAAGCATTAGCCGGAGAGAAAAAAACCGGTTTTGATGAGGAAACGGTACGAGGAGTTGCGTTACAGGTTAAACAGCTTGTGGATGACGGAATTCAGGTGGGCATCGTAATCGGAGGTGGAAATTTCTGGCGTGGACGGTCCAGTGAAAACATTGACCGGACAAAGGCAGACCAGATTGGTATGCTGGCAACACTTATGAATTGTATTTATGTATCTGAGATTTTTCGTTCGGTAGGAATGATGACAAACATTTTGACACCATTTGAGTGTGGTTCCTTTACCAAATTGTTTTCGAAAGACAGAGCGAATAAGTATTTTGCCAAGAATATGGTTGTTTTTTTTGCGGGAGGTACGGGACATCCTTATTTTTCAACCGATACAGGAGTGGTCCTGCGTGCTATTGAGGTAGATGCGGATGTGATTTTGCTTGCGAAAGCGGTAGACGGAGTTTATGATGATGATCCGAGAACCAATCCTGCGGCAAAGAAATATGATGAAGTATCGATTGATGAAGTGATTGAAAAGAATCTGCAGGTGGTCGATATGACGGCCTCTATTCTGGCAAGAGATAACAAGATGCCCATGTGGGTATTTGGACTGAATGAGGAAAACAGTATCGTCAATACAGTAAAAGGGAATTTTAATGGAACAAAGGTTACTGTTTAAGCAAATATTAAATAGCTTTGCAATTATTTTATAAAAAGGAAAGAGAAGAGAGGAAGGTATAATAAAAATTATGGATGAAAGAATAAAACCATATGACGAAAAGATGAAGAAAGCATATGATTTTTTGGCAACGGATTTCGGAACAATCCGGGCAGGTCGTGCCAATCCGCATGTACTGGATAAAATCAAAGTGGATTATTATGGAACACCTACACCGATTCAGCAGGTAGGTAATATTACCGTTCCGGAAGCAAGAATGATTCAGATTGCTCCATGGGAAAAGAGCTTGATTAAAGAGATTGAGAAGGCAATTATGATGTCTGATGTTGGTATTACACCGAGCAATGATGGAGCTGTTATTCGTCTGGTATTTCCGGAATTAACCGAGGAACGTAGAAAAGACCTTGTAAAGGATGTTAAGAAAAAAGGCGAAGAAAATAAGGTTGCAATTCGTAATATAAGACGTGACGGTAATGATGCTTTTAAGAAGTTAGCTAAAACTGAGATTTCCGAGGATGAGATTAAGGAATTGGAAGAACAGCTTCAGAAGCTGACAGACAAATATATTAAGGATATTGATAAACTCGTAGAAGAAAAATCCAAAGAAATCCTTACTGTATAGTAGTCTGTAAGATACAGAATGAGGGATGAAAGCAATGATGAGGGGATTGCAGGATAGTAGTGTGTCCTGCTGTCCCTTTTCAAGTATTAGAGATAGTATATGAAAAAATGGAGGCAGCAGCATGGAAGAAGGCATGAAAATACCCAATCATGTAGCTATTATTCTGGATGGGAACGGAAGATGGGCGAAAAGTAAAGGAATGCCGAGAAATTATGGGCATGTACAAGGGGCAAAAACAGTTGAAGTAATCTGCGAAGAGGCATATAAGATGGGCATACAGTATTTGACGGTGTATGCTTTTTCAACCGAAAACTGGAACAGACCGCAGGATGAAGTGGATGCCTTGATGAAGCTTCTTCGGAATTATATGAAAACCTGTTTAAAGACAGCAGCCAAAAATAATATGTGTGTCCGCGTCATCGGTGATAAGACAGGATTGGATGAGGATATCAGAAACCGGATTGAAGAGTTGGAAAAGGCAACGAAAAATAATACCGGTCTGCATTTTCAGATTGCATTGAATTATGGCGGGAGAGATGAAATTGTTCGTGCTGTAAAGAAGTTAGTAGCGAAGGTGGAAGCCGGAGAATTGAAAAAGGAAGAAATTACAGAGCAGCTCATCAGTGATACGCTGGATACGCATGGACTGCCAGAACCCGATTTGCTGATTCGTACCTGTAATGAACTGCGGATTTCTAATTTCCTGCTATGGCAGCTTGCTTATACCGAATTTTATTTTACCGAAGTAGCGTGGCCTGATTTTTCCAAAGAAGAATTGGAAAAAGCTGTGGCTGCATATAATAAGAGAGACAGAAGATATGGGCTGGTAAAGGAGGAGTAAGATGTTTCGTACGAGATTAATCAGCGGCATCGTGTTAGTACTTCTTGCACTGGTAACGATTTTAACCGGAGGATGGGTACTTGCAGGTGTATTGTGTGCGATATCAGTCATTGCTTATAGAGAGCTGACAAAAGCAACCGGGGTACATACCGATGGAAAAGGTATCAATGGGTTGGAGATAACGGGAAGTATTCTGAGTATACTTTACTATATTGTTTTGTTTTTATGTATGGTGCGGATGGAAGCATATGATTTATCGGTGGTTTATCCGGTTATTGCCATTGCCGTTATTTTGTCCTTATTGGTTTTTATGTTTGTTTATGTATTCAGCTTCCCGAAATTTAAAGCAAATCAGGTCATGACTGCCTATTTTGAACTGCTTTATGCGCCTGTGCTTTTATCTTTTATTTTTATCATAAGAGAAGGCTGGCAGTACGGTAATTATCTGGTTTGGCTGATCTTTTTCTGCTCCTGGGGAAGTGATACCTGTGCATATTGCGTCGGTGTTTTATTTGGAAAGCACAAAATGACACCAAAGCTTAGCCCGAAAAAATCAGTAGAAGGAGCTATAGGTGGCGTTGTTGGTGCAGCACTTTTGTTTGGCCTATATACTCATTTTGTCATCAATCCGTTCACGGATGAAGTTTTTCGGATTCATTGGGGAAGTGCCATGTGTCTTGGGGCAATCGGTGCCTTGGTATCTATGGTAGGAGATCTGGCAGCCTCTGCCATTAAAAGAGATCATGCAATTAAAGATTATGGAAAGCTGATACCGGGGCATGGTGGTATTATGGATCGTTTTGATAGTGTGATTATTGCCGCACCACTTATTTTCATTGGGCTGGCATTGATTACGCCGTAAAATTTCCGAATGGTATGAAAACATTTTTTACAAATAAAATACGCAAGAGGACAGGAAAGGTTAAGGGATAACATGAAGAAAATAGCAATTCTGGGTTCTACCGGTTCTATCGGAACACAGACACTTGAAATTGTGAGAAATAATCCGGATTTAGAGGTTGTCGCTATGGCAGCGGGGACGAATGTTACTCTCATGGAAGAACAGGTGCGTGAATTTCAACCGAAGAAGGTAGCTATGTGGAGCGAGCAGGCTGCAACAGACCTTCGTACAAGGATCGCAGATATGAAGGTAGAAGTGGTTTATGGTATGGAAGGATTGTTAGAGGTTTCTACCATGAATGAAATGGAAGTATTGGTTACGGCAATTGTGGGAATGATTGGAATAAGACCGACGATTGCAGCAATCGAACATGGCAAAACGATAGCACTTGCCAATAAGGAAACATTGGTGACAGCAGGACATATTATTATGCCACTTGCGGCAAAGCACAAGGTACCGATTCTGCCGGTAGACAGTGAGCATAGTGCTATTTTTCAGTCTATGAATGGAGAAAAGAGAGAGCGCGTAAACAAAATTATTCTGACAGCTTCCGGCGGACCGTTTCGTGGGAAAAGCCGAGAAGAATTGGAACAGATGACGGTAGAAGATGCTTTGAAACATCCCAACTGGTCTATGGGCAAAAAGGTAACTATCGATTCGGCATCTCTTGTGAACAAAGGCTTGGAAGTGATGGAGGCAAAATGGTTGTTTGATGTTGCACTGGAACAGATTCAGGTTGTTGTGCATCCACAGAGCATTATCCATTCCGCCGTTGAATATGTGGACGGTGGTATTATGGCACAGCTTGGAACACCGGATATGAAGCTGCCGATTCAGTATGCATTGTTTTATCCGGACAGAAGACCGATGAATGGTAAAAGAGTCGATTTTTTTGCCTTAAAGCAGCTTACTTTTGAAGAACCGGATACCAAAACCTTCCGGGGATTGCAGCTTGCTTATGATGCAGCCAGAACCGGTGGAAGTCTTCCAACCGTATTTAATGCGGCAAATGAAAAGGCAGTTGCTTTATTTTTACAGAAAAAAATCCGTTTCCTGCAGATTCCGGAATTGATTGAACAGTCTATGGAACACCATAAAGTGATTGAAAATCCTTCTGTGGATGAAATCTTGCAGACAGAAGCAGAAACTTATGAATATATGGAGCAGGTGATGAGTTAATGGCATCAATTATTTTGTTTTTACTAATTTTCGGGATAGTTGTAATATCCCATGAATTTGGACATTTTTTAATCGGAAAAAGGAATGGCATCCGTGTAGTGGAATTTGCGGTAGGCATGGGACCGACTTTGTTTTCCTTTCGAAAAGGGGAAACAAAATATTCTCTGAAGCTGCTGCCGATAGGCGGCGCCTGTATGTTTGACGGTGAGGATGGTGTAGCAACAGAGGATGGCATACAGGATGAACATTCTTTTCTGGCAGCGAACGTATGGGCAAGAATCGCAACTGTATTTGCTGGACCGTTGTTTAATTTTTTGCTGGCATTTGTTTTTTCTCTCATTATTGTAGCATTTGCAGGAACGGACAGACCGGTGGTGCAGATGGTTCAAGAGAATTCTGCGGCAGAGAAGGCAGGTATCATGGAAGGTGATGAAATTATTAGCATCAATGGAGAAAGAGTCTACCTTTATCGGGAAGTCAGCCTGATTTCTGCCTTAAACAAAGGACAGTCCATGGATATTGTCATCAAGAGAGATGGGGTCAAACAGGCAATTTCTCTGATACCGGAGTATAGTGAAGAGGATGGAAGGTATTATATGGGGCTGTATGGTGCCGGAGAATATTTAAAGTGCAATCCGGTTCAGGTCTTTCAGTATGGTCTGTATGAGGTGCGGTATTGGGTTAAGGCAACTTATAAGAGCCTTCTGATGCTTATACAGGGGCAGGCTACGAAGGATGATGTTTCCGGCCCGATTGGCATTGCACAGTTTGTAGGAGATACCTATGAAGAAGTGAAGCCATACGGAATTTCCTCGGTTATTTTTACGATGATGAATATTGTTATTTTATTGTCGGTTAATCTGGGGATTCTGAATTTATTACCGCTTCCGGCATTGGATGGCGGCAGACTGGTATTTATGTTGATTGAGGTTATCCGCGGTAAGCCGATTTCTCCGGAAAAGGAAGGAATGGTGCACTTTGCCGGACTGGTTGTATTTATGATACTCATGGTATTTGTTATGTATAATGATATTTCAAAGATATTCCGGTAAGAATATGTTAATGTTGAAAGCAGGAATATATGGTGTCTGAAGGTGTACTCACATTGGATAACATATATTCCTTTTTTTATAATATATTTTCTCCGATTTTACTAAATGACACCCTCAAATTTTGGATAGGTTGTATTCTTGTCAAGAAAAGAGATAAGATGTATAATCTGCTTATTCTATCATTCTTAAATTCTTTGCAGCTTATTCGCTGCAGATTCCTAGAGAAAAGGAAAACAGGAGGAAAGAGAAATTTGGATTACCATGTCAATATATATTGGGATAAGGGAAAGGTTCGAAAAATAAATCAGGATTCTATTATTGTACTAAAGGCACTTACGTGCAGAGGAAGGGTATTTATGGCGGCTGTCTGTGATGGCATGGGCGGTATGGACTGGGGTGAAGGTGCCAGTGGCTATGTCGTAGAGGAACTGGTAACCTGGTTTTATGATGACTTGATTTCTGCGATTGGAAAGAAAAAACCACTCTGGGTTATCCGACGCTCGCTGGAGCGAAAGGTTTATCAGATGCAAGGCAGAATAAAGTTTTATGCACAAAAACATAATGTGGCAATGGGGACAACCATGTCCGTACTTGTATTGTGGGAAAAAAGATATCTGCTCTGGCACCTCGGGGACAGCAGAATTTATCAGCTTCGAAGAAAAAAAATCGGGAAGAGGACCCGGATAAAACAACTGACAAAGGATCACGTGCAGGAAGAAAACAAACTAACCAGATGTGTAGGTAGCTTTGGCTTCTTTGTACCGGATTTCAAAATGGGAATTGCCCACAAGAGGGAAGCTTTTTTGTTATGTAGTGATGGCTTTTTTCGCAGGCTGCAGGAAGCAGAAATATGGGAAGTGTTGCAGAATAGCCGGATGGAAACCGAAAATGGGGATAGAAGATTAAAGGAACTTGCAGAAGCTGCGTTGCGGCGTGGTGAAAAGGATAATTTATCTGCGGTTTACATAAGTACGATGAAGTAGATAATTGCGAAACAAGTCAATTTAATCTTAGAATTGTGCACAATCACAAAACGAGGCTCCAGATGCGGTGGCAAATCGCCTCTTTTTTGTGAATTGTGTACAATTCAAAATGAAAAATCGTGAGTTGCGCAATTATTTAAACAACTAAGTAAAGAAAAGAGGAGAAGGTATGGGTTGTGTGAAGGAAGAAACAGCACCGATTGTTTTAGCGGGAAAATATGAGTTGCGGAAGGTAATCGGAGAAGGCGGCAGCGGACTTGTCTATCTGGCATGGGACAGAAACCTGGAACGCTTTGTGGCAATTAAGGCTGCAAAGGCGGAAGAATACCAGCTCAAAACAGAAATGGAGATGCTAAGAAAGTTAAAACATGCAATGCTGCCGGAGTTGTATGATTACTTTTATGAGGAAAACTGGTATCTCGTCATGGAGTACATAGAGGGGATTGGTTTACATAAAGTGATAGAACAGGAGGAAAAAATACCGGAAGAACAGGCATGTGAATGGATAGAAGAAATTCTCTCCTTGTTTGTTTATTTGCATGAACAGAAACCGTCGGTTATTTACCGGGATTTAAAGCCGGAAAATATTATGGTATGTCCTGATGGCAAATTGCGCATGGTTGATTTTGGCGCGGCACTCTCTCTTCAATATATCGGAAAACAACCGGATCATCTGGCAGGAACTTATGGATATGCGGCACCGGAGCAGTTTGCGGCAGGATGGCAGGGGGAAAACTCCCTAGATGAGCGCAGTGATATTTATACGGTGGGAGCGGTTCTGTATCATATGCTGACCGGATATCATCCGTTAAAGCCGCCTTATGGGATTCGGCCGGTGCGTAGCTTAAATCCTGAACTGTCTTATGGAATCGAATGGATTGTAAAGAAGTGTACGGAAAAAGAGCCTTCCAAACGCTACCAGTCCATAGAGGAATTAAAAAGCGACTTACAGAACAAAGAGAGAGCTGGCAGAAAATGGCGGCACAGTATGAGAAAACAGCAGGTTTATGGTCTGAAAAGACTGGAGAAAAAAATCTGGCTGACAGAGAAAAAAACAATTGGTTTGCTTGGGTTAGGATTAGGAGTGGCTCTCTTTTGGATACTGACCTCTGGATTAACGCTGTTTGCAAGGGAAAACGAAATCAAAACGGTACTTCCGGTTATTGTCTATAATAAGCAGGGACAGAAATTAGTCATTCAATATGACAGTGTATACAACCCACAGGGAAATCTTGTTTTTGAACTGGAACAGGAGCTTTTTGAAAAGCAAGGAATGCAGGAATTGTCCGTTAGTCTGACTGACTGTATCACCGGAGAGCGGAAGGAACGTATTTTCTATTTGCAGAGCAAAAACGGGCAGGAATCTAAGCAATGAAAAAGTTGTATCTTCGATTGACGAAAGGAAAGGAAAAAGCCTATAATATTCCCTAAGGGGGTAATGGCATGGAAGAAAAAATGACAGATAAACAGTTTGATAAAATTCTGAAAATGGTTTCTATGATTTTAGATGGATGTAAGGATTTGGAGGAAGCGAAACAAAAGGTCAGAGAGCTTTTGGAAGAGCAGAAAAAGGAAGTAATGGAATAGAGAAAAAGATGGCATGGAGGAAAATATGTATCGAGATCAGACAAAGGTTGTAAAAATCGGAGATAAAGTAATTGGTGGGGGTAATCCCATCTTAATCCAGTCTATGACAAATACAAAAACAGAGGACGTAGAGGCTACGGTTGCTCAGATTCTGCGGCTGGAGAAGGCGGGATGTGAAATTATCCGCTGTACGGTGCCGACTCTGGAAGCGGCTAAAGCCATTAAGGAGATTAAGAAACAGATTCATATTCCACTTGTAGCAGATGTTCATTTTGATTATAAGATGGCGATTGCCGCAATGGAAAACGGCGCAGATAAGATTCGTATCAATCCCGGTAATATCGGCAGCCGCGAGAAGGTAGCAGCGGTGGTTGCAGTTGCAAAGGAGAGAAATATTCCGATTCGTGTCGGCGTAAACAGCGGTTCGCTGGAAAAGGAACTGGTGGAAAAGTATCATGGCGTAACGGCTGAGGGGATTGTAGAGAGTGCATTGGACAAAGTAAAAATCATCGAAGAACTTGGGTATGACAATCTGGTCATCAGCATCAAGTCTTCGGATGTTATGATGTGCGTAAAAGCACATGAGATTCTGGCAGCAAAAACCAATTATCCGCTGCATGTAGGTATTACGGAATCCGGTACGGTGCAGAGTGGTAATATTAAATCAGCAATCGGACTTGGTATTATTTTAAATCAGGGCATCGGTGATACGATTCGTGTTTCTCTGACCGGAGATCCGGAAGAAGAAATTAAGTCGGCGAAACTGATTCTTAGAACATTAGGACTTCGCAAGGGCGGTATCGAAGTAGTTTCCTGTCCGACTTGCGGACGTACCCGGATTGATCTGATCGGTCTGGCGAATCAGGTTGAAGAGATGGTTGCAGATATTCCGCTAGATATCAAGGTGGCTGTTATGGGCTGTGCCGTAAACGGACCGGGAGAAGCCAAAGAAGCAGATATTGGCATTGCAGGTGGTGTCGGTGAAGGACTGCTTATCAAAAAAGGCGAAATAGTGAAAAAGGTTCCGGAAGCAGAACTTTTAAATACCCTGCGTGAAGAACTGCTCCATTGGGAAGGTTAGAAAAGATACAGAAAGAAAGGCACGAGATAGAAATGTCAAAGAAATTTTTCGAGGTGTTTCCGACTTTAAAACTGGATACAGGCATTCATGATTTGTTTGAACAGGTTATGGTGGAGAAGGTTTCTGCGACAAAGCGGAAGGACTTTCTGAGAATTTACATATCTTCAGAACGGTTGATTCAGAAAGAAGATGTTTTTCGGGTAGAGCGGGAGATTAAAAAACAGTTTTTTCCGAATGCAGCAATGACGATTCGTATTTATGAGAGATACCATCTTTCTTCCCAGTACAATCCGGAGAAGTTTATGACTATTTATCGGGACAGTATATTGCTGGAATTACGAGAATATTCGCCGATAGAATATAATCTTTTTAAAAATGCGGATATAGAGTTTCCTTCCGAGAAACAAGTTATGTTAACCGTAGAAGACAGCGTTCTAGGAAAGGGAAAAGCAGAGGAATTGATACGCATTTTGGACAAGATTCTGAACGAACGCTGTGCATTTGCCGTAGAAATCGGAATTGGCTATAAAGAACGAAAGACCGGGAAATACAAAGAAGAGGACGAGAAAAAACTGGCGATGCAGGTGGCAGAAATTTCGGCACGAGCAGGCTATGGAAAAACGACGGAAGCAATCGGAGAAAATGCCGCAGAGACAGGTACAGAAAGTAATCTACTGACAGCAGGCAGCCAGGCAGACGGTGCCGCAGCCGGTGTAGCAGGAGACGGTAACGTTGCAAAAGAAGCTGTCAAAGAAGCAGCATCCGGCAGCAGGTTGGAAAAAGGTTTCCGGAAAGATAAGAATGGTGGTGCTGATACCAAGCGTGCTGTAAAACGCTCGGATAATCCGGATGTACTATATGGCAGGGATTTTGAGGAAGAAGCCATCCACATGGAAGAAATTGTGGGAGAAATGGGAGAAGTCGTTATCCGCGGTAAGATTCTGAACTTTGATAAACGGGAGATACGCAATGAGCGTACCATTCTGATTTATGATATTACAGATTTTACGGATACGATGACCATAAAAATGTTTGCGCACAATGACCAGGTAGATGAGATTACATCGGGGATGAAACCGGGTGTATTTGTCAAAATCAAGGGTACAACCATGGTAGATAAGTTCGATAGTGAGCTGACCATCGGTTCTATTTTTGGTGTCAAAAAAATACCGGATTTTACAACTTCCCGTTCCGACACCAGTGTACGCAAAAGGGTGGAACTGCATTGCCATACGAAAATGAGCGATATGGATGGTGTTTCGGAAGCCAAGGATATTGTGAAACGTGCCTATAAATGGGGACACCCTGCGGTAGCGATTACGGATCATGGCGTAGTACAGTCTTTCCCGGATGCGAATCATGTCTGGGAGGATTTGTGGAAAGAGGAGAAGAATAAACGAAAAGAAGCCGGGGATACCGAACCGGACAAACAGGATTTCTTTAAAGTGATTTATGGGGTGGAAGCCTATCTGGTAGATGATTTAAAAGAGATTGTAACAAATGATAAAGGCCAAAATCTTCAGGAAACGTTTGTCGTATTCGATATTGAAACAACCGGATTTTCTCCGGTGAATAACCGGATTATTGAAATCGGTGCGGTAAAAGTGGAAGAAGGTAAAATTACTGGGCGTTTTTCTACTTTTGTCAATCCGGATGTCCCGATTCCGTTTGAAATTGAGAAACTGACCAGTATCAATGATGAGATGGTTATGGATGCTCCGCAGATAGATGTCATACTGCCACAATTTATGGAGTTTTGTAAAGGAGCAGTGCTGGTTGCTCATAATGCTAATTTTGATATGAGCTTTATTATGGAAAATTGTGACCGATTAGGCATTGAGCATGATTTTACTTATATTGATACGGTTGGTATTGCCAGAGTGCTGTTGCCGGGACAGGCAAAGCATACTTTAGATGCGGTAGCCAAAACACTGGGGATTTCTTTGGAGAATCATCATCGTGCTGTTGATGATGCGGAGGCAACTGCAGAGATTTTCGTGAAGTTTATTCAGATGCTGGAAAAAGATGGTGCAGATACCTTAGCCAAAGTAAACGCTTTGGGAAAATCCAGTCCGGAAATCATCAAAAGATTGCCCACTTACCATGCCATTATTCTGGCAAAAAACAATGTTGGGCGTATGAATTTATATCGTTTGGTTTCGCAGTCCCATCTGACTTACTTTGCCAGAAGACCGAGAATTCCGAAAAGTCTGCTTTTGCAGTACCGGGAAGGTTTAATTTTAGGAAGTGCCTGTGAAGCTGGCGAACTGTACCGGGCATTGTTAGAAGGAAAAGCAGATGCCGAAATCGCCAGACTGGTTCATTTTTATGATTATCTGGAGATTCAACCCTGTGGAAATAACCGTTTTATGATTGAATCGGAGAAGGTTCCGAATATCAATTCCATGGAAGATATTATGGATATGAACCGGAAGATTGTGAAGCTGGGCGAGCAGTTTCATAAACCGGTCGTTGCAACCTGTGACGTTCATTTTTTAGATCCGGAGGATGAAATATACCGCCGTATTATTATGGCGGGACAGGGATTTACCGATGCGGATAATCAGGCACCTTTGTATTTCAGAACGACCGAAGAAATGTTGGAAGAGTTTGCTTATCTGGGCAGCGATAAGGCACAGGAGGTAGTCATTACGAATACCAACCTGATTGCCGATATGGTGGAATCTATGTCGCCGGTCCGTCCGGACAAATGCCCGCCGGTCATTGAGAACAGTGACCAGCAGCTTACGGATATCTGCTATAACAGAGCCCATGAACTATATGGAGAAACGCTGCCGGATGTAGTTGAGGCGCGTTTGCAGAAGGAATTAAATTCCATTATCTCCAACGGCTTTGCCGTAATGTATATTATTGCACAGAAGTTAGTGTGGAAGTCGGTAGAGGATGGCTACCTCGTAGGTTCTCGTGGTTCCGTAGGTTCTTCCTTTGTAGCGAATATGGCGGGAATTACAGAGGTTAACTCTTTGAGTCCCCATTATTTATGCCCAAACTGCCATTATTATGATTTTGATTCGGAAGAAGTAAAGGCTTACGGCGGTGGTGCAGGCTGTGATATGCCGGATAAAAACTGTCCGGTATGCGGGACACCGCTTCGTAAGGAAGGCTTTGATATTCCTTTTGAAACCTTCCTCGGATTTAAGGGAGATAAGGAGCCGGATATTGACTTGAACTTTTCCGGTGAATACCAGAGTAAGGCTCATAAGTATACGGAAGTTATTTTCGGTTACGGACAAACCTTTCGTGCCGGAACGATTGGTACCCTTGCGGATAAAACAGCATTTGGTTATGTAAAAAATTATTATGAAGAGCGTGGAAAACATAAAAGAACCTGTGAAATCAACCGGATTGTAACAGGCTGCACCGGTGTGCGCAGAAGTACCGGTCAGCATCCGGGCGGTATTGTTGTACTGCCTGTGGGAGAAGATATCAATTCCTTTACACCGGTACAGCATCCTGCAAACGATATGACGACGGAAACCATTACCACACACTTTGATTATCATTCCATAGACCACAACCTGCTAAAACTTGATATTCTTGGACATGATGATCCGACTATGATTCGTATGCTACAGGATATGACAGGCATTGATCCGGTTACGATTCCGCTTGATGACAAGCAGGTTATGTCCTTGTTCAGCTCCACAGAGGCACTGGGGATTACGCCGGAACAGATTGGCGGATGTAAGGTGGGCTGCCTTGGTATTCCGGAGTTCGGTACGGATTTCGTTATCCAGATGGTTATTGATGCCAAGCCGAAATGTTTTACGGACTTGGTTCGTATTTCCGGTTTGTCCCATGGAACCGACGTGTGGCTGGGCAATGCCCAGACCTTGATTGAAGAGGGAAAAGCAACGATTTCTACGGCAATCTGTTGTCGTGATGATATTATGATTTACCTTATTCAGACCGGTGTGGAACCGAGCCTTTCTTTTACCATCATGGAAAGCGTGCGTAAAGGAAAAGGCCTGAAACCGGAATGGGAGCAGGCTATGACGGAGGCAGGTGTGCCGGATTGGTATATCTGGTCCTGCAAGAAAATTAAATACATGTTCCCGAAAGCCCATGCAGCGGCTTACGTTATGATGGCATGGAGAATTGCTTATTGTAAAGTGAATTATCCGCTTGCTTACTATGCGGCTTATTTCAGTATCAGAGCATCGGCATTCTCCTATGAACTGATGTGCCAGGGACAAAAACATCTGGAAAATGTGATGGCAGATTACAAACGAAGAAGTGATACCCTTTCCAAGAAGGAACAGGATGCCTATAAAGATATGAAAATTGTGCAGGAAATGTATGCAAGAGGCTTCGAGTTTGAACCGATTGATATTTTTACAGCACAGTCACGACTGTTTCAGGTGGTAGATGGTAAGCTGATGCCGTCCTTAAACAGTATTGACGGTCTGGGGGAAAAGGCTGCCGATGCAATTGTGGAAGCCGCCAAAGACGGTCCTTTTCTGTCCAAAGATGATTTCCGTCAGCGGACGAAAGCCTCCAAAACCATCGTCGAGCTGATGGATACGCTGGGATTGCTTGGTAATCTGCCGGAATCCAATCAGATTAGCTTGTTTGATTTTGCGATGTAGAGAAAAATGGAATAAGGTTCTGACAGGACGGTAAAATAAAAACTGACCGAATGATGAAGAAGTTCAACGAGAGGTTTCAGCCTCTCGTTTTTATTTTAAGGAGATAGTGCTTCCATGATTTAATAGAAGTTCGGCATCGGTTCTTCCGGATATTCTCCAAGCATATTGAGCACATATGGCCATTTGGCGGCATCTTCTATGATAAAGCCATAAATAATGCCCATGTGACGGTGCCAATGTCGGAATTGCCCTAAAATCAGACGAAAACGGCTCATATTACAATTTTCCGGGTTTTCAGAAAGGACAGAATCCTCTAATGTATTAATATAGTTTTGAATTTTTTCGCGGATGTGATAAAAATAAGTTTCCAATTGTTCCCTGTTCAGAGATTCTTCCTGTGGAATTACATTCAAATCTGCCAGAGTATCGGTATGAAAATCCGGATTCTGATAGGAAGGGTCACAGGGATTTATGTACCACCGATCCATAGAATAGAGCATGTGATAAAGGTATTTCCACATGGGAATGCCATCGTATCGCTTGTCCCAAAGCTCATCCGGAATACATTTCATTAGATTTTCCGTTTCCCACAAGGCTCGGTCTGTTAAATATCTTATATCGTCACACAACATCCATCGTTCCTCCTTTGTCTATGATACGTTCTTTACACCATGTTACGACATCGGAAGTAAGAGCGAGGTTTTGGCGATACGCTCCATACCCATGTCAGTAGTATGTATTTTATCAATGTTTCTGATTAAATCATTCATGAGAAAACCTCCGTTAAGCTGCCGGATTTGTGTAAAGTTGCTAAATAAAAAATATGCCTAACTACCGGAAATCCAGTAACTAAGCATCTTTTCAGGGTTGGGCTGTATAAACAGTCAACAGCTCGTAGGGGAATCGAACCCCTGATTCCGCCGTGAGAGGGCGGCGTCTTGACCGCTTGACCAACGAGCCATATGATTGACACTTGCTTATTCTATTATAGATTGCTTCAAAATGCAAGCATTTTTTTCAATTTATTTAAAAAAATGGCTGAAGTGTTACAAAAAGCTTGCATCTATAGACAAAAGGTGCTAAACTAAGATAGTCATAAAGAGTATTTACGATAAGAGTGGGCTTGCGAGTCCACTCTTTTCATGTAAATGAAAGGGAGGTAGCAGATGTCTAAAAGAGAGACATACGAATCCAAAACAGAGAAACTGTTGCTGCCAATCGTAGAAAAATTCGGTGTGGAAATCTATGACGTGGAATATGTCAAAGAAGGAAGCGACTGGTATCTGCGTGCTTACATTGATAAGCCGGGCGGCGTCAATATTGATGACTGCGAGAAGGTCAGCAGGGCTTTATCCGATGAACTGGATAAAGATGATTTTATTGAAGATGCTTATATTCTGGAGGTCAGCAGTCCGGGACTTGGAAGAACTTTGAAGAAAGATAAACATTTGGAGAAGAGTCTGGGAGAAGAGGTAGAAATCAAAACTTACAAACCAATCGATAAGCAGAAAGAGTTTCGTGGTGTTTTAAAAGCTTTTGATGAACAGAATATAATTGTCGTAATAGATGAAGAAGAGAAAGTATTTGCCAGAGCAGAAATAGCACTTATCAGACTGGCACTTGATTTTTAAGAGAAACATAAAGGAGGATACCAGAAAATGAATAAAGAATTGATGGAAGCATTGGATATTTTGGAGAAGGAGAAAGAAATCAGCAAGGAAACGCTGTTTGACGCAATTGAAAATTCTTTGATGACAGCCTGCAAGAACCATTTTGGCAAAGCAGACAATATTAAAGTAGAAATTGACAGAGATACCTGTGATTTCTTATGCTATGCGGAGAAAGAAGTGGTAGAAGAGGTAGAAGACGATTGCTTACAGATTTCTCTGGAAGACGCACAGAAGATTTCCAAGAAGGCGAAACTTGGGGATATGATCCATGTGGAAATTAAGTCTAAGGAATTCGGACGTATTGCAACACAGAATGCAAAGAATGTTATTTTACAGAAAATTCGTGAAGAGGAAAGAAGTGTTATTTACAACCAGTATTTTGAAAAGGAAAAAGATGTTGTGACCGGTATTGTGCAGCGTTATGTTGGTAGAAATATTTCCATCAACCTTGGAAAGACGGATGCTATTTTAAATGAGAGCGAGCAGGTTCGTGGTGAGAACTTCAAGCCGACCGAAAGAATCAAGGTATATATTCTGGAAGTGAAGAATACACCGAAAGGACCGAGAATTCTGGTAAGCCGTACCCATCCGGAACTGGTTAAGAGATTGTTTGAAACCGAGGTAACAGAAATCAAAGACGGAACGGTTGAAATTATGAGTATTGCCAGAGAAGCAGGAAGCAGAACCAAGATGGCAGTCCGTTCTAATAATCCGAATGTGGATGCGGTAGGTGCCTGTGTCGGTTTAAACGGTGCCAGAGTCAACTCCATCGTAGATGAGCTGCGCGGTGAGAAAATTGATATCATCAACTGGGATGATAACCCGGGTAACTTAATTCAGAATGCTTTATCTCCGGCAAAAATTGTTGCGGTATTTGCCGATCCGGATGAAAAGACCGCCAAAGTCGTTGTACCGGATTATCAGTTATCTCTTGCAATCGGTAAGGAAGGACAGAATGCAAGACTGGCAGCCAGACTGACCGGCTATAAGATTGATATTAAGAGTGAAACACAGGCAAAAGATGCACCGGGCTTCCGTTATGAAGATTATGAGTATGACGAAGAAGGTTATGATGACGAAGAGTATGCACAGGAAGATTATGAGGAAGCATATGAAGGCACAGATGCTGAACAGACTGGTGCAGAAGAATAGAAAGGATTACGATTTCTATGGCAAAAAAAATTCCCATGAGACAATGTGTGGGTTGTGGAGAAATGAAGAATAAAAAGGAAATGATGCGTGTATTAAAAACTGCAGAAGGTCCAATCGTATTAGATAAAACCGGTAAAAAGAACGGAAGGGGCGCTTATCTTTGTATGGATAGGAACTGTCTTGCAAAGGCAAGAAAAAATAAAGGCTTGGAACGTTCCTTCAAAATGAGTATTCCGGATGAAATATACGAAAGTCTGGAAAAGGAGTTTGATGAAGATGTCCGAGAAGAATAGACCGATAAGAGATAAAGTATTATCGATGCTTGGACTGGCGGCTCGTTCCAGAAATGTTGTCAGTGGAGGATTTGCAACCGAGAATGCGGTAAAGTCCGGAAAAGCATATCTGGTCATCGTATCAGAAGATGCATCGGATAATACGAAAAAGAAGTTTCGGAATATGTGTGATTTTTATGAAGTACCTTTTTATTTGTATGGAAGAATGGAAGAAAACGGTCATTCCATGGGAAAACAGGACAGAACTTCTTTGGCGGTTACAGATGAGGGGTTCGCAAATTCGATACGAAAACATTTGGAAGATTCTAATCAGTAGATGGAGGTAGTGAGCATGGCGAAAATGAAAGTACATGAGCTTGCAAAAGAGTTAGAGAAGCAAAGCAAAGAACTAATTGCTTTCTTACAGGATAAAGGATTTGAAGTAAAAGTAGCCCAGAGCTCAATTGAAGATGATGCAATTGAACTGGTGCGTAAGCATTTTGGTGGTGCAACAGGCAGCACAGCAGATAAAGAAGAGGTAAAGAAGGCAGAACCTGCAAAGACAGAAACCGTTGCGGCAGAAAAGAAACCGGCAGAAAGTAAGCAGCCGGAAGAGAATAGGAAACCGGCAGAAAGTAAGCAATCGGAAGAAAATAAGAAACCGACAGGTGGGGAAGAACCGAAGAAAAAGAAAAAGATTATCTTTGTCAGTAATCCGCATAATTCCAAGATGCCCGGAGGAAGACCGAATCAGGGAAATCAGAATAGTCAGGGTAATAATGACAGAAGACCGGCTGGTAACAGTGGCGGTGGACGTCAGGTAGCACAGCAGCCGGCACCGCATAAAATTATCCGTCCAACACAGAAACCGATTCCGGTAACGGCAGAGCCGTATGAGGTTCGCCAGAAACAGCAACAGGAACGTCGTCTGGAACAGAGACAGCAGGAAAACAGGGAAAAAGCAAATGGACAAAACAAAGCAAACGTTCAGGAAAGAAACAATGTCCAGGAAAGAAATAACGGACAGGAAAGAAGCAACAACCAAGAGCGGAATAACAACCAGGAAAGACCACGCGGCAACGAAAACAGAAGGTCTGAAGGACAGAATCGTCAGGGCTTTAACAATCATCAGGGTGGTAACCGCAGCGCAGGTGCTTTTTCAGACAATAACCGCAATTATAACAATAATGAACGCTCTCAGAGAGGAAATGGCGGGCAGGACAATCGATTTAAGAAGGGTGGAAACAACAAGGACTTTATGCCCGAGACACCTATCAAAGAAGCTGAAAAGCACAGAGATGAAGAGAAGCGCAGAATCAGTCAGGAGAAGGATAAACGTTCTAAAAAAGATCTGATTTATGAAGAGGATGAAATTGGCGGAAAGAACCGTAATAAGCCGGGACGTTTCATCAAACCGGAAAAGAAAGTGGAAGCGGTAGTAGAAGAGCAGATTAAAGTGATTACCCTTCCGGAGACTTTAACAATTAAAGATCTGGCAGATAAGATGAAAATCCAGCCGTCTGCTATTATTAAGAAACTCTTTTTACAGGGACAGATTGTTACGGTAAACTCGGAAATTACATTTGAGGATGCCGAGAATATTGCAATCGATTATGAAATCATCTGTGAAAAAGAAGAAAAAGTGGATGTGATTGAGGAACTTTTGAAAGAGGAAGAAGACGACGAGAGCACGATGGTATCAAGACCACCTGTTATTTGCGTTATGGGTCATGTTGACCATGGTAAAACGTCTCTTCTGGATGCAATCCGTAAAACTAATGTAACCGATAAAGAAGCCGGTGGTATTACTCAGGCAATCGGTGCCTATACCGTAACGGCTAACAATCAGAAGATTACCTTCTTAGATACACCGGGACATGAAGCATTCACGGCTATGCGTATGCGTGGTGCAAATTCTACGGATATTGCAGTTCTGGTAGTAGCTGCTGATGATGGTGTTATGCCGCAGACGGTAGAAGCAATCAATCATGCAAAGGCGGCAGGTATTGAAATTATTGTTGCAGTCAACAAGATTGATAAACCGAATGCCAATATTGACCGCGTAAAACAGGAAATGACAGAATATGAGCTGATTCCGGTAGATTGGGGCGGCTCTACAGAGTTTGTTCCGGTTTCTGCAAAATCCGGAGAAGGTATTGATACGTTGTTAGAGACCATTCTCTTGACAGCAGAGATTCTGGAGCTGAAAGCAAATCCGAATCGTAATGCAAGAGGTCTTGTCATTGAAGCAGAGCTGGATAAAGGCCGCGGACCGGTAGCAACGGTACTTGTACAGAAGGGTACGCTGCATGTTGGTGATTTTATTTCTGCAGGAGCAAGTCATGGTAAAGTAAGAGCCATGATTGATGATAAGGGCAGAAGAGTCAGAGAAGCAACGCCTTCTACTCCGGTTGAAATTCTTGGTCTATCCGATGTGCCAAGTGCGGGAGAAGTTTTTATTGTGCATGAAAATGATAAATCTGCTAAAGCCTATGCAGAAACCTATAAGGCACAGCATAAAGAAGAAATGCTTGCAGATACTAAGACAAGAATGTCTCTGGATGATTTGTTCAGCCAGATTCAGGAAGGTAATCTGAAAGAACTTAATCTGATTGTCAAGGCCGACGTTCAGGGTAGTGTAGAAGCCGTTAAGCAGAGCATGATGAAACTTTCTAATGAGGAAGTGGTTGTAAAATGTATTCATGGCGGTGTTGGTGCCATTACGGAATCCGATGTTACGCTTGCATCTGCATCTTCCGCTATTATTATCGGTTTCAACGTCAGAGTAGATGCAACGGCAAAGGCAACGGCAGAACGCGAAGGCGTTGATGTAAGGTTGTATAAAGTTATTTATCAGGCAATTGAAGATGTGGAAGCCGCTATGAAGGGTATGTTGGATCCTGTTTATGAAGAAAAGGTTATCGGTCATGCGGAAGTCCGCCAGATTTTCAAGGCATCTGCAGTTGGTAATATTGCCGGTTCTTATGTGCTTGACGGAGAATTCAGAAGAGGCTGTAAAATCCGTATTTCCCGGGAGGGCGAGCAGATTTATGAAGGCGAGTTAGCATCTTTAAAGAGATTCAAGGATGATGTAAAGGAAGTTAAAGCAGGCTTTGAATGTGGTCTTGTATTTGAAGGCTTTGATAAGATGCAGGAACTGGATATCGTTGAAGCATATATTATGGTGGAAGTACCCAGAACCTAGAGAGAATCATTTCATGATTCTTTCCGGATGAGGAAAGTGAGGTATGAAATATTATGCGTAAGAACAGTATTAAAAATACCCGTATCAACGGTGAGGTGCAGCGTGTTTTGGCAGAGATTATCCGCGGAGAAATTAAGGACCCGCGGATTGGTGAACTGACTTCTGTTGTTGCGGTAGAAGTTGCACCGGATTTGAAAACCTGTAAAGCATGGATCAGTGTTTTAGGAGATGAAAAAGCGCAGGAAGATACGCTTGCAGGCTTAAACAGTGCTGAAGGTTTCATCCGTAACCAGCTTGCGCGGAAATTAAATCTGCGCAATACACCGCAGATACGTTTTATTATGGATCAGTCAATTGCTTATGGTGTTTCTATGTCTAAGTTAATTGATGATGTCAATGAAGCGATTCCGGAAAGGGAAGAAGATGCGGAATCATAAAAAGTATGGTAAGCTAGTAAAAAATAACTAGTAAAAAATAAGAAGTAAAGATGTAGTCATATGGAGGCAGAAATGAAGATCATAGAAGAAGTAAAAGGGGCAAAAACCATAGGTATCAGCGGACATATCAGACCGGATGGTGACTGTGTGGGCTCTGTTATGGGATTATATCTTTATTTGAAAAAAGTGCTGCCGGATGTACAGATTGATGTATATCTGGAGCAACCGGCAGATATTTTTCAGTGTATAAAGGATATCGGACAGATTCATACAGAAAGTAAAGAGGATATGGTATATGATGTTTTTTTTGCACTGGATTGCAGTACCGACCGTCTGGGCATTGCACAGCCTCTTTTTGAGAAAGCGGATAAAAAAATCAATATTGACCATCATATCAGCAATCGGGGTTGCGGGGATTTGAATATTATTGAGCCGGAAAGAAGTTCCACCTGCGAACTGTTATATGAATTGCTGGAAATGGACAAAATCGATGAAGAAATTGCAAAAGCAATCTATATCGGAATCATCCATGACTGCGGTGTATTTCAATATTCCAACACCTCGCCCAGAACGTTGCAGATTGCAGCCGAACTAATTAAATTTGGATTTGATTTTTCAAAACTGATAGAAGAAACCTTCTATGAGAAGACCTATGTGCAGAGTCAGATAATGGGCAGGGCTATTCTGGAAAGTATCCGTTTTATGAACGGAAAGTGTATCGTGAGTATGGTAGACAAGAAGACCATGGATTTTTATCAGGTTGGACCCAAAGACCTGGATGGTATTATTAACCAGCTTCGTAATGTGAAGAATGTGGAATGTGCAATTTTCATGTATGAGATTGGACCGATGGAATATAAAATAAGTATGCGTTCCAGAGGAAAAGTGGATGTTGCAGCGATTGCCATGAAATTTGGCGGAGGCGGTCATGTGAGAGCAGCAGGATGTACAATGAACGGTACATATCATGACAATATAAACAATCTTTCCAGACAAATAGAAGAACAGCTGTTATCAGAATAAAAGCAGCAGGATTATATCGGCTTAAGTAGGTTGGAATGACATTCAGACGGAGTGAAAAATGTATAACGGGATTATCAATATTTACAAAGAGGCCGGCTTCACATCGCATGATGTGGTAGCCAGGCTACGTGGCATTTTGAAACAGAAAAAAATTGGACATACAGGAACACTGGATCCGGATGCGGTTGGAGTGCTTCCTGTATGTTTAGGTTCTGGGACAAAGCTTTGCGATATGCTTACGGATAAAAGTAAGGAGTATGTGGCAGAACTTCGTCTTGGTGTAACCACCGATACGCAGGATATGTCTGGAAGAATTTTGACTCAAAACGAGGTAGACGTATCCAAGGAACAGGTGGAAGAGGCCATTTACAGTTTCTGCGGAGATTATGAACAAATTCCGCCGATGTATTCGGCGCTCAAAGTAAATGGGAAAAAATTATATGAACTGGCAAGAGAAGGTAAAGAGGTTACACGAAAAGCCAGAATGGTACAGATAGAGGAATTGGAAATATTACAGATGGATCTGCCGCTTGTACGGATGAGGGTATGTTGTTCAAAAGGTACTTATATCCGTACTCTTTGTGCGGATATTGGTGAAAAATTAGGTTGCGGCGGTGCCATGCAATCTTTAAAAAGGACAAGAGTGGGCAGTTTCCGTATGGAAGATGCTCTGACACTTGCGCAGATTGAAAAACTACGGGATGAAAATGCTGTAGAAAAAGCGATTATGTCGGTAGATGAGGTATTTGTAAATTTACAGAAAGCAATAGTTCTTGCCGGATATGTGAAGTTTATCGAAAACGGAAACTGCTTTTTTAAGAAAGCGGTAAAGCGGAATTCGGAACAGGCAGAAAGATTTGAGCCGGGTGAGCAGGTACGTGTTTATGACGAACAGGGGAAATTTTATGGGATTTACCGATATGAGGAAGAAAAGAGTATGTTTTATCCGGTAAAAATGTTTCTTTCGGAATAGGACAGAATGGAAAGGCATGAGAACAGATGCAGATTATAGAAGGAACAACAGAATTTGAACTTATGCAAAAGAGTGCGGTAGCCATTGGCAAATTTGATGGTATTCATTTAGGACACCGAAAACTGCTTGACAGAATCCTTGAGCAGAAGAAAAAAGGTCTGCTGGCAGTTGTTTTTACCTTTGATCCGGCTCCAGCAGCACTTTTTAGCGGAAACCAGATAAAAGAGCTGATGAGTAGGGAAGAGAAACGTGCCGCCTTTGCACAGATGGGAATTGATGTTTTGGTTGAGTTTCCGTTAAATATTGAAACGGCAGCAACTGAGCCGGAGCGTTTTGTAAGAGAATATCTGACACAAAAATTGAAAGCAGCGGTCATTGCGGCAGGAACGGATTTGTCCTTTGGAAAAAAAGGGGCTGGAAATGCGGCATTGCTTTATCAACTTTCAGAAGAGTGTGGTTATCAGGTAGAAATTATCGATAAAGTCAGTCTGAATGGTGAGGAAATCAGCTCTACTCTTATCCGGGAAGCAGTGGCAAACGGAGAGATGGAAAAGGTAACGGCATTGCTTGGAACACCTTATCAGGTAAAAGGTATTGTTACCCATGGAAAAAAACTTGGCAGGACACTTGGTATGCCTACGGTAAATTTATTACCGAAAAAAGAAAAATTATTACCACCAAATGGGGTATACTATTCAAGAGTATGGATACTTGAGCAATGTTATCCTGCAATTTCGAATATCGGTTATAAGCCCACAGTCAGCGAGGAAAAGGTGATGGGAGTAGAAACCTATCTTTATGATTTTGATGAAGATGTGTATGGCAAGGAAGTAATGGTAGAATTGCTTGCTTTTAAAAGACCGGAAATGAAGTTTTCAGGAATTGAAGATTTAAAAAGACAGACACACATGGACATTGAACAGGGAAGAAATTTTCATAAAAAAACTGGACTTTCATAAAAAAATGAAAAGAGTCTTGTCAGAGACAGGGGTTTCTTGTTACAATAAAAATGTATGTGGATTGGGGAATACACTGCAAAGGGGCACAGGATAAAAGTATGGATCTGGAAATTATTATTTCTATGGCAGGTGGCTTAGGACTTTTTCTCTTTGGTATGAAGCTTATGAGTGAAAGTATTGAAAAAGTTGCCGGAGCTAAGTTAAGACAAATATTAGAGCAGTTAACAAACAACCGTTTTATGGGTATCCTGGTAGGTACTCTTTTTACTGCGGTTGTACAGTCTTCGTCGGCATGTACGGTTATGGTTGTCAGTTTCGTCAACTCCGGTCTGATGAATTTATATCAGGCGGCAGGGGTTATCTTTGGTGCCAATATCGGTACAACAATTACGTCTTTGTTAGTTTCCTTTAAATTAGAGAAAATTGCACCGGCAGTTTTATTAATCGGTGTTATTATGATTATGTTCAGTAAGAAACAGAAAGTTGTGAAGCTTGGAGAAACCATAGTTGGATTTGGGATTCTGTTTATGGGGCTAAGTGCCATGTCCGGCGCGATGTCGGGCATGAAAGACTCTCCTGCAGTTCTGGAACTTTTTGCTTCTTTAAGAGTACCGATTATGGCAGTGCTGCTGGGATTTTTGGTAACAGCTGTTATTCAGAGCTCGTCGGTAACGGTCAGTATTCTGGTACTTTTGGCAAATCAGGGCTTATTGGGATTGGACATGTGTCTGTTTACCATACTTGGATGTAATATCGGTTCCTGCGTATCTGCTTTGATTGCTTCGTTAGTAGGTAAAAAGGATGCCAAGAGGGCAGCTACCATCCACTTCCTGTTTAATGTAATTGGAACGGCGGTTGTATTTACGGTATTTTCATTCGGTATTGACCAGATTGTAGAAATTTTAAGCAGGGCAGCTAATTATGATGCCGGACGTACGGTAGCCTTTGCACATATCTGTGTAAAAATCTTCCAGGTTATTATTTTACTGCCATTTATGAATGGTATTGTAAAACTTACTTATCTGGTCATTCCGGGAGATGATAAGAAGGTTGGCTATCGGGACAGCTACCAGCTGAAGTATATTGGTGAAAAGGTGGTTTTGAATCCGGCAACTGCGATGGTAGAAGTTATGAAGGAGCTGGATCGTATGGCATCCCTTGCTAGTGAAAATCTTAATCGTGCTATGAATGTACTGATTACGCTGGATGAGGAAGAGATAGAAGAGGTAGATGAGGTCGAGAAAAATATCGATTTCTTAAGCCACGCCATTTCGGATTACCTGGTAAAAATAAATCAGACAACCCTTCCGATTGAAGACTTGAAAATGATAGGTGCATTGTTCCACGTGGTAAATGATATAGAGCGAATCGGTGATCATGCGGAAAATGTTGCTGATTGTGCGCGTCGCAGAATAGAAACAGGCGTTTCCTTCAGTAAGGATGCACAGATGGAATTGGGAAGTATGTTAGATATGGTTAATACGATATTGCGTTTTTCCATGGAAATGTTTTTGAAAAGTACGGAAGAACATGCAGAAGATATCCGTCAACTCGAAGAAGCGATTGATGAGAAAGAAAAAGAACTTCAGAAAAAACATCTTGATCGTCTGACCAGTAATGAATGTACACCGGAAGCGGGTGTTATCTTTTCTGATATTGTTTCCGGGCTTGAGAGAGTGGCAGACCATGCAACCAATATTGCTTTTGCAACAGTTGGTGCAGATACCTAGAATAAATTATTATATGGAGAAAGTATACAAAGCCTTTGCCTGTGATTGTTCATGGGCAGAGGTTTTTTGGTAATAACATGAAAACCCACACTTTTATTGACAGGCTTTGTCGAAGTTGCTATAATAACAACGAATTTGTAACAAATTTGTAATATTTATAGAAGAGGTTTGTAGAAATATGAAACATAAGAACTTGTGTTGTCTGCTGGCATGTGCTGTACTGTGCCAACCGATGCAGGCTTATGCAACAGAGCAGGTAGCAACGATGCAGTCCATTCTGGAAGAACTGTCTGTTGGAGTGGATACAATAAGTGAGGGAGATACACAGGAGGAATTTTATCAGGAGGAATCCTACCAACAGGAGTCTCCTTTGCAGGATGCACTTGGGGAGCCGATAGGGGCGGCAGCTATTGTCGAAGGAACGAAAACAGATGAAGAGTATGCCAAGGCTTATGAAGAAGCAAAAAATGCTAACTGGGGATATACCAATCTAGGCATTGCCAATGTAGATAATAACTTAAATATCAGAGCCATTCCGGCGGAAGATGGTAAACTGGTTGGGAAACTGCCGAAAAATGCGGCTTGTGAAGTGTTGGATTCAGATGGAATCTGGGCGCATATTTCGTCTGGTAAGGTAGAGGGATATGTAAGCTGTGAATTTCTTTGGACAGGCTTACAGGCAAAGCGTAAGGCAGAAGAACTTGTAACTACCATAGCTACAGTTACAACGGATACGCTGAAGGTAAGGGCGCAAGCCAATACGGAATCGGAAGTGATTACGATGGTACCGATGGGAGAGGAACTGGAAGTGGCAGAAACGGAAGGTGACTGGGTAAGAGTATATCTGGATGATGAAGAGGTCTATGTGGCAGCGGAATATGTAGAGGTGGATGCCAAACTGAATACGGCGATTACCATGACAGAACTGTTGTATGGACAGGGAGTATCGGATGTACGAGTCGATTTATGCCAGTATGCAAAAGAATTCCTTGGGAATCCTTATGTCTGGGGTGGTACCAGCCTTACGAAAGGAGCAGACTGCTCCGGCTATGTTTTAAGCATTTTCAAGAAGTATGGTATCAGCTTACCGCATTCTTCCAGATCGCAGGCAAATTGTGGAACAAAGATTACGCTTTCGGAAGCACAACCGGGCGATCTGGTATTCTATGGCAAAGGGAAAACCATTAACCATGTGGCAATTTATATTGGTGGTGGTCAGGTCATTCATGCCAGCAGTCCGTCAACCGGTATTCGTATTTCCAATGTGACTTATCGTACACCGCTTAAAGTAGTAAGGATTTTACAGGATTAATCGAAAACGAATCGAAATATTTATCCGTATAAGCTTGCAAAAAGAGTTTCTGTATGGTAGAATATGCAAGTGTGAGTTTCAGCCGATACTCAGAATAGGGAAAACTCCAGCCCATTCTTAGCATCCGGCGGTTACAGGGCAGCAAACAATACTATTTGCCTGATAAGAAAGGAGAACATTATGATTTCGAAAGAAAAGAAAACAGCAATCATCAAAGAGTATGCAAGAACAGAAGGCGATACCGGTTCACCGGAAGTTCAGGTAGCTATTCTGACAGCAAGAATTCAGGAGTTAACAGATCATCTGAAAGAGAACCCGAAGGATCATCACTCCAGAAGAGGTCTTCTGAAAATGGTAGGTCAGAGACGTGGTTTACTTGCATATCTGAAAGACAAAGATATTGAGAGATATCGTGTTTTAATCGAAAGATTAGGACTCAGAAAATAAGAAAAATAAAAGGCGGATGTGAGGCTGGTTATATCCAGCTTTTTCCGCCTTTCATTTTTGCCGGAGATTTGTACTCCAAAAGTTCATAATAGGTGGAAGAGTCATCCGAGACCACAGATATATGCACAGTACAGGCTGCGGATATATCTGTAGTTTCGGCATCTTCTACCTGAAAATATATTTTAAAGGAGAGAAGAATATGTATAAGAGTTACACAATGGAACTCGCCGGACGTACCCTTCGTGTCGATATCGGCAGAGTTGGTAAACAGGCAAATGGATGCGCTTTTATGCAGTATGGTGAAACAACCGTATTATCTACTGCAACCGCGTCCGAGAAACCAAGAGAGGGAATTGATTTCTTCCCTTGTAGTGTTGAATACGAAGAAAAATTATATGCAGTTGGTAAAATTCCCGGCGGCTTCAACAAGAGAGAAGGTAAGGCATCGGAAAACGCGGTTTTGACAAGCCGTGTTATCGACAGACCGATGCGTCCTTTATTCCCGAAGGATTATCGGAATGATGTTACCTTAAACAACATGGTTATGAGCGTGGATCCGCAGTGCCGTCCTGAACTGGTAGCTATGCTTGGTACAGCGATTGCAACCTGTATTTCGGATATCCCGTTTGATGGTCCTTGTGCCATGACACAGGTAGGTATGGTAGACGGTGAGTTTATTATTAATCCATCTCAGGAGCAGTGGGTTAAAGGCGATTTGAAGATGACCGTTGCTTCTACTTCCGAAAAGGTTATCATGATTGAAGCCGGAGCCAATGAAATTCCGGAAGCCAAAATTATTGAAGCCATTTATAAGGCACATGAAGTAAACCAGACAATTATTGAATTTATCAATAAAATTGTGGCAGAGGTTGGTAAACCGAAGCATGCATACGAAAGCTGTGCAATTCCTGCTGAAATGTTTGAAGACATGAAGAAAATCGTTACACCGGAGGAAATGGAAGTTGCCGTATTCACAGACGAGAAACAGGTTCGTGAAGAAAACATCCGTAACATTACAGCAAAACTGGAAGAAGCCTTTGCAGATAATGAAGAATATCTTGCCGTACTTGGTGAGGCGGTTTATCAGTATCAGAAAAAGACTGTCCGTAAGATGATTTTGAAAGATAACAAACGTCCGGACGGACGTGCTTTAAACCAGATCAGACCTCTGGCAGCAGAAGTAGATATTATTCCGAGAGTACATGGTTCTGCTATGTTTACACGTGGACAAACCCAGATTTGTAACGTATGTACTTTGGCACCGTTATCCGAAGTGCAGAAGGTAGACGGACTGGATGAGAATGTCACAGCCAAAAGATATATGCATCATTATAATTTCCCGGCTTATTCCGTAGGTGAAACAAAAGTAAGCCGCGGTCCGGGACGTAGAGAAATCGGTCATGGTGCTCTTGCTGAGCGAGCTTTGATTCCGGTACTTCCTTCCGAAGAGGAGTTCCCATATGCAATCCGTACTGTATCCGAAACATTTGAATCCAACGGTTCTACCTCTATGGCATCTACCTGTGCATCCTGTATGTCCCTGATGGCAGCAGGTGTTCCGATTAAGAAGATGGTTGCTGGTATTTCCTGTGGTCTGGTAACCGGAGATACGGATGATGATTTCGTATTACTGACCGATATCCAGGGTCTGGAAGACTTCTTTGGAGATATGGACTTTAAGGTAACCGGTACCCATGACGGTATTACAGCCATTCAGATGGATATTAAGATTCATGGTCTGACAAGACCTATCGTAGAAGGCGCTATTGAAAGATGCCGTGAAGCAAGAGAATACATTATGGCCAACTGTATGGTTCCTGCTATTGCAGAACCAAGAAAAGAAGTAGGAAAATATGCACCGAAGATTATTTCTATCCAGATTGATCCGGAGAGAATCGGTGATGTTGTCGGACAGCGCGGCAAGACAATCAATGAGATTATTGCACGTACCGGTGTTAAGATTGATATTACGGATGACGGACAGGTTTCCGTATGTGGTACCGATAAAGAGATGATGGACAAAGCCGTTGAGATGATCAAGATTATCACAACAGACTTTGAAGAAGGTCAGATTTTCAAAGGTACAGTTGTAAGTATCAAAGAGTTTGGTGCATTCATTGAATTTGCACCGGGTAAGGAAGGTATGGTTCATATTTCTAAGATTGCCAAGGAAAGAATCAACCATGTAGAAGACGTTTTAACATTAGGAGATAAAGTAACGGTTGTATGTCTTGGAAAAGATAAGATGGGACGTATCAGTTTCTCCATGAAGGATGTCGCTCAAGTCTAAAATTTGAAATTTAAAGTTTGAAATGTAAAATTTGAAAAGCCGGGAAGTTTTTTCCCGGCTTTTTAGGTGGTGCGCCTGACGGCACATTGTTATATTAGATGCTTTCGTGGAAAGTACGGCTGATGACATCTGCCTGCTGTTCCGGTGTTAATTTAATAAAGTTTACTGCATAACCGGAAACACGAATGGTTAACTGTGGATAGTTTTCAGGATGTTTCTGTGCATCCAGAAGAGTATCGCGGTTTAATACATTAACATTCAGATGATGTCCGCCTTTTGTTGCATATCCGTCTAATAAAGATACTAAATTGTTTACTTGAGCTGTATTTGAGTTTGCCATAAGTTGTTCCTCCTTCATAATGGGATTATTTAAAATAGTAATGATTACTGTTTCTATAATTATAATAACACAAATTACGAAAAAGTCTATGGTCTTTTCTGAAAAGGAATGTATTTAATTTAATACAATTCCTATGAAGCATGGTAATTGTTAATCCAGTCTTTCATCATACTTCTCTTCACAGTATTTACAACGGTAAATTTCCTTCTCTTCATCAGCAAGGACAAAAATATGAGGAAGTTCCTGCTCGATAGAAGTGATACATCTTGGATTTTTACATTTTATGACATTTTTGATTTCTTTTGGTAAGACCAGTTCCTTTTTGGCTACAATTTCACCATCCTTGATAACATTGACGGTAATGTTATGGTCAATAAAGGCGAGAACATCTAAATCCAATGTGTTAATATCACATTCCACTTTCAAGATATCCTTTTTCCCCATTTTATTGCTACGGGCATTTTTAATAATAGCAACGGTGCAGTCAAGCTTGTCTAACTGCAGGTGATGGTATATGGATAAGCTTTTACCGGCTTCAATATGGTCTAAAACAAAGCCTTCTTCAATTTTTCCTACATTTAACATACCAGTTCTCCTTTATACATTTATATTTAAAAGTGTTAATATCAGTGCCATCCGAACATAAACGCCATATTGTACCTGTTTAAAATAGACAGCTCTCGGGTCGTCGTCCACTTCTACGGAAATTTCGTTGACACGCGGAAGTGGATGAAGAATCAGCATATCATCTTTGGCAAGTTCCATCTTGGCCTTATTCAGAATATAGAAGTCCTTCAAACGGACGTAATCCTCCTCATTAAAGAAACGTTCTCTTTGCACGCGGGTCATATAGAGTAAATCCAGTCTGGAAATACAGTCCTCCAGACGGATGACTTCTTCGTAGCTGATATTTTTTTCATGAAGCATGTCGGTAATATAGTCCGGTACTCTTAATTCCGGGGGCGAGATAAAAAGAAAGTGGATATCCGGATAGCGTACCAGTGCATTGATTAGGGAATGAACGGTTCTGCCGAATTTCAGGTCACCACATAGTCCGATGGTAAAGTGACCTAGCCTTCCTTTCAGGGAGCGTATGGTCAGTAAATCGGTTAAGGTTTGTGTGGGATGCTGGTGTCCTCCATCACCGGCATTGATGACCGGTATCATGGATTTGCTTGCGGCTACCATGGGTGCACCTTCCTTGGGGTGGCGCATGGCACAAATATCTGCAAAGCAGGAGATAACCCGTATGGTGTCGGAAACGCTCTCTCCTTTGGAAGCGGAAGAAGAAGCAGCATCCGAAAAACCAAGAATCTGTCCGCCTAAGCTTAACATTGCCGATTCAAAGCTGAGTCTGGTCCGGGTACTTGGCTCGTAAAAACAGGTTGCCAGCTTTTTCCCTTCACAGGCATGTGCATATTTTGCCGGATTTTTTTCAATATCGTTTGCAAGATCAAAAAGGGAATCCAGTTCTTCTACACTAAAATCAAGGGGATTCATTAAATGTCTCATATACATAACTCCTTTAGTTTGAATTCTCAAAAAAATAGAAGAGAGTATATCTCTTCTATTTCTATGTACTTAATTATTTAAAAGACAATAGTTCTTCAACCGGTTTTCTTTTTGGAGCAACCGGTTCTTCGTCAGGATAGCCGATTGGAATCAAAGCAACAAGTTCTCTATCCTCCGGTAATTCCAAGAGTGCTTCGATTTTTGCCTGATCAAAAATACCCATAATAACAGAGCCGATACCTTTTTCATATGCTGCAAGGCAAAAGGTCTGGGATGCAACGCCGGCATCATACATCTGCCAGGTGTCCTTGCGTGGTGTTGTAAAAGAGCCGTCTCTTTCATAACCACATCTGTTTTTAATAACGGTAACGGCAATTACCATAGGTGCATTTTCCATTATTTTTCCATTATTTGGGAACATAGAAGTGCCTTCGGCAGCAATCTTATCTTTTAATGCACCTTCTAGTGCGATGTAGCGAACAATCTGTGTATGCTTCCAGCTTGGTGCATAAGAAGCTGTTTCCACGATTTCGGCAAGCAGCTCGTGGCTGATAGCGTCCTGCTTAAATTTACGGATACTTCTGCGTCCTCTGATACATTCATTTGCTGTCATAAGATACCTCCCTGTTATTTTTTTCATTGTATTGTTGCAACGTTTTATTTCTGTCACAACATTTTGTATATCATACCACAAAGCGGAAAGTGTTTCAATGAAAAAGCAAAGAATTTTTGTGGTATTTTCCAGCGAATAGGAAGTTGTAGAATGGGTGTGAATATGCTATAGTGAGAAGAGTATGATAGACAATTGCAAATGATTATCAGTTATGTAGTTTGCAATGAACAATGGCATTTAGAGAAAAAAGGAAAGAAGAGGAGAAGTGTATGGAATATCAGGAGAGAAAAAGATGGGTGTTTTTTGGATTACCGTTTACTTTTACAAAATATACAATCAATGATGACTTGATTACGATTGACAGCGGATTGTTTGCCACAAAGGAAAATGACTGTTATATGTACAAGGTTCAGGATGTTGAGCTTCAGGCAAGCTTTATGGAGCGTATTTTCGGACTCGGCACGATTGTCTGTTATACCGGCGACACCACGCATCCGACTTTGCTGGTTGAGCATATTAAAAAATCCAAAGAAATAAAGGATTATATTTTGAAGGCTTCGGAAGAAGCAAGAAGAAAGAGACGTACTTTAAATACATTGGATATCGGTTCGGGACAGATGTCCGATGTAGATTTTGATGAATAGCATATGTTATTATAATTAGAAGCGAGGAACTTTATTATGGAACTGGATATGACTAAGGGGAATCCAACGCGGTTAATTGTAAAGTTTATCATTCCGATTGTGATAGGAAATATTTTTCAGCAGCTATATAGTATGGTAGATACCATTATCGTAGGACGATATGTGGGCGTGGAAGCACTTGCCGCTGTTGGTGCTACCGGCACGATTTCTTTTTTAATCCTTGGCTTTCTGATGGGACTGACGGCAGGCTTTACGGTCCTGACAGCTCAGCGTTTCGGAGCCGGTGATATGGAAGGCGTTAAGAAAAGCGTAGGAAATGGGGCAACCCTTTCAATAATAATAACAATTGTTATGACATTATTTAGTGTATTTATCATGGATGGACTTTTGAAATTGATGAATACGCCGGAAGATATTTTTGAGATGGCGAAGACCTACATTCTGATTATTTGTGTTGGTATGGGATGTAGTGTGTTGTATAATCTGCTGTCCAGCTTTTTGCGTGCAGTAGGAAACAGTAAAGTTCCTTTATATTTTCTGGTGGTTTCTGCTGTTTTGAATATTATACTGGATTTGTTATTGATATTGGTGATTCCTATGGGAGTGGCCGGTGCTGCGGTTGCCACCGTGGTTTCCCAGGGAATTTCGGGATTGCTTTGTCTGTTGTATCTGATGAAGAAGGTACCGGTTTTGCAGATAGAAAAAAGACACTGGAAATTGGATGCACAATGCACATACAATCAGCTTTCTGTCGGAGTACCGATGGCATTGCAGTTTTCCATTACTGCGGTCGGAACCATTTTGGTGCAGATGGCACTGAATATGCTTGGCTCGACTGTAGTGGCGGCTTATACGGCAGCTTGTAAGGTAGAGCAGCTGGTCACCCAGCCTTACAGTGCGATGGGACTTACGATGGCTACCTATTGTGCCCAGAACAGAGGGATAAATGATATCGGACGGATTCGGAAAGGTGTCCGCATTTCCAACGTGATGTCACTTGTTTATTCTATTGTAATATACGGTTTTATTTTGATGGCACTGCCTTATATCATAAAGCTGTTTGTAACAGGCGATACAGCAGAACTTCTGGAGTATGCCAGAATATATATTGGTGTCTGCGGACTGTGCTTTACCGGACTAGGCATGATTTTTATTTTCCGAAATGCCATGCAGGGTTGTGGTTTTTCCTTTATGCCGATGATGGGTGGTGTGGTAGAGTTATTATGTCGGGCAGTGGCAGCGTTTACGGCAGCACGCTACCATAGCTATCTGGGAGTCTGTCTCGGTAATGCAAGCTCCTGGGCAGTTACCGGTGTTTTCCTGGCAATTGCGTATCTATTTATGATGCGAAAGCTTCTCGTTCTCAAGAAGAAGCCGCTCAAACAGGAGTCCGGCGAAAAACCAGCAGGGAGCGTAGTCTAAACGGATTACTTTGCAGAGGTTCCAACGGGAATTTTCATAGTTCCATGGGCAGGCATCTTTTTTGCGCAGAAGCATACCGGTTAGAAATTCTCCGGAAAAAATCATGCCGGTATAAACAAAACCGCGAAATATGAAGTTTTTGCCTTTTAACAGGCGGCATATGGGAGCAAGAAAGGCGGCCATTCCGTAAATGGGAAACATCCAGATGGATGTTATTCCGGAGAGTTTCCAATCCCGTTTCTGAAAAGAATGGAAAGCTGTAAAAAGGATTTCCATACACCAGCCAAGCAGCCCACAGTGAATAAAATTTTTGATAAAAGTTTTCATAAGAATAGGATTACCAAATCCGAAGGAGATATACATGAATTACAGAGAGGCAATGGAATATGTAGAGGCCTTACAGCAATATGGCAGTGTGCCCGGGCTGGATAATATTACGAGGCTTTGTGAACGGTTGGGAAATCCGCAGGATGAACTGAAATTTGTACACATTGCAGGAACCAATGGAAAAGGCTCCGTACTGGCTTATGTTTCTACAATTCTACAGGTGGCGGGCTATACGGTAGGAAGGTATATTTCACCGACAATTTTTGATTATCGCGAACGGTTTCAAATTAATGGCAAGCCAATTACGCAGGCAGGTCTTTGTAAATATCTTGAGCAGGTAAAGAATGCCGCGGATCAGATGGTGGCCGAGGAGTTGCCGCATCCGACTCCGTTTGAGATAGAAACAGCCGTTGCTTTTCTTTATTTCTTAGATAAAAAGTGTGATATTGTTGTGTTGGAAACCGGTCTGGGAGGCAGGCTGGATGCGACCAACATTATCCGTACACCAATCTGTTCGGTATTTGCATCAATCAGCATGGATCATATGGCGGTTTTGGGAGAGAGTCTGGAAGAAATTGCCACAGAAAAGGCGGGGATTATAAAGGAAAAGAGCTGTGTTGTTTCTATCAGACAGAAGCCGGAGGCAATGCAGGTCATTAAGCAGACAGCCGCAAAGAAAAAAAGCAGATTGCTTATCGCTGATGTAAGCCGTGCAAAACAGGTAAAGTACGGACTAAAAGTACAGCATTTCAGTTACGATAAATATAAAAATCTGATGATATCCATGCCGGGACAGTATCAAATTGATAATGCGGTTCTGGCAGTAGAAGTTATCGGTGCCTTGCAGAAGTCAGGATTTCCGGTGACGGAAGAACAGCTAAAAAAGGGACTTTTGCAGACTACATGGACAGGACGGTTCAGCGTTATCGGACAGAAACCGCTTTTTATCGTAGATGGCGCACACAATGAGGATGCGGCGGCAAGGCTTGCGGAGTCTTTAAGGTTCTATTTTACAAACAGAAGAATCATCTATATAATGGGTGTATTGAAGGATAAAGAATATGATAAGATAATCCGTCAGACTTATGAACTGGCGGAGCATATTATTACGGTAACGCCACCGAACAATGAAAGGGCACTCCATGCCTATGAACTGGCACAGAATGTAAGGGAGTATCATGAAAGTGTAACGGTAGCAGACAGTTTACAGGAAGCAGTAGAAATTGCTTACCTGCTAGCCGGAAGAGATAAAGAAACGGTTGTTATTGCATTTGGCTCGCTTTCTTATCTGGGCGAACTGATTCATATTGTAGAACACAGAGACATAATCAGGAGAGATTCTCATGGTAGATCAGAAGAAAGTTAAAGAAGCAGTAAAATTATTCTTAGAAGGCATCGGGGAAGATCCAGCCAGGGAAGGACTTATTGAAACACCGGAACGGATTGCAAGAATGTGTACGGAGATATTCAGTGGAATGGATGAGGACGCGAAAGAACATCTTTCCAAGACCTTTTCTGTTTCCAAAAATGAAATCGTTGTGGAAAAGGATATTGTATTCTATTCTGCCTGTGAACATCACCTGCTTCCCTTCTATGGAAAGGCACATATTGCTTATGTACCGGATGGTAAAGTGGTAGGTCTGAGCAAATTGGCGAGAACGGTAGAGGTATATGCCAAAAGACCACAGATTCAGGAACAGATGACTGCACAGATTGCAGATGCGGTTATGGAATATCTGGGGCCCAAGGGTGTTATGGTCATGGTAGAGGCAGAGCATATGTGTATGACCATGCGAGGCGTGAAGAAGCCCGGAAGTAAGACGGTAACAATAGCCAAAAGGGGTTGCTTTGAGAAGGATATACAGCTACAGAATGATTTTTTCCGGATGGTACAGTGCTGATGGATAGAATAAATAAAATATTAAATCATGATTTATTTATTGAATGCGTGGCAAAAAATGCAGAAGAGGAAAAGGATAGGAAGTTTTGCTGCCACAACATGTGGCATTTTCTGGATGTGGCAAGATTGGCGATGATTTTCAATCTTCAGGAGCAGGTCGGTGTAGCGCAGGATATTATTTATGCGGCAGCGTTGCTGCATGATATAGGACGGTTCAGACAGTACCTGGATGGCACACCACATGAGCAGGAAAGTGCCAGAATGGCACCTGAAATCCTGCGGGATTGTGACTATAATAGTGATGAAATAGACATGATTATTGAAGCAATAGGCAATCATCGTAAGGAAGAGATACGGGATGAAAGAAATCTGAGTGGACTTTTATACCGGGCGGATAAAATGAGCCGGAGTTGTTTTGCCTGTTCTTCTGAGTCAGAATGTAACTGGAAGAACGGTAAGAAAAATATGAGCCTGCGGTATTAGCAGCAGAGAAGAAGGAAGTGAGTTTATGGGGAAAATGAAAATCGGAAACAAGGAATTTACGACCATGGGGCATACTTATGTAATGGGAATCCTGAATGTTACACCGGATTCTTTTTCGGATGGTGGGAAATTCAATCGGTTGGATGATGCTCTTTTCCATGTAGAAGAAATGATAAAGGAAGGAATGGATATTGTTGATGTCGGTGGAGAATCTACCCGGCCGGGATATACATTATTACCGGATGAGGAAGAAATTGAGAGGGTAGTACCGGTAATAGAGAAAATTAAATCAAAATTTGACATTCCGATTTCGCTTGATACCTATAAAAGTAAAGTGGCGCAGGCTGGTATTGCCGCAGGAGCTGATTTGATTAACGACATCTGGGGACTAAAATATGATCAGGAAATGGCAGGTGTGATTGCCCGATCCGGTTTACCATGTTGTCTGATGCACAATCGCAGGGAAGCGGATTACCAGGATTATTTGCGGGATGTGATGCAGGATTTGGAAGAGACTGCTGCTATTGCACGGCAGGCAGGGATTGCAGATGAAAAAATCATTTTAGACCCCGGAGTCGGTTTTGGAAAGACCTATGAAAACAATCTGGAAATTATCAACAAATTGGAAGAACTGCATGCATTTGGTTATCCGTTATTACTTGGTACAAGTAGAAAATCCGTTATCGGTCTGACACTGGACCTTCCGGTAGAGGAACGGGTGGAAGGTACTTTGGTAACAACGGTTCTGGGCGTTATGAAAGGTGCTATGTTTGTACGGGTGCATGATGTGAAGGAAAATGTCAGAGCTATCCGGATGACGGAAGCCATCATTAGGAAGTAGAGAAGGGATATTTGTTGCATTTTGGAATGGAGGATTCATATGGACAAGGTTATAATTGAAAATCTGAAAGTGTATGCACATCATGGGGTTTATAAAGAGGAAAACGAGAATGGACAAAACTTCTTTGTTAATGTTGTTTTGTATAGCAATACCAGAAAGGCAGGCATGGAAGATAAATTGGAGCTTTCTACCAACTATGGGGAAGTGTGCCACTTTATTTATAAATATGTCAGAGGAAATTTATTCAAGCTGATTGAAACACTGGCAGAACATTTGGCGGAGGCTATTTTACTGGAGTTCCCACTTGTAGAAGAAATCAAGCTGGAAATCCGGAAACCTGAGGCACCAATCGGTCTGGAATTTGAGTCGGTATCCGTTGAAATTGTCCGTAAATGGCATACAGTATATCTTGCAACCGGTTCTAATATAGGAGATAAACAAAAGTATATTAAAGATGCCATCAAATCGTTGAATGCAGATGAAAAATGTAAGGTAATAAAAACTTCGGAATTAGTGCGGACGACTGCTTACGGAGAGGTTGAGCAGGACGACTTTTTAAATGGTGCTTTAATGATGAAAACACTATATACCCCGGAAGAACTTCTGAAAAAAATCCATGAACTGGAACATGCAGCCGGAAGAGAGAGAAAGCTTCACTGGGGACCAAGAACGTTGGATCTGGATATCATTTTTTACGATAATCTTATTATGTATACGGATGATCTTCAAATTCCGCATATAGATATGCAGAACCGGGATTTTGTCTTAGAGCCGTTGTCCCAGGTTGCACCGTATATGATGCATCCGGTTTTGGGAAAAACCGTACTGCAGCTATATGATGAAGTACAAAAAACAGGAGAAAAACATGTTGTCGACTTGGAATATATACGCTAAACCGTTACTATTAACAGAGGCGAAAGCGGTTTATCTTGGACATGGTCATCAGGATTTTCCGACAGATGAATTAAAACCTTTTTCCATTATAGAAAACTTATGGAAAAAGGGACTTTATCAGGGATATGGTTTTTATGAGAAGCGCGATGCAATAGCAGGACAGTCGGATGTGCTTCGGGGTTATGCATTTGTTATGTCTGATCCGGATACCGGAATGCTTCTTCTGGACTATTTTGCAATTTGTGAAGAGGCAAGAGGACAAGGATATGGCGGAAAAGCCCTTGCACTGTTGAAAGAAGCCTGCCAGGAGTGGAAAGGTATCATTTTTGAAGTGGAAGATGATGAGAGTACGAAGGTAGAAGCGGAAAAACTGCTTCGTCAAAAAAGAATCTCTTTTTACGAACAGAATGGTGTAAAAATGACGAAAGAGCGTAGTTCTGTGTTCGGAGTGGATTATAAGCTGATGGTTCTGCCTTTGGTAAAGGAAGCAGAGGAACGAATAGAAGAAAAGCTGACTTCCATTTACCGAAAAATGCTTCCAGAAGATGTTTTTCAAACGATGTTCCGTTTACGATAGTTTTGTGTTATACTTAAAATATGATTTAATAAAGAGAGCTGGGTTTAATGACGAAAGAGAAAAAGCTTACAATAGGAATTCTTGTCAGCGGCATTATGGATGATGTCACAAGAGCAATTTGTCAGGGTGTGAAGCAGGAAGCACAGATGTTTGATGTGAATGTTGTTGTAATACCCGGAAAATATTGGGAAAGAGATTTGACTGATAATCGGGAACTGATGTATGAATATCAGTATAATACAATCTTTTCTTATGCCAGATCGGAAACAATCGACGGATTAGTTGTGGCGGCCGATTGCATCGGATGTCTGACAACCAAAGACCGGGTTGAAGTACTGATGAAGGATTATGAAGGAATCCCTTGTGTGCTCGTGGCATCCAAGATGAAAGATTATGTCAGTGTAACCTTTAACAATTCCATGGGAATAGATGAAGGTATGAGCTACCTGATTAAGAAAGCAGGACATAAGCATTTCGGGATGATTGGCGGCAACTGTGATAACTCCGATGCAGAAGAACGGAAACAGGCATTTATACGTAATCTGAAGGAAAATGGTCTGGAATTTCGGGATGAGATGTTTGTGGAAGGAAATCTTTCCGGAGATTGTCAGGATAAAGCTGCAAAATTGCTGGATGCAAATCCTGATATAGAAGCAATTTTTTGTGTCAATGATGCAACTGCAATAGGACTTTATGAGGAATTAAAGAGAAGAAAGCTGCAGCCTGGAAAGGACGTTTCCATACTGGGATACGATGATTCCAATGAGGCAGTGATAGCCGATCCGTCCCTTTCATCTATCCGGGCAGATATGGGGGAACTAGGCGCGGAAGCATTCCGTATGATATTGCAGATGATTGATGGAAAACAGGTGCAAAGTCATGTGCTGCCAACCAAATTTGTGTTGAGAAATTCCATTATAAGTATGGGAACTCCGGACGAGGAAGAAAAAGCCGATACTTATGAGGTCGATTTGGAAACTGCTTTCATGGATATTTTCTATCGTTACAGGCATGAGGAAAAACCGGAAAAAATGGAGGCATTGAAAAACGCTTTCTGTGGACTTTGTGGGAAATTGTTTGACAGCTTTGAACAGCCGGAGACCAGACTGGAGGATTATCAGGAAGTACAGGTGCTGACAGATAAATTCTTAAATCTTGGTGCTGTAGGGTATGCTGATAGAGAAGAATTGCTTGTCTTTTTAGAAGATATATACCGGTTTCTGAAGCGAAAACAGAAAAGTGAAAGCCGTAAGTTTGAATTACGGGATTTCTTTTCCGTTATTTACCGAAAGATTATACTGTCGATGAATACCCTTGATGGTTTGGAAAAGATAGCAGAGAACAAGAGCAACTATTCCATGAAACTTTTTATACGGGATATGTTGCAATTTGAGAAGGGTAACGATCAGAGTTATGCCTATTTGCTTGGTAATCTGGATTGGTTACATATTAAGAATGCTTATCTGTATACGTTTTATAAGCCGATTACCCATCTGGATAAAGAGCGTTTTACTGTTCCACAGGAGTTTTATTTGAAGGCTTACTTGCAGGATGGCATAGTAACTTCCGTACCGGCGATTGAACAAAAGATATGTTTTACAGAACTTTTTCATAATCGGTATATGAAGCCGGAAGAAAATTATAATCTGGTGCTTTTTCCACTGTTTTCCAGTGAAATGCTGTATGGGGTTATTTTGTGCGATTTGACAGAAAGTATTTTTGTGAATGGTGAATTCCTGGTAAACCAGTGGGGCTCCGCAGCCAAGATGATTTCATTGCTTCGTACCAATGAGCAGATTCAGCAGCAGCTGGAAGAAAGTCTTGCAACTTTGCATGAAAATAATATTGCGTTGGATACTTTGTCCAAATCAGATGGTTTGACCGGCATTTTAAACCGAAGAGGCTTCTATGATGCGGCGGGGAAAATGATAACGGAAAGCAGGGAAAAGAAAAGCACACTGCTTGTTGTCTATGTAGATATGAATAACCTGAAAATCATCAATGACAGATATGGCCATGAGGATGGGGATTTTTCCTTGAAGCTAATTGGTGATATTCTGGTGAAAACAGTAGAGGGGAAAGGCGTTGCAGGACGAATCGGCGGTGATGAGTTTGCTTTTATCATGTATTATCGGGAGGAAGATGACAGTGCACAGATTTTACAGTCTGTTTATCAAGCGTTTGATACCTTCAATGCCGGAAGTGACAAGGATTATAACGTAACGGTTTCTGCAGGCGCCTATATCCTGCAACCGGAAGCTTCCATCACACTTGCGGAAGCATTGACCCTGGCGGATGAGAAACTTTATGAAGTAAAGCAGCTGCGAAAGAAGACGGTAGCAAAAAATAAAAAGAAGAAATAGGGCATTGCCTTATTTCTTCTTTTTTATATTTTCTTCCGCCGCATCTCTGGCAGCATCAAAGGTAGTCACATAGATATCTCCGTTGGTACTTGTTTTATATACCGGAACCGATTCTCCAAACTGGTTGAAATATACATACCGGGAAGTAATATTGATATTTTCATAAATACCTTCTGCTACGATTTCAGGATTGCTTCCATCGAGTACCATCCGTTTCAGTGCCGGTTCGGTTTCAGAACAGGTCTGATAGTAAATGTAATTGCCATATACATTAAATAAATCCACGCGGTCATGTGTCAGGACCTCAATTATGTCTTCGGATAAAGAGTAGCGGCATAATTGATAGTTATTGGCAACATCCATGTAATAAACATAGCCGTCAACCAAAACGGGATTCCAGATGTTGCCCTGCCAGATGGAAGTAATCTGGTCAGTGGCGGTGTCCAGCGTATAGAGCGCATGATCGTTTACCGTACCGTTAAAATAAATTGCGCCATTCACATAGCAGGCAGGATTGACAACAAAATCCGCAACAGTGGTTTTGTCCGATTTATTAATTTTGATTTTTGATAAGACCGTTGTACGGTTATCATAGTCCTGATAGTACAGATAATTGCCACACAGCTGCATGGCGGAAATGGTAGCTCTGTCCAGGCAGGCAGACTGACTGCCATTTTTTTTGCTGCGGTAGATACCGGAGGTACGGACCACATAGCCAAGCCCTTCGCCGCCATTACCGCTTTGCATATAATAATAGAGATATTTCCCGCCGGCATTAATAAAAGAAACCGAATTGCTGTTTAATTTCTTCAAATCCGTTTCATCCGGATTCATGGAATAGAGTGCGTTGTTGTCATAAGCATTGGCAAAATATACCCGGTCCTCCGATTCGCAATAGTAGCCTCCATTATTCAGATTACCGGCAGTGTTGCCGACAGTATAGTCATCGTTCATCGGAATTTTTCCGGTAAATATCATAAGGATAAAAAGCAGAAGAATGATGAAAAGGGTTGAGCAGATAATAATAATATTCTTTTTGTTTGTAGTCATTTTCGTTATCTCTCCTATGCAAAAATCGCTTCACATAAATATTAGTATAGTCGCAAACCTGCTTGCTATCAAGTGGGATTTGTTATAAGATTATTACGGTAGTAATTATGAAACGGAAGGGTATGGTTACATATGGTGGACTTGTTAGAATTAAGAAAACGGATTGATGAAATTGACGAACAGATTGTGCAGTTGTATGAGAAACGTATGGATGTTTCTTCACAGGTGGCAGATTATAAAATAGAAACCGGTAAAAAAGTATTTGATAAAACACGGGAAGAAGAGAAACTGCGTAAGGTAAGAGCATTGACGCACAATGAATTTAATGCGCATGGTGTGCAGGAGCTTTTTGAGCAGATTATGTCCATGAGCCGAAAATTACAGTACAAGAAGCTGGCGGAAAAAGGAAGCCTGGGGAAATTGCCGTTTATTGAAGTGGACAGGCTGGATGTGGAAAATGCCAGAATTGTTTTTCAGGGGGCGGAGGGAGCTTATTCCCAGATGGCGATGCTCCGCTATTTTGGGGAAGATGTGAACTGTTTCCATGTAGATACCTTCCGGGATGCCATGTGTGCAATCGAGGAAGGCAGTGCGGATTTTGCAGTGCTTCCGATTGAAAATTCCACAGCAGGCATTGTCAATGAAATCTATGATTTGTTAGTAGAATTTGAAAATTACATAGTGGGAGAACAGATTATCCGGATTGAGCACTGCCTTATGGGCGTGCCCGGGACAAAGATAGAAGATATTAAGACGGTTTATTCGCACCCACAGTCTTTGATGCAGAGTTCCCGTTATTTGAATGAGCACGCGGACTGGAAGCAGGTAAGTATGCAGAATAATGCCTTTGCGGCAAGAAAGGTCAGCGAAGAAAAAGACAGGAGTCAGGCAGCGATTGCCAGCGAACAGGCTGCAAAAATTTATGGTCTGGATATTTTGGAACGCGGGGTAAACCATTCCCAGACCAATTCGACACGCTTCATCATTGTGACGAATCAGAAAATCTTTTTAAAGAAAGCAGATAAGGTAAGCATTTGTTTTGAAATACCGCACGAAAGCGGTTCGTTGTATCATATGCTTTCGCATTTTATTTACAACAATCTGAATCTGACCAAGATAGAGAGCCGTCCTTTAGAGGAGCGAAACTGGGAATACCGGTTCTTTATTGATTTCGATGGTAATCTGGCAGACAGTGCGGTGAAAAATGCGCTGCGGGGACTCCGCGACGAGGCAAGAAATATGAGAATACTAGGGAATTACTAAGGAGATTTACCATGAGAATAGATGAGTTGATTATATATAAGGACTTTGCGCAAGGGGATTTGCTGCGGGATATGGTGCATCTTATGGAGCACTACCGGGACGAAAAGGACAGGACGCTTTGTTACGACTGTATGCACCGGCTGCTGGAGATTGCCGCATCGCATGGATTTTATGGAAATCTGTGGCACTGTTATCTGGCGAATCTGCTTGTGAACAATGAAAACAGTTACAGCAAGGCATGTGAAATCCGGGGCAATGTGGAAGGTACCATCAATGAACTGGTGCTGCATGACATCCGTATTTTTAAGGAACTGTATGATTATGATTTTACAGACATGATACAGATGCTTGGCGTGCCGGAATTTGCCATGGTGCTTTCTTATGAGAGCTGCTTTCAGGAGAGCAAGGTATACAATACCCGTATCCGCGACCGGATCTGTCATTTGGCTATGCAGTTTAATTCCGATGATACGCCGGAAGCCATGAAAGATACACTGACGGAGTTTTATAAGGATTATGGGGTAGGCAAGTTCGGTCTGCATAAAGCATTCCGTATCAAACATGATGAAAACGGGGTGCAGATTGTGCCGATTTTAAATATAGCCCATGTGCATCTGGATGATCTTGTTGGTTATGAAATTCCGAAGAAAAAGCTGATTGATAATACGGAAGCGTTTGTAAAAGGCAGAAAAGCAAATAACTGCCTGCTATTCGGGGATGCAGGTACCGGAAAATCCTCCAGCATCAAGGCAATTGCCAATGAATATTATGATGACGGATTGCGCATTATTGAGGTATACAAGCATCAGTTCCAGGATTTGAATGATGTGATTGCCCAGATTAAAAACCGTAATTACAAATTCATTATTTATATGGATGATTTAAGCTTTGAGGATTTTGAAATCGAATACAAATATCTGAAAGCGGTCATTGAAGGCGGTCTGGAGAAAAAGCCGAACAATGTCTTGATTTATGCAACCTCCAACAGAAGACATCTGGTAAGAGAAAAATTCAGTGACAAGGAAGACCGCAGAGATGATCTGCATGCGGGAGATACCGTACAGGAGAAACTTTCTTTGGTTTCCCGCTTCGGAGTAACCATTTTCTTCTGTGCACCGGATAAAAAGCAGTTTCAGCAGATTGTGAAGGCACTGGCGGAGCGTTACGGTGTTACGATGCCGGAGGAAGAACTACTTCTGGAAGCAAATAAATGGGAGCTCGCGCATGGTGGATTATCCGGCAGAACAGCACAGCAGTTTATCGATTATTTGTTAGGACAGGCATAGGGGTGTATATGAAAACATTTGCGGCAATTGATGTCGGCTCATATGAGCTGGCAATGAAAATATTTGAAGTATCCAGACAGAACGGGTTAAAAGAGATTGATTGTGTAAGACATCGTATTGATTTGGGAACAGACACCTTTGCAACGGGCAAAATCAGTTATGAAAGAGTGGACGAGCTTTGCCGCGTGTTGCGGGAATACAAAGAGATTATGGCAAGCTACAAGGTAGAAGATTATAAAGCCTATGGTACCAGTGCTATCCGGGAAACGGAAAATACGCTGATTGTCTTAGACCAGATAGAGCAGAGAACCGGAATTAAAATTGAAGTATTAAGTAACTCAGAGCAGCGTTTCTTAGATTATAAATCCATTGCATCAAAGGGCAAGGTGTTCAATAAGGTCATTGAAAAGGAAACCGCAATTTTAGATATTGGTGGCGGAAGTATTCAGATTTCTCTTTTTGTAAAGGATACCCTTGTTACGACACAGAATATGAAGCTTGGTATCTTACGTCTGCAGGATAAAATGAGCCACTTAAATATACGGCCCGGACAGTATGAGATGATGATTGACGAATTTATCAGCTCTCAGCTTGCGGTTTTTAAGAAGCTGTACTTAAAAGACCGGCAGATTGAAAACATCATTGTTGTAGATGATTATATTTCAGCAGTGGTGGAGAATAAAATGTCTGCGGTGGCAGATTCCTGCATTGAGGCAGAGGCAATGGAACACTATATGGAGAAAATCAGGGAAAAGTCAGTTTCCGATGCAGCAAGGGTAATTGGAATGCCGGAAGAAAGTGTGCCGCTGCTTTTCATTTCCAGTGTCCTGTTAAACCGCATCGTTAAGGTCATGGATGCCAAATATATCTGGGTGCCGGGTGTGACTTTATGCGACGGTATTGCATATGAATATGGAGAGAAGAATAAAATCATAAAGGCAAGCCATGACTTTGAACAGGATATTATCGCCTGTGCCCAGAATATCAGTAAGCGATACATGGGCAGTAAACGAAGGAGCGAAACGTTAGAGCAGATTGCCCTGACGATTTTTGACAGCATGAAGAAGGTGCATGGACTGGGAAAAAGGGAAAGACTTTTACTGCAGCTTGCGACACTTTTGCATGATTGTGGTAAATACATCAGTCTGGTAAATCTGGGCGAGTGTTCTTATCATATTATCATGTCAACGGAAATTATCGGGTTGTCCCATCTGGAGAGGGAAATTGTAGCAAATGTAGTTAAGTACAATCATATGGATTTCGATTATTATGAAGTGCTGGGACAAAAGAACGTACATCTGGATAGGGAAGCCTATCTGAAGATTGCCAAATTAACAGCAATTTTGAAGATAGCAAATGGTCTGGACCGAAGCCATAAGCAGAAGTTCAAGGATGTTAAAACAACGTTGAAGGATCAGCAGTTAATCATTACGATTGATACACCGGTTGATATTACACTGGAAAAAGGACTGTTTTACCGCAGAGCCGATTTCTTTGAAGAGGTATACAGTGTAAAACCGGTTATCCGTCAGAAGAAAATAAATTTATAAATCAGCATGGTAAGCCAAAGGAAAGCAATAAAGTTAGGAAAAGAAAGTAAGAAAAGGGAAAGGACAGAAACGAAAATGGCGGGAAAATCTGAGTTTTCCAAAGTTGAGAATTACACAAACAGAGAATTAAGCTGGCTTCTTTTTAATAAAAGAGTACTAAGCGAGGCAAGGGATAAACAGCTCCCTTTATTTGAGCGACTGAAATTTTTGAGCATTACCGCTTCCAATCTGGATGAGTTTTTTATGGTCCGGGTGGCATCTTTAAAAGATATGGTAAATGCCGGATATACAAAGCCGGATATCGCGGGACTTACACCAGACGAACAGCTTTTGGAGGTTAATAAACATACACACGAGCTGGTGGAACAACAGTATGCTACATATAACCGCTCGTTAGTTCCACAGTTTGGGAAGAACGGACTTCGTCTGGTAGCACATCATGAGGATTTGACAAAGGCGGAAGCGGAATACATTGACCGTTACTTTGAAGAAAATATTTATCCGGTTCTGACACCGATGGCAGTCGATTCTTCCAGACCGTTTCCTTTAATCCGGAATAAGTCCTTGAATATCGGTGCTTTGGTGAAAAAGAAAAATGGGGAAGGTGAACTGGAATTTGCTACGGTTCAGGTACCGAGCGTGCTTTCCCGAATTGTTTCCCTTCCGGCAGCAGAAGGGAAAGCTATCATTCTCTTAGAGGAAGTAATAGAACGAAATGTGCATAAGCTGTTTCTTAATTATGATATTGTATGTGCGTATCCGTTCCGGATTATGCGAAATGCGGATTTGACCATCGAGGAGGAAGAAGCAGAGGATTTATTACAGGAAATTGAGAAGCAATTGAAGAAAAGGCAGTGGGGGCAGGCGATTCGTCTGGAAGTAGAAAGCGGCATGGATGGCAGACTTTTGAAAATCCTGCAGGATGAGCTTAAAATCGGGGAAGAGGATATTTATCCGATTAGCGGACCGCTTGATTTAACCTTTCTTATGAAATTATATGGCCTGGAAGGATTTGACCATCTGAAAGAACACAGCTATTTAAAACCACAGCCGGTACCGGAGTTGCCGGAGGATGCTGATATTTTTGAAGGAATACGGAAAGGGGATATTCTGATGCATCATCCGTATCAGACCTTTGAGCCAGTAGTACGGTTTATCCGACAGGCAGCAAGCGATCCGGATGTGCTTGCCATTAAACAGACTCTTTACCGCGTCAGCGGCAATTCGCCTATTATAGCAGCGTTAGAGCAGGCAGCGGAAAATGGAAAACAGGTTTCGGTTTTGGTGGAGTTAAAAGCACGTTTTGATGAAGAAAACAATATTGTATGGGCAAAGAAGTTAGAGAAAGCGGGCTGCCATGTTATTTACGGATTGGTCGGATTGAAAACCCATAGCAAGATTACGTTAGTAGTTCGAAGGGAAGAAAACGGCATCCGTCGTTATGTTCATTTGGGAACCGGTAACTACAATGATTCTACGGCAAAGCTGTATACAGATATAGGTCTTCTGACCTGTTCGGAAGCAGTTGGAGAGGATGCAACAGCGGTATTCAATATGCTGTCTGGTTATTCGGAGCCACGCTCCTGGAATAAGCTGTCTTTAGCACCGTTGTGGTTAAAAGACCGATTTCTTTATTTGATTGGAAGAGAGAAAGAGTATGCTTTGCAGGGAAGGTCTGCTCATATTGTTGCCAAAATGAATTCGTTGTGTGACAAACGGATTATTGAGGCTTTGTATGAGGCAAGTGCAGCGGGTGTAAAAATTGATTTGATTATCAGGGGCATTTGCTGTCTGAAAGTGGGAGTGCAGGGGATTAGTGAGAATATTCATGTGCGTTCTATTGTAGGGAATTATCTGGAACATGCCCGAATTTTTTATTTTGAAAACGACGGTAAGCCGGAATATTATTGTGCCAGTGCAGACTGGATGCCGCGTAATCTGGACAGACGTGTGGAAATTATGTTTCCGATTGAAAAGCCGGAGTTACAGGAGAAATTGCAGCATATTCTGGACTGCCAGTTAAGGGATACGGTCAAGGCACATATTTTACAGTCGGATGGAAGCTATGAAAAAGTCGATAAAAGAGGAAAAGAAATTTTTAATTCCCAGTTAAATTTCTGCATGGAAGCCAAAGAATTGGCGAAGACAAAAGAGATACTGGCAGATAAGCGGGTATTCATTCCCAAAATGCATCATGGAGAATAGATAAGGGAAAAGCAGAAAGGAAATCAATACGAAGATGAAAGTAATATTGGCCTCCGCTTCACCGCGGAGAAAAGAACTTTTAAGGCAAGTTGGTTTTTCTTTTAAAACCATGCCCAGTACAAAGGAAGAAGTCATAACCAAAGAAGCACCGGAGGCAGTTGTGGAAGAACTGTCTTATCAGAAGGCAGTCGATATCTGCGGGCAGCTTTCGGAATCCATGAAAGAGGATTTTGTTGTCATTGGTGCAGATACAGTTGTTTCCTGTTGGGGCAGGATCATGGGAAAACCAAAGGACAAAGAGGATGCGTGCCGGATGTTACGGGAATTGCAGGGTAAAAGCCATCAGGTGTACACCGGCGTAACGCTTGCCTGGAAATACAAGGATACACCGGCGATGTTTTATACCTTTCATGAATGTACCGATGTAACGGTATATCCGATGAATGAGGAAGAAATCCAAGCTTATGTAGATTCCGGAGAACCGATGGATAAGGCAGGTGCCTATGCGATTCAGGGGAAATTTGCCGCGCATATTCAGGGTATCTGCGGGGATTATCATAATGTGGTCGGACTGCCGATCGGCAGGCTCTATCAGGAAATGAAGCAGAGAAATCTGGTGTAGAGTACAGAGGCGGAAACGATAGCCAAAAGAATAAAAGAGAAGCAGGAAAGTAACGATGATAAGATTAATTGCAACGGACATTGATGGAACGCTGGTAAAAGAATCCACATCTGAAATATATCCGGAGCTGCTTGATGCAATACGCATATGGACCGATGCCGGAAATTATTTCTGTGTGGCAAGCGGCAGACAGTATTACAGTATCCGGCATATGTTTTCTGAGGTGGCCGACCGGATTCTTTATCTGGCGGAGAATGGTGCCCATGTGCGCTTTGGTGGAGAAGATATTCTCGTCCGGAAAATGAAACGGGAATATGTAGAAGATATTATGAAGCAGCTCAGAACCTATTATAAAGAATGCGATACCGTAGTATCTACCACAAACGGAAGTTTGTTAGAAACAAAGAATTCCGAATTTTTGGATTTTTTTGTAAATGGTTATAAGAACAAATATCGTATCGTGGAAGATGTGTTGGCAGAAAAAGAGGATATCATGAAAATTGCCATTTACCGGAAAGGAAGTATCCGGGATTTGGGAGAAACGGTACTCATTCCGGCATGGCAGGACAAGGTAAAAACCTGTATGGCGGGAGAAGAATGGGTCGATTTCATGGATGCCTCCGTAGACAAGGGAAATGCTCTGGAAGTCATACAGAAATATCTTGGTGTGACGAAGGAGGAAACGATAGCATTTGGCGATAATGATAATGATATCGGTCTCTTACAGGCGGCAGGCGAAAGTTATGCGGTAGCCAATGCAAGAGATACGGTAAAGGCGCAGGCAAAGCATATTTGTCCTTCTTATAAAGAAAAAGGGGTGTACCAGGTCATAAGAAATTTACTGGAACCTTAGATTTTATGGAAAGAAGCGAGGTGAGCAGGATGTTTGATGATGCAGTATTGCAGTGTTTCCTGGACAATCAGGAACAGCTGTTTCCGGAAAAAGTTGCGGAAACACCAGAGGAAGCAGAAGAATTTTTGGAAGAGTGTATGGCAGTTGTTGTGGGATCCGTCAAAGAAGTATGGGAATACTTCGATGAGGAGGGCGTTGATATGGAAGGTGCCGATGAAGAAGAAATTCTGGATGCTGATGAAGTGTTCGATATCGGAGATGGCCGTTACTTAATCGTTGAGGGGTAAAAAGGAAAGCGCAGGTTGTGCGCTTCTCTTTGTCACAGTATGGTCTGTAAATAGGCCGCAAGTCCGTCGTTGTCATTATCCAGAGGGGTAATGACATCGGCGGCTTTTTTTACGCTGGGAGCAGCATTTGCCATAGCAATACCGCAGCCTGCAGCTTCCAGCATGGAAATATCATTGTCAGCATCTCCGGCGGCATAGGAATCTGTCAGAGGAACACCGAAATAATCGCAGACAAAACGGACAGCATTTCCTTTTCCGGCTTCTTTTACAAATAACTCGAGATATCTTTCGTTGGAAAAAATATATTGAATCTTATCTTCTGCCCAGTCGGCAATGCGGTCACAGAAAGCGGTCAGCCTGCTGTGGTCGGTTAAGTGGATAGCCAGCATCTTAAAGGGCTCTTTCGTCAGGGCAGTCGTATAGTCTTTGGACAGAAGAAGCGGCAGATGGATTCTTCTGCGGTAAAACTTGATTTCTTCGTCTTCTGTGGCAGTGATAATCGCATCGTCATTATAGGTCTGGATATGAAGATTTAAGGCATCTGCCTGTGCCTGTAAGTAGGACACATAGGAATAGGGCATATGAAGCTCTCTGATTGGTTTCTTATTATCGCAATCATAAATCAGGGCACCGTTGTTTGCAATAATGAAGATGCCCGGATAATCTAATTTAGCCTGCTCTTTGACTTCAAGAATACTATCAAGCGGCCTGCCGGAAGAAAGCACCAGCTTGTTACCGGCACCAATAAAAGTTTTAATAAAATCTTTTGTCTTTTGAGAAACCTGACTTTCGTTATTTAATAAAGTTCCATCCAAATCCGTAAATAATATTTTCATAATACTCCGGTTTCCTTTCCGATTAATTGCCGTTTGCAGCTGCTTCCCGGATTTTTATAAGAAAATCTTCGGGGATAAACAGTTTGCCGTAGCCACAGCCGAGATCCAGCCCCGGTTTGTTTTCTCCATGAAAATCAGAACCGCCGCTGTATAATAACTCATATTTTTTTGCCAGCCGAAGCATGTCCCGTTCATCCTGAATATTATAGGTAGCATAAAGCACTTCGATGCCCATCAGTCCGGCTTCTTTTAAGGTGGATACGAGTCGGTCGAGTCGATCTTTCCCCATATGATACAAGGGAGGGTGGGCGAGAATGGGGACACCACCAGCCTTCAGGATGAGTTCAATTGCCTGTACCGGAGTAACTTTTTCTCTGGGGACAAAATATTTGCAGTGGTCACCGATATATTTTGCAAACGCATCGGCGCGGCTTGTTACATAGCCATATTTTTCCAGGTAAGCAGCGTAATGTGCTCTGGTAATAACAGCACCGGGATTTTCTTCACAGAGTTTGTCAAAGGTAATATCAATGCCGGCTTCCTGCAAATTCCGGCACATCTTGATATTGCGGTTGATACGGGAGTCTACGAAGGATTGAAGCTTTGCCTGAAAAACAGGGTCATTGTAGGAAATATACAAGCCTACTATATGCACATCCTTTCCCTCGTATTCGGTGGAAAACTCAATGCCCGGAATGACTTCAATGGGTTTGCCCTCAGCGTAGGAGAGTGCTTCGTCTAATCCATCCGTCGTATCGTGGTCAGTCAGGGCGAAAGCGGAAAGCCCCTTTTGGAGCGCGTAATCCACTAACTCAAAAGGGGCGTATGTTCCGTCTGATTTATTAGAATGTACATGTAAATCAATTTGTTTCATGCTGCTTTATCAATCCTCGTCATCGGTTGCTGTACTTGTATAGACGGTACGTTTTCTGGCCATAATATCACTTTCCAGATATTCGTCATAAGTAGTAATTTTGTCAATTAAGCTGCCATCCGGCAAAATCTCCATAATACGGTTCGCTGTCGTCTGCACAACCTGATGGTCATGACAGGAGAATAATTCCACACCTTTGAATTTCTTCATGCCTTCGTTGAGTGCGGTAATAGATTCCATATCCAGATGGTTGGTCGGCTCATCGAAAAGCAGACAGTTGGCACCACTGATCATCATTTTGGAGAGCAGGCAGCGCACTTTTTCTCCACCGGATAAGATTTTCACTTTTTTGACACCATCTTCACCGGCAAACAGCATACGGCCTAAGAAACCGCGAACATAGGTTACATCCTTGACAGGCGAAAAGCCCATCAGCCATTCGGTAATGGTATAATCGTTGTCAAATTCAGCGGTGTTATCTTTCGGGAAGTATGCCTGGGAGGTTGTTACGCCCCATTTATAGCTTCCTTCGTCCGGTTCTAATTCTCCGGTCAGAATTTTAAATAACGTTGTTTTGGCAAGTTCGTTGCCACCTACAAAGGCAATTTTATCATCATGACCGACAATAAAGGAGATATTGTTCAGTACCTTTTCGCCGTTGATGGTTTTGGATAAATTTTCCACCGTCAATACTTCATTTCCGATTTCGCGTTCCGGACGGAAATCAATGTAAGGGTATTTCCGGCTGGAGGGTTTGATATCATCCAGTTCAATTTTTTCCAGAGCTCTTTTTCGGGAAGTAGCCTGTTTGGATTTGGAAGCATTTGCAGAGAAACGGGAAATGAATTCCTGCAGCTCTTTAATCTGTTCTTCCTTCTTCTTATTGGCTTCCTTCCTCTGTTTGATAATTAACTGGCTGGACTCATACCAGAAGTCGTAGTTTCCGGCAAATAGCTGAATTTTACCATACTCAATATCTGCGATATGGGTACATACCTTATTTAAGAAATAACGGTCGTGGGAAACAACGATAACCGTATTATCAAAATCAATTAAGAAATCTTCTAACCATGCAATCGCGTCCAGGTCCAGGTGGTTGGTCGGCTCGTCCAGCAGAAGAATATCCGGATTACCGAATAATGCTTTGGCCAGAAGGACTTTTACTTTCTCATTACCGTTTAAGTCTGCCATAGTAGCATAGTGTAAATCGGTTTCAATACCAAGACCGTTCAATAACATGGCAGCATTGGATTCGGCATCCCAGCCGTCCATTTCCGCAAATTCTGCTTCCAGTTCACTGGCGCGGATACCGTCCTCGTCGGAAAAATCTTCTTTGGCATAGATAGCATCTTTTTCCTTCATAATCTGGTACAGCCGTTCATTACCCATAATAACCACATCCATAACCGGATAGGCATCGTATTTGAAATGATCCTGTTCCAGTACGGAAAGACGCTGACCGGGTGTAATACTAATGTCACCGTTCGTTGTATCTAAAGCACCAGAGAGAATTTTTAAGAAGGTAGACTTTCCGGCACCGTTTGCCCCGATAAGACCGTAGCAGTTTCCTTCGGTAAATTTAATATTGACATCTTCAAACAGGGCTTTTTTCCCTACTCTGTAAGTTACATTGTTTGCACTGATCATATAAATTCATACCTCACAATATTTTTTATCACTCAAAAACTTATTATACATGATAACAGAGAAAAATCAAGAAAAAGGGGGCAGATATGGCTTGCAGTTTCTGATTTTCCGGCTATAATCATAAGGAGATAGATAGAAAATGAAAAAGAGGGATATAAAACGAAAGATAAGGAAGGAAAAATGAAAACAGTTTTGATAGGTATTTTAGCCGTGGCAAAAATATTTGCGGTGCTGATTATAATATATTTGCTATTGATTATGCCGAGAATATGGCGAAAACCAAAAAAGTCTCCTCAAATGGGAGCCTTATATGCGCATAGAGGACTGCATGATAATGCTACTTCGGCACCGGAGAATTCCATGGCGGCATTCCGAAAAGCGGTGGAGGCAGGCTATGGCATTGAGCTGGATGTACAGCTTACGAAGGACGGCATCCCGGTTACCTTCCATGATTTTACGCTGGACCGAATGTGCGGAGTCTCGGGCAGAATCGATACCTCCACTTACGAAGAACTGCAGAAATTAACACTGCTGCAGTCGGGAGAAAGGATTCCGAATCTGGAAGAGGTTCTTGCGATGGTAGCGGGCAGGGTTCCGTTGATTGTAGAACTGAAAATCGAATGGATCGATTTGTCTTTGTGCAGAGTCTTACAGGAGATGCTTGATCAGTATCAGGGAATCTACTGCATTGAGTCTTTTAATCCACTGGCTCTTTTATGGTATCGCAGATATCGCAGAGGAGTAATGCGTGGACAGTTATCCACAAATTTCAGACGGGATGGTAAATATAAGAATCCACTTTATTTTATGCTGACACATCTATTGACGAACTGGGCAACCAGTCCTGATTTTATTGCCTATAATTGTCTGTTTAAAGAGGAACCCGGGCGTAAAATCTGCCGGAAACTGTACCGGAATCTGGCGGTTGCATGGACGGTAAAAAATCAGAAACAGTTGGAAAGTCTGGAAAAGGATTTTGATTTGTTTATCTTCGACAGTTTTATACCGAAAGAAACAAAAATTTCTGGTAAATTTAATGAAAAAATTGGTGCGTAATTGTATAAGATATGATATGATATTATGTAGAAAGCACAAAACTGTGCGTTAATACCATGAGCATTTTCCACTCATGGTGTTTTTGGTATTATCTATGGAAATGATAAGAAGAGAGGGAGAAGAAACTATGGCGAAATGGGTGTACTTATTTGAAGAGGGTAATGCAGACATGCGAAACCTTTTAGGTGGAAAAGGTGCGAACCTGGCAGAGATGACCAATCTGGGACTGCCGATTCCACAGGGATTTACCGTTACGACAGAAGCCTGTACCGATTACTACAATAACGGCAGACAGATTTCAGAGGAAATCCAGAAACAGATTTTTGATGCATTGGCGAATCTGGAACAGAAACAGGGGAAAAAGTTCGGTGATACCGAGAATCCGCTTCTGGTATCGGTTCGTTCCGGCGCAAGAGCGTCCATGCCTGGTATGATGGATACGATTCTGAATCTTGGTCTGACAGATGTTGCAGTGGAGGGATTTGCGAAAAAGACCGGAAATCCAAGATTTGCATATGACTCCTATCGCAGATTTATTCAGATGTTCTCCGATGTTGTTATGGAGATTCCAAAGTCTTATTTTGAAAGAATTCTGGACGAGATTAAAGAAGCGAAAGGTGTTACATATGATACGGAATTAACTGCAGATGATTTGAAAGAAATCATTCAGCGATTTAAGGCCATTTACAAAGAGAATAAAGGAGAGGAATTCCCGCAGGAGCCGAAGGTACAGTTAATGGAAGCGGTAAAAGCCGTATTCCGTTCCTGGGATAATGAAAGAGCAATTGTATACAGAAGAATGAATGATATTCCTGGTGACTGGGGTACTGCAGTCAATGTACAGGCAATGGTATTCGGAAATATGGGTAATACTTCCGGTACCGGTGTTGCATTTACCAGAAATCCTTCTACCGGTGCAAAAGGTATTTACGGTGAGTACCTGATTAATGCACAGGGAGAAGACGTTGTAGCAGGTATCCGTACACCACAGCCGATTACCAAACTGGAAGAGGATTTACCGGAATGCTACAAACAGTTCATGGAAATTGCCAATAAACTGGAAAACCATTATCGTGATATGCAGGATATGGAGTTTACGATTGAAGACGGCAAGCTGTTCTTCTTACAGACCCGTAACGGCAAGAGAACGGCTCCGGCAGCTATCCAGATTGCCTGCGACCTTGTGGATGAAGGAAAGATTACTCCGGAAGAAGCAGTTCTTCGTATTGAGGCAAAATCCTTAGACCAGCTCTTACATCCGACCTTTGATGTGGATGCACTGAAGGCAGGACAGGTAATCGGTCAGGCACTTCCTGCATCTCCGGGTGCGGCAGCCGGTAAGGTTTACTTTACCGCAGAAGAAGCCAAAGCTGCTCATGAAAAAGGCGAAAGAGTTGTACTTGTCCGTCTGGAAACATCTCCTGAAGATATCGAAGGTATGCATGCGGCAGAAGGTATCCTGACCGTTCGCGGCGGTATGACCTCTCATGCAGCCGTAGTTGCCCGCGGTATGGGTACTGCCTGTGTATCGGGCTGTGGTGAAATCGCCATTAACGAAGAAGACAAAGTATTTGAACTGGGCGGCGAAGTATTCCATGAGGGAGATTACATTTCTCTGGACGGTTCTACCGGTAAGATTTACAAAGGAGATATCAAAACCGTAGAAGCTTCTGTCAGCGGAAACTTTGGACGTATCATGGAATGGGCAGATAAATATCGTAAATTGCAGGTTCGTACCAATGCAGATACACCTGCTGATGCAGCAAACGCTGTAAAATACGGAGCAGAAGGTATCGGACTTTGCCGTACGGAGCATATGTTCTTTGAGCCGGACCGAATTCCGAAGATTCGTCAGATGATTCTGGCAAGAACCGTAGAACAGAGAGAAAAAGCATTGAATGCGCTGATTCCGTTCCAGAAGGGTGACTTCAAGGCACTTTACGAAGTAATGGAGGGCAGACCGGTAACGATTCGTTTCTTAGATCCGCCGTTACATGAGTTCGTACCGACGGAAAAGGATGATATAGATGACCTGGCAGTTGAAATGATGATGACAGCAGAGGAAGTGCAGGAAATCTGTGATTCCTTGCATGAATTTAACCCGATGATGGGACATCGTGGATGCCGTCTGGCAGTTACTTATCCGGAAATTGCCAAGATGCAGACAAGAGCTGTTATGGAAGCAGCTATTGAAGTGAAGAATGAAAAAGGCTATGACATTGTACCGGAAATCATGATTCCTCTTGTTGGTGAGAAGAAAGAGTTGAAATTCGTTAAAGACGTTGTTGTAGAAGTAGCGGAAGCTGTTAAGAAAGAGAAAAATTCCGATATCCAGTACCACATCGGAACGATGATTGAAATTCCGAGAGCAGCCCTGCTTGCAAACGAAATTGCGGAAGAGGCAGAGTTCTTCTCCTTTGGTACCAACGACCTGACCCAGATGACCTTTGGTTTCTCTCGTGACGATGCCGGTAAGTTCTTAGGTGACTACTACAAGAACAAGATTTATGAATCCGATCCGTTTGCAAGATTGGATCAAAATGGCGTAGGTCAGCTTGTTCAGATGGCAGCCGAAAAGGGACGTGCAACCAGACCGGATATCAAGCTTGGTATCTGTGGTGAGCATGGCGGCGATCCTTCTTCTGTGGAATTCTGCCACAAGGTAGGACTTACCTATGTATCCTGTTCACCGTTCCGCGTGCCGATTGCACGACTGGCAGCAGCACAGGCTGCTATCGCACAAAAGTAGGCGAATGCTATTTGTTTAGTGTAAAGCTTGATTTTGAGAAAGCAAAAGAATATAGAAAAAGTTATGGTGCATACCTACGGCATAATCAATGGAGTGACATTGAAGTTGAGGTTTGTATGCTGATATAAGATTTTCGTCCCACTATTTACAGAAATGTAGGTAGTGGGATTTTTTCAGAAAGTTGGTGCAAAACTGATTTTTTTTGATATAATTACATTAGAAAAGTTTGATTGGAAGGAGGTAGTGCTATGCCAGCAGTGAATGTGAATATTCAGCCAGAAATAATTAGCTGGGCTTTGAGTCAAACACAAGAAGAAAAACTTGGCGATAAATTGATGAATCATATAACACAGTGGCTTAATGGTACTAAGACTCCGACCTTTAATCAAATAGAGGAGTTTAGTAAGAAAGCCAATATTCCATTGGGATATTTCTTCTTGCAGACACCACCAGTAGAGCAGATTGAATTGTTGGAGTATCGTACTGTTGATAGTATTCAGCTTGCTAATCCAAGTCGTAACCTGATTGACACTATTCATGAGATGGAGAGTATTCAGGATTGGATGAAGGACTACAGACAGGAACTGGGATATGAAGAGTTGCCAGTTGTTGGTTGTATGAAAGGCGTTAAAGAGGTCAATGTTATTGTTGATAGAATACGCAAGGATTTAGAATTAGAAGATACTTGGTATGAGAAATGTAAAGACTCTAGAGAAGCTTTCAGCCATATCAGAAGACAACTGGAAGAATGTGGTGTTGTTGTAATGATGAATGGTATTGTTGGTAGCAATACGCACCGACCTTTGGATGTGAATGAGTTTAGAGCATTTGCAATGGTGGACGAATGGGCTCCGCTTATATTCATTAACACAGCAGATTCTAACGGTGCCAAGTTGTTTTCTTTATTGCATGAAGTGGCTCATATTTGGTTAGGTAAGGATGATTTGTTTAACGACAGACGTAATCGAGTAGAGGGTGTAAGTGATACAGAAGTAATGTGTAATGCAGTAGCTGGAGAGTTAATTGTGCCAAAGAGTGTATTCCTGAATAAATGGAATACTAGCAATATTGATATGGATGTTTATGCAACCATTACCGAGTTGGCGAAATATTTCCGTTGTGGTGAGATTGTTATTGCAAGAAAAGCAATGGATTGTAAGAAGATAAAGCAGGATGTATATCATCAGGTAGTACAGAATGCAATCGATAATTACAATCAGATGAAAGAGAACAAAGAGAGTTCTGGTGGTAATTATTACAATACTATGGGTTCTCGTTTAGATGGATGCTTTGTAAGAGCATTATGTGAAAGTATCAATATGGGTAGAACTTCTTATACAGAAGCATATCGTCTGACAAATACAAGCCGTAAGACATTTTCTGATGTAGTGCAGCGTCTTGGAGGTGTGGAATGGTAGAAGAAAAGTTTTTAATTGATTCCAACTCCTTTATGGCACCATACAGACAGTATTATGCTTTTGATTTGATACCAACCTATTGGGACGAGCTATCGAAGCGTGCTGAGTCAGGAAGACTGGTGTTGCTTGATATGGTAAAGGCTGAGATTGATAAAGGTGAAGATGATTTAGCTGATTGGGTAGGAAAGCAGACTGGATTTGAAATCTGTAACCATGTTACGCCAGAGATTATTAGTAAATATCAGGATGTTTTGCAGTATGTGCAGAGTTGTGGCTTATATAAGGAACAGGCTTTACAAGCTTGGGCTCCTGGACATATTGCAGACCCGTGGTTGATTGCGGCAGCTGCGGTAAACGATTATACAATCATTACAGCAGAAGTACCATCAGGTGGTTTGAGTCCGAAGAATCCTAATAGGTATGCTAAGATACCAGATGTGGCAAAGGCCTTCGGGGTTAGGACTAATAATCTGTATTATATGATGAGACAGTTAGGAATTAAGATATAGAAAATTACATAGTCATGGTTAGGAGTATTAGCTTGCATTTTTTCATGTTGCTCTGTCATGTATTCTCAAAAGATTAAAAGTGGATATCAGTTTAGATTCATTGTATCAGGAGGTACGATTATGACAATAATAACAGCAGTAAAGAGCATTATGGTGGGTACTGGCAGTTCTGGGAATTTGTACAAAAATATGCAGGAGCATGTGGGAAAGTAAAGGCTAATATGACATGAAGACGCCGCAGGTTCGAATCCTGCAATTCCCATCGGGCTACTTTGCGTAGCCCTTTTTATTTAAGATAAAGTAAGTAGAATGGAGGCGGTAAAATGAAATGTATATATTGTAATGCAGAAGATGAG
>JAQXTA010000014.1 GCA_029219245.1 Lachnospiraceae bacterium | reverse complement strand
GCGGATGATTATGCACTTACACGTCACACATCAGAGGATATGTTAGCGTGTATGCAGGCAGGCAAACTGGATAGTATCAGCATTGTACCGAATATGTCATGTTTTCAAGAGTGTATGGAACTGCTTCGTAAGGCAATTCCCGCACTCCCTTTTTTACCGGTCATGTCGGTACACTTGGATTTTGTGGAAGGAAACTGTCTTGCCGGAGCAAACGAGGTACCGCTTTTGGCAAAAGCCGACAGTAACCTCATAGGTCTTTCCTGGGGCGGACTGTTCAAATTGTCTTATCTTCCAAGGAAGCGGATAGAAGCTAAAGCACAATTAAAAAAAGAAATAAAAGCACAAATAAACACAGTACAAAAGGAAATCGATGATTGCATCAAACTTGCCAGGGGAAATAATATTCCCTGCGCACAGAAAGGTCTTCGTATTGACAGCCACCAGCATGCCCACATGATTCCGGTTGTCTGGGAGGCACTGACAGAGGTAATCGAAGAAGAAAAATATGATGTGGAATATATCCGCAATTCCAAAGAGGTACTTGGTGCCTTTGTATCTGAAGTGCCGCTTTGGATAACTTATCGACCGATTAATTTTGTGAAAAACAGACTGCTTGCTCTTTATTCCAGCAAAGTCGACCGTTATGCAAAGGAATGTTCTTTAGAGTCAATGTATCTTTGGGGACTGATTATGAGCGGACATATGGATTATGAAAGAATTGACCGCCTGTTCCCGAAGGTGGCTGCAAAAGCAAAAAAGGACGGAAGAGTTCTGGAAATTCTTTTCCATCCGGGCATTACCCTGCCGGAAGAGGTAACGGCAGAAATGGGCGAGGAAGCTGCCAGAGATTTCTACCTGTTACCGGATAGGCATGTGGAAAAGGAAGCTGTCATGGAACTGGATTTTTCCGAAGAGGAACTTTTAGAAAAATCGGTCTAATTCCGTTACTTCTTCCATGAGAACCTGCATAAAATATTGAGCTCCGGCATCGTTTAGATGGTCGGAATCCGAGAAAAAGTCCAGATTATCCCGAAAACGTTCATCGTTGGAATAATCATAGTAATTGACACCTGTGTCAGTGGCAATGGTGGTTACCGTATTTTCAAACTCCTGTAGAAATTCATTCGATACCAGATCACGATAATATCTGGAGAACGGTGTGGTAATTAAAACAGGAGTTATTTCATGCTCTTTACAATAAGAGATAATATCATAAAGTTCTTCAATCCGTTCCGGCAGGAAATATTCTTTTTTGTTGTCAAAGTGCCTGCTGTAACGTTCTTTTGCCCTTCTTGCAAATTCCTCCGCATCAATTCCGTCATCAGCAGCATATGCCGTAATGGATAGTTTTAAATCCGGAAGAATTTTGACGATTTCTTCTCCAGCCGATAAAATGGGCAGTCTGTTGGTAACAAGATCAACATAAGGATCATAATTCGGTATGTTTTCCGGAGATAGGAAATGGTAATAACGCACGGTCATGGCCTGCTTCTCGGTTTCATTCACAACTTCGTTATTAAAGGAAAAATAGGATACCGGAATAAAAAGAACACTGTTGGGCACCATATACTGTCCGTATTCCTGTAATATGGCATAATCATAATCATAGGTCTGACTTGTATTGGCGAAATTAAAGCAGATATATCCATATTGTCTTATAGCGTCATAATTAAAGTCATAAGCACCATGGGAACTGCCGAGATTCCCGACATGAATTTCCCAGTATTCTCTGCCTAACGTATCAAATTTTACGATATCCATATATTTTTGGTCATCATATTTTTTATAGGGCTTATTCAGCGCATAAATGATGAGTACGGCGGCTGCCGGAATCAAGATACATTTCAGGGCAAATTTCAGAATATCTTTTCGTTTCTGCATGATAGAACCTCCATTTCTATGCATATTTTGCACACTATCACACGCTTTTAAAACTGGAAGTAAATAAATTCGGTTGCCACGCCTTTTTCGGAAAAGAGAGCAATCACAACAAGCAATAAAACGTATACAGGCCATCTGACGAAACACTTCTGTTTGGATAATTCGTTTATGACATCACATTTTAAGGAGATGTAATCATAAATACTAAGTACCAAAACCGATAAGCACATTCCAATGCCTGCAAGCGGAGACAGATTCAGGCAGATAGTGGCTGTCTTCAGATAATTGGCAGGATTGGAAGCATCCCAGAACAGATGGCTGATAACCCATAGCGCATCCTTAAACGTATTTGCCCGGAAAAAAATCCAGGTAAAGCAGACTAGGATAAAGGTAACCGGAAGCTGCCAGAAATGCTTCTTTCGTTCTTTCCCTTTTGGGAAAAGCAGTGTTTCGATTATTTGTAAAATGCCATGCAGGCCGCCCCAGATAAGATAGGTCAGACTGCTTCCATGCCAGAAACCGCTTACCAGGAAAGTAAGAAACAGATTCAGACAATGCCGCCATTTTGGTACGCGGTTGCCGCCAAGCGGTATATAAACATAATCCCGGAACCAGGTGGACAGGGAAATATGCCAGCGGCTCCAGAATTCCCGTATTGAAAAGGAATAATACGGGCTTTTGAAATTTGTCATCAGTTCAATGCCAAATAATCTGGCACAGCCGATTGCAATATCAGAGTAGCCGGAAAAATCACAATAGATTTCAATGGCAAACATCAGGGTTGCTATGATAAAGGCTAATCCTACATAGCCTTCCACGTTATTGAACAGTTTATCAACGGTAACAGCGAAAACATCGGCGATAACAAGCTTCTTAAAATAGCCCCATGCCATTAACTTTAAACCGTAGGTTACATTGTCATATACAAAAGGCCTTTCTTTTTTATACTGCGGCAGCAGGGAATCAGCTCTGCCAATCGGACCGGCCAATAACTGTGGAAAGAAAGAAACAAACAGGGCATAATAGCCAAAATGTTTTTCTGCCTTGATTTTACCGTTGTAAACGTCAATTAAATAGCCCATGGACTGGAAAAAATAGAAAGAAACACCGGCAGGCAGCAGGATTGTTAGGGTAATCGGCTGCATAGTCAGTCTTCCGGCAGAAATCCAATCATTGAGCTGGGTGATAATGGGATTGGCTGTCTTAAAAAAGAACAGAATAGCAACAAGCGGTACGATTCCAAGTAAAAGAGACTTCTGTTTCTGCTTTGGAGTTTCGGCCTTTTCCAGCGAAAGGGCAAGCGAGTAGGTCAATAGGGTTGTCAGGAATAACAAAATACCGTACCACAGGTGCAGATTCATATAAAAGGCATAGCTGGCAATCAGCAAGAACCCCCATCTGTATTTGTGCGGAACTATATAATACAAAAGAAATACAATTATTAGAAAAATACCAAAGGATACTGAATTAAAAAGCATCGTAAATACTCCCTTACTGCTATATATTTCTACTTAGCAGTTTACCACAAATTGCCTTTTAGAAACAAAAATAATAAAGTCTTAAGAAAGAATTAAAAATCTGGTAAAAATTTTAGTGGTAGAGCTTTTTATAATATATAATCATAAACAATATAAACAAAATAGAAATAACTGATGAAATCCGCCATAAAAGTGGTTCCACATAATAGGCATGAATATAATTCATTTCAGTGGATAATGAAATTCGAATGAGTCCCTTGGGGCTTTGGGTATATGGGATAACTTGCCCATTCTCATCAATTATTTTGTAATCCGGATAATAAAACAAAGGTAAATCCATGTAGGAATCAGGAGTTGTCGTATTAACTGTAAAATCAATGGAAAGTCCGGCATATTCTTTTGTTATATTGCTTATTGTACATTCACAATCTTCAGAGAAAACAACTGTTCCGGAAAGGGAATCTTTTGTATTTCGTGCCGCTTCAGGTAAATATAATTCATCCATTTCCCGTGTTACTTCAGCTATTGCTTTCGATTGTGATTCTAATGGAATATTAGAATCTATGTAATAAAAAGACGAAAAGATGATAACACCAATCAGTGCCAGGGTGTAATAACTGGTATATTTTTCAGCATCATTCTTAATTGGCAATAACTGGAAAAAGCCAATTGCTGATATTAAACTGAAGAATAAGGCAGCAATCGCTAAAAAACGCCAGGCATATTGAATGGCATGTAGATGACTGCCAAGACCTGTTGCAAGAATACTATTCCAGGGAAAGAAGGTGGAAGAAATAAATAAACTAATTATACCTAAAAGAAGGCAGCCTAGTCCGAGCCGATATAAGGGGGTCTGGCAATTTTTGTTAACATATAGGTAGTATAAGAACAGTATTATGCCAATTAGCACAATGGTTCCAAGAGTTAAGGGCATTTCATTAGCGGTGGAACCTGTAAATTGATTGAATCCGGAATTATTGATGAAACTGGAAAATACCTGAGAGAGATAGACTCCGGATAAGTCCAGATCACTTCCATTGTTATTAATAATTAGATTAAGTTGGTGGTATTGTAAAAACGGAACAAGAAACCATAAGTTGCTGATGAATGTACATACAGCAGCTTTTATTAAACTAAAAATTCTTTCTTTCTTTTGCACAAGTACTTTGATTGAAAAAAGAAATACAATAAAGCAGAATAAAGTTACCATAAAAGTACTTAAAATATGACTCTGGATTACCCCAGTATAGCCCAGAAAAACGTAAATCCATTTATGGTAATCACCATAGAAAATTTCATAGATACCATACAAAATAAGAGGAAAGAAAATCATTGCAATTGATTCACCTATAGCCCCACGAGTATAAAAATCCATTAAACGGTATAGGCTCATAGTATAGAGCGCAGTGCTTAACAGACCAATCTGACGATTCTTGGTTATTCTTGTAAAGGAGAAATATGCGATATAAGCTGTCGCACAGTTTGCAAAAAAAACCATGATTTTATATGCATATAACATGGAACACCCGGCAAGTCTTAAAAGTGCCGGAAAATATAAAAATAACTGTGGATACATTACGGGAGTAATATAACCGTATTGATTATGTGCAGTACCGGCAAGACGCATGACTGGCTGGTGAAAAGAAATATTACGGAACCAGTCTGCTATATTGTCAATCCGCTCAAAATGAATCATATGATCCATCGTATTGGTATGAAAATCATTTAAGATTGGGATTGAAGCAATAAAGGCGAGTGCAGTTAGTAAAACAAATTCCACTACAAGTGTCATATTGCCATTAAGCTTTTTTTTACAAAAGTAATAAATCAGTATACCAGATAATTCAAAAAAGAGTATTACGCCTAAGATAAAGAAGGCATCGGTAAATCTGGTTGCAGATTGGTTGGTAATGGAATATAAAGAAAATTCACCACCGTTGTAATAAAACTTAAACTCCACAGAATTTAATTTTTCCGTAGCGGTATAGTGCAATGAATAGGTATTGTTTCCAACAGGCAGAGTGGCACTTGCAATGCTTTGCCCGGTAGAATTATCTGCATTTACAACACTCCCGGAATATACTTCGCATACGACATCTGATGATGAAGAAGAGTAGTTAATTAACAGTTCATATTCTCCTTCCGGAACCGATATGTATGGTCCGATAATAATTTGACCGTAATAGGAATTATTAGGTGTCACTGTAAGATAGGTGCCATTGGCATCTGACTGCATAGACACATAATCTGCTGCTTCAGAAGAAACAGACATTTCGGATAAATCTACCTCTCTTGCATAAATATCTTGTTGATACTTTGTTATTGCAATATAGAAAAAAATTAGATTAACAAGAAGTAAAATAATCCCATATTTTAACGAACTCTTGCGAATATTCATAAGCAAACCCTCCATGTTTTGTATCTTTTCAGATTAGCATAGGTTAATTGCCTAACGATGTCAATAGAATAATCAAAAGATTTATCCATCGGATTTGTAAGATAGAGATGCAAAAATACTTTTTCTATGATAAAATATAGAAATCAGACAGAAAGTAGAAGAAAAAATGGGTATCACTTCTTTTTATTTTTTATGCTTTTTTGCGGTTATTTTAATTGTATATTATTTGATTCCGAAGAAATGTCAGTGGATGTTTCTTCTGCTTTGCAGTATAGCATATTATGTGCTTACGGATAACGGAGTACTGATTTTATACCCGATTGCCTCGGTTACGGCATGTTATATCGGAACCCGGATCATGGGGGCAACGGAAGATGCCGGAAAGCGGAAAGCGGCTTTGCTTTTTGTTATTGCAGTAAATATCGGTATTCTGATTGTGCTGAAATATATTAACTTTGGCATTAACACGGTAAATGGAATTGCCGGTATTTTCGGACATTCGGAAAGAATATTGAACGGGTTTTCCCTGCTTGTGCCGCTTGGTGTTTCTTTTTACACGTTTTCTCTGTTGGGCTATGTGGTGGATGTTTATTATGGCATTGCCAGACCACAGCAAAACTTCGGGAAGCTGGCGCTTTACGGTATGTATTTCCCTACCATTATCTCCGGGCCGATTTTGAAATACCGGGAATGTGGGGAGCAGTTTTTTGAACCCCATGATTTCGACTATGGAAAAGTTACCAGAGGAATGCAGAGAATGCTGTGGGGCTTTTTAAAAAAGCTTGTGATTTCAGAACGGCTGCGTTTGCTTGTGGATACGGTTTATGGTCAGTACGATAGTTATCCGGGGGCTTTCATCTGGGTAGCAACGGTTTGTTACGCATTCCAGCTTTATACGGATTTTTCGGGATGCATGGATATTGTCATTGGTATGTCGGAGAGTTTTGGGATTACGCTTCCGGAAAATTTTCAGACACCATTTTTTGCCAAAAGTATTTCGGAATACTGGAGAAGATGGCATATCACACTGGGTGTATGGATGAAGGATTATGTTTTTTATCCGATTCTCCGTTCTAAGTTTTTTACCAATCTGAACAAATCCTGGAAAGAGAAATTTGGTAAGAAAAAAGGAAAGCAATATACCACATTCGCAGCAATGTTTGTACTATGGTTTACAGTTGGTGTCTGGCATGGCGGTGACTGGAAATTTGTCATCGGTTCCGGACTGTTGCACTGGTTCTATATTGTGATGGAGGAGTTGTTAGAAGCACCCTGCGGTAAGGCCATGGAAAAACTTCATATCAATCCTAAGAGCAAAGCAGTGGATGTGGTTCGTATACTTCGGACTTTTTTCTTGGTCTGCATCGGCGACTTGTTTTTCCGGGCAGATTCGGTAGGAGCGGCTTTTTCTATGTTAAAAAGTGCAGTAACAAACTGGAATCCTGAAATATTATGGAATGGAGCATTGCTTGGACTGGGATTAGACTGGATAGAGATGGTAATTGTGATTCTTTCTCTGTTATTCCTTCTGACCGTTTCCGTTTTGCAGCAGAAAGGTTCGGTGCGTGACCGGATTGCAAAACAGAAGTTACCGGTACGATGGCTTATCTGGTATGCATTGTTGCTTTATGTCATTTTATTAGGATATTATGGACCTGGATATAGTGCTGCAGAATTTATATATCAGGGTTTTTAGGATATAATTCATAATAGGGTATCATTTATAGGATAGTATGAAAGAAGAAAGGAAAGAGTGTCAAATGGACAAAATAGCGGTTCTGATTCCTTGTTACAACGAGGAGAAAACCATTGCAAAAGTAGTAAAGGATGCGAAAGCGGCATTGCCGGAAGCGGTTATCTATGTATATGATAATAATTCCAAAGATCGAACCGTTGAATTTGCAAGAGAAGCCGGAGCACAGATTCGGTATGAATATAAGCAGGGTAAGGGAAATGTGATTCGGAGAATGTTTCGCGAAATCGAGGCGGAGTGCTATATTATGGTGGATGGAGATGATACATATCCGATGGAATATGCCAGAGAAATGGCAGATAAAGTATTAAACCACAATGCGGATATGGTAGTGGGGGATCGCCTGTCTTCCACCTATTTTACCGAAAATAAAAGACCTTTCCACAATTTTGGAAATAGCATAGTCCGCAGTAGCATTAATAAGCTTTTTAATTGCGATATCAAGGATATTATGACCGGATACCGGGCTTTCAGCTATGGTTTTGTCAAAACGTTCCCGGTGCTTTCCACCGGTTTTGAAATTGAAACAGAAATGACAATTCATGCGGTTTATAACAATATGCAGATTGAAAATGTGATTGTGGATTACAGGGACAGACCGGAAGGCAGCGAGTCAAAATTAAATACTTTTTCGGATGGATTCCGGGTAATCGGTACCATCGTGAAATTATACCGGGACTATAAACCGTTTGGCTTTTTTGGGTTATGTGCAGCGGTGCTGGCAGTTATAGCAATTGCCATGTTTATTCCGATTCTGTTTGCATATCTGGAAACAGGACTGGTGCTTCGGTTCCCAACCCTGTTTTGTTGTGGTTTCATTGGACTGGCAGCAGTGCAGTCCTTTTTTGCCGGGCTGATTCTTTCCAATATGGCATTAAAGAACCGGCGAGACTTTGAATACCGGTATGCATTGGTTAACCGGAGAGTGCAACAGGAAGAAAAATAGCCATTTTATTGCAACCGGTAGACTTCATAAGTGGAGTCACCGGTTGAAAAACGGTCAGCCAGTTCGCAAGTCACATCGTATGTATGCCGGAAATACATGATAACCGGATGCTCATCATTATATAATCCTTGCTCAAAGATAAAATAAACAGAATCATTTTCCACAAGGTCTTCTCCAAAATTTTCAATTCCATGCTTTGCAAGCTTGATTTTGCTGTTTGGATTGCAGACGACACCCCAGTTTGTATAGAAGAAATTATTGTAGGTATCCTGGTCGGTGTCAAACGGATATTCACAATAAGTATCCAGGGTATTGCTGTTATAGGTCCAGATATAAAAATCATCCGGATGGCTGCGGCAGTATTTCTTTAATCCTTCCCAGTTGGTCTGGTTCACATGATAAGAAGCATCAATGTCCGTCTTGGTGCTGTAAACGGATACTGCTGACAGTAAAAGGATGCAGGGGAGGACTATGCTATACGGTTTTAAGGATTGAAGCCGAATTAAGTTAAAGGCGAGAAGAATACCAAAAAGAATCATAAAATCCGCAAACATCAGCGGCTGAATGATTCGCTTGGGAAATCTTCCTTCAAACAGGACATAACCCCAGCTTACCATTCTGCCAAATAGGTAGAAAAGATACACTGCCAGTGCAATATAATTACGCCGATAAAGAATCAAAAACAGGGTAAAAACAAGCAGAAAGGCAATGAAAAGATTCAAAGGCTGCATACCATTCTGATAGAAGAATGCCGTAACACTTCCGGTTATAATGTTTTTCAGGCGGGATTCTACAGAAATCCGTTTTTCATAGCATTCCTTCGCAATCTCGTGCATCTGTTCCCAGTCTTGTAAATCCATATTATAACCGATATAGGGAGCACCGTTTTTCATATAATAATACTGTTCTTCATCGATACTGATTTCACTAAGCATATCAGCACATTCTTCATATTCCGGCCAGGTATAAAAATCACCGACTCTTTCCCGGTAGTGGTTGATTTTTACGAAGTCAGACCATTCCGGTGAAGAATATGCGATTTTATGAATGCCGAATAAAA
>JAQXTA010000013.1 GCA_029219245.1 Lachnospiraceae bacterium | reverse complement strand
GAAATTTGGTCAACAAGGGAATCAGGGAAAGATAGAGCGACAACGCGAAAGCGGTCAGGGCATATTTCCAGGAGCAGTAGACTGCGACAACTCCCAGAAGCTTAATGTCGCCTGCACCGAGACACTGGCAGAGAAACAGAGGAAACAGAAGGATCACAACGAGAATCATTTCCGTCAAAGAAATCATGAACGCGCTCCATCCGCCTGTACTCAGCCGATATACCAAACCTGTGAAGAATCCTGCCAGAATCAGCAGATTGGAAATCGTTCTCGTGCGGATATCCTGCCACACGGCAATTCCCAAAAAGAAAAAAAGACTTACAATGTTACTCACCTCCGCATCGATCATCCGGTTTTCGTAACAAGTTGTAAGTCGAATTATAATCAATCTGATTTAATTTGTCCAGTAGCTTTTCATCAAAAAACAAATTTTGTCAGAAAGTTACAAAAATTGGAAAATATGTATGCCATAAAGCAGTGCAACCCCAGGTAATCCGAGGATTCCGGATGTCAAAACACTGACCGGATTGACTCCCACCATCGTCTGAAATTGCTGCGTAGCCAGAATTTGATTGACAAAATAGATCACAGCTGTCCCCGTCACACTCCGCAGCAGAATATTGATCAGAAATTCCGCTCTCCTGCGAAGTGCTGCCACACACAGGATCAGCACACACATAAAAATAATGACATAAGCCCCTGTATGGATATCCATAAGGTTATCTCCTGTTATACTCCTTTTTTGTATTCTATTTCGGAAATATTTTAGGTATGCCATGAATATTTTACCATCAGCTGTCTATACTTTTTTTAAGAATATTTTTAGGAGTTTTTGCTAAAACAGGAAGGGTGAAATGTTATGAAGTCTCACTTCAGTCAAAGTACCTATGTGGATGACGGAAAGAACAGTATACTAAATGACATTGCCAAAACCCGGTTTGCTCTGGAAACAGCATATGCAGGTTTTGACAATGCCACAGATCCTGATTTGATAGATTGCTATATCTATGAAGTCAATGCGATTCAGAAACGCTATAAATACCTGTTGCAGGAAGCGGCAAAGATGAACCTCGCCGCAGATACACCCAAAACAACAGATCTATGCGAGGAGCCCGCGGTTCCCCTGGTAAGCCAGACTTTCCGTGAGTTTCCCTTTTCCGTAGGTTAATCCAGCATAGACAGTCTGGGTATTTTCCATTACGGGACCTGATGTATCCTGGCGGCTTACCTCTCTGTAAGCCGTCAGCAGTTCCTCTATGACCATACGGCAGTTTTTAAGCGACATTGCATCCCCGCAAACATCCGCACTCGTCATCTCTCTGCTCACATACAGGTAAAGCTGAAAGAGATAATATGCCGTATCATAATCAAAATTCAAAGAATTCATCAATTCATTCAGACAGTTTCTCGCTTTTCGTATTGCTTCCCGAAAAGCTCTTTTATCCTGCACTGCATTCTCTGCTTCTCCCAGATAATCCAGATACATTTCATAGAGAATCACAATGAGTTCCGTCTTATTTGCCTGTGTGATCCGCAGGGAAAACTCCTTTTTTCTCTGATCTGTCATAACCTTTCTCCTTTTTCCGTCATCTCATCCTACTGCAATAGCTGTAGCACCTGAGACGGTCTTTCATTCGCCTGAGCCAGCATGGATGTTCCCGCCTGTACCAGTACCTGATTCTTTGTATATTCGGTCATTTCCTCCGCCATGTTCACATCCATGATACGGGAGTATGCCGATGTCATGTTCTCCTCTGTCACATCCAGGCTGGATACGGAAGATTCCAGTCGATTCTGGTATGCGCCCAGTCTGGATCGGATGGAGGATATCGTGTCGAGTGCATTTGAGATCCGGTTGATGGAAAGTCTCGCATCCTCCCTTTTCGTCACATCTACCTGATGGATCCCCAAAGATTTTGAGGATACCGTAGGGATGCGGATATCCAGCGTCTGTCCTTCGTTGGCGCCGATCTGCATCGTCATTGCACCGATTCCCGTCAACTCAATATTGGCGGAGGCGATCGTATCACCGTCATTTTTCCCGGAAATATCAAAAGTCAACGTCATGGAAAACTGATTGTCCCCGGTGACCGTCAGCGTGTAACCGTCCTCTGCGACAGTGCATTTGGGATTGACAATATCAAGAGCATCTACCTGTTTCCCACTGGGGAGTGTGATTTGTATAGGATCACCGCTTGCATCAACCGGTTTAAATATAGCATTTGTCGTATCCAGCGTCTTGATCATCACCGGTTCACTAATCTGATTCATCACAGGTTTTCCATTAGCATCAAGAACCGGTTCTCCGTTCTCATCCAGTTTCTGCTCATATACGGGAAGGCCGTTCTCATCGATCGGATTCCCATCCGCGTCAACCTTCTCAACTACTGTGACCGTAATGCCTCCTATATAATAATTTCCGATTCTTGCCTCATCGGAATAGGACTCCACCTTTACATCAGGATTACTCGTGTAGCCTTTCAGATCAAAGGTTCCGTCCA
>JAQXTA010000012.1 GCA_029219245.1 Lachnospiraceae bacterium | reverse complement strand
TATGAATCTTTGTTTTCTGTAATTCCATTGGAGATTATTATAGAAACAAGTTATTATCAATCGGTATATCCTGTTGATAAGCATGTTGTCGGTAGCTTTGTAGGAAGATTTTGTTTAGACAGAAATATCATCCTGCCAGTTTCCTTTGAAGCTGCAGAGGTTATGATGAATGTTCAATCTGTAGAAAGAACTTTCGTGGATAAGGTGTTTGCCGTATGCGATTATAAAATACAGAATATGCAGGACAGGGATTCAAGACATTTATATGATATCTGCAAGCTTTTACGAGAGGTTGAGCTGAATGAGGAACTGGATCAGTTAATTGATATGGTCAGAGATGATAGAATGCAATTGAGAATGGAATCGCAATAATCGCAGAATCAGATGTGTTTGTATATAAGAAATAAATAGAAGTGAAAACTTGGGAGCTTATCCGCAGTGATAGGCTTTTTTTGTACCGGCGAACAGAAAGCAAACTAAAATTTTATTGGCGAACGAAAAGCGAACTCAGTAGCGAACGGAAAGCGAACGGCGGTTGGTAGGCTTTTTTGGAATTTTTCCAAAGAGGTCTATTTTTTATGCTTTTTAAGGAGAGATGCAGGGCACGAGAACCGCCGGCTCCGGATTTTGAAACAGAAAACAATTCAAAATCAGGAGGATAATAGAAGTGAGGTTTGGGAGGGAGAGTAAACTATAGAGGGTGATATAATATGTTAGATGTAATTGAAGAATTAAAGAGAGATGCAAAGCATCATAAGTATTTCTGGAATGGGTTGTTTGCTGCATTATATGAAGATGTGCGAGAAAGAGTTACAGTAGCAGGTTTAACGACTGATAGTGGGAGTGGATACCAAATTGCTGCAACAAAATCAGTCATCAGCAGCTACCTTGCATGTGAAAGGGAAATGGATTTTGATTATTTTATGGAATTCTGTAAAGGAATAAAGGTTGATATTGAAAAGAAAAGATATATGGAAATCGCTCCATATGTCAATCGAGCTTTTGCGTATTTGGAAGAACAGATGGATATTAAGAAATGTTCTAAAAGTAAAAAATGTCGAAAAGCTGTATTTGAAGAAGCTAATCTTAATATGGATGAAAACCACAAGGAAGCAGAGAAGATTGCACTGGACAATTTAAAGAAGGAAAAGATTTTAAAAGCATTCAGTGATTTATCAAAAGAAGAATTAAATTTATTATACCGAGTAGCAGATGGTTATGAATATATTTTATCTGGTGATGTGTTTTTTATGGAACATTATAGCTGTCTGAATGAGAAGGGACAAAAGTTATTTCAAGAAGCTCTGGCAGAGAAGCAAAAGCAAAAGGCAGCTTATGGTGGAGATGAAATGTGTAGTTTTTGTAAGGAAATGGAAGAAGAAAAAGAATTGTGTCTGCGGGACATTACAGCAGATGTCCTTTTGTTGTTTATGTTGGGAAAAAGCGTTTAATCAAGCGGAAGGAATTTGAACGATATATTTCAGAAAGAATAGAAATTTAATTTTTTTCACACAAAGAAGCCCTGATATGCTAAAATGTATTTTGCTATGTTAGGGCTTCTTTTATGAAAGGAGCTGACACATATGGGAAAGGATTTAAAAGGGAAGGAGTTAGGTGTTGGAATAACCCAACAGAAAAACGGTTTATATTCTGCAAGATTTGTAGACAAATATGGAAAACGGAGACAGAAACGTTTTCAGAAGTTACAAGAGTGTAGACAATGGATTGCAGATGCGTCTTATATTGATGAGCATAGTAACATTGCACAAGCCGGTGATATGGTAGTCGATGCATGGTTTGAATATTGGATTGAGATTAAGAAAAAGACGGTAAGACCAAATACAGTAAGGAACTATACGGAAAGATACATGAGAAATATAAAGCCTGTAATTGAGAAAATGCTGTTAACAGATATAAAACCGTTACATTGTCAGAAGATATTTTTAGATATGGCAGATGAAGATTACAGGACAAGTACAATTTATCAAGCCAGAATAGCTCTATATAATATGCTTGAATTTGCAAAGGAAAATGATGTACTTCGTTATAATCCTTGTAAGAAATCGGTAAAGAGTGATATGGGGAAACCGTCAGACAAGAAAGAAGCATTGACTATTGACGAACAGAAGAAGTTTTTAGAAGGTGCGGCAGGACAAAGCTACGAGAATCAATAGAGGTTTGTATTGCAGACTGGTCTTAGAACAGGTGAACTTGTTGCCTTGCAATGGAGAAATGTTGATTTTAAGAAAAGAACATTGACTATTGACCATTCTATGGAGTATCGTTATAAGGTCGGATAGTGGAGGATTGGAGAGCCAAAGAGTAAATCGGGGTATCGAACAATTCCATTGACAGAGGAAGCAATTAGAATTTTGAAAGACCAGAAAGAAAAGAATAAGAAAATCAAAGTAATTCCAATGGAATTTTCAGAGTACATATTTTTATGTAGAAAGGGAACTCCTATTAAGAATAGTACATATGATACCGCTTTATTCAAGATATGTGATAAGGTGGGAATGAAAAGATTTTCAATGCATGTGCTAAGACATACATTTGCTACAAGATGTATAGAAGCAGGAATGAAACCCAAGACATTGCAAATATTATTAGGTCATTCTAATATTGGTATAACAATGAACTTATATGTTCATACAACAGAAGAAGAAAAGCAGAAGGAAATTGAATTGGTTGCAGAAGCTTTAAAAGTAATATGAAATGGTGCACTAAATGGTGCACTTGCTAAAGAGCAACCACTCAAAATCCTATAAAATCAAGGAAAAATGAAGGAGATATAGAAAAATGAAACTAGGAATCGTAGGATTACCAAATGTTGGTAAAAGTACATTATTTAATTCGTTGACAAAGGCAGGCGCAGAATCTGCAAACTACCCGTTTTGTACGATTGATCCCAATATTGGTATCGTAGCTGTCCCGGATGAGCGTCTGAAACTGCTGGGAGATATGTATCATTCCAAAAAAGTAACACCGGCAACGATTGAGTTTGTCGACATTGCAGGACTTGTAAAGGGGGCTTCCAAAGGTGAAGGGCTTGGAAACCAGTTCCTTAGTAATATCCGAGAGGTAGATGCAGTTGTCCATGTGGTACGTTGCTTTGAAGATTCCAATATCGTCCATGTAGACGGCTCCATTGATCCCATGCGTGATATTGAAACTATTAATCTGGAGCTTATTTTTTCGGACATTGAGATTCTGGACAGAAGAATCGCCAAGACAAGCAAGGGCGCCAGAATGGATAAGACACTTGCTAAAGAACTTTCTTTGTTAGAGAGAATAAAAGCACATCTGGAGGAAGGAAAGCTTGCCAGAAGCTTTGAAACCGATGATGAGGATGAACTGGCTCTACTTGCCTCTTATAATCTGCTCACTTATAAGCCGGTTATTTTTGCGGCCAATGTGGCAGAGGATGATTTGGCAAATGACGGAGCGGATAATGCTGGTGTGGCAAAGGTAAAAGAATTTGCTGCAGCAAACGGAAGTGAAGTGTTTGTTATCTGTGCCCAGATTGAACAGGAAATCGCGGAATTAGACGAGGAAGAAACGGCAATGTTCCTGGAAGATTTAGGATTAAAGGAATCCGGTTTGCAGAAACTGATTAAAGCAAGCTATCATATTCTTGGACTGATGAGTTTCTTGACGGCTGGAGAAGATGAAACAAGAGCATGGACAATTAAAATCGGTACGAAGGCACCACAGGCTGCCGGAAAAATACATACCGACTTTGAAAGAGGCTTTATTAAGGCTGAGGTAGTCAATTACAAGGACTTATTAGAGCAGGGCTCCTTGGCGGCTGCAAGAGAAAAAGGCCTGGTAGGTATGGAAGGTAAGGATTATGTGGTGCAGGACGGAGATGTTATTTTATTCCGTTTTAATGTATAGGCAGTAAAACATTCCGGGATGTTATTTAACAATATTCTGGAAATATGAGGAGTATGAACGATGAAAGATATTATGGACGTAACCGACATTGCTTTTCCACATCTGCATCTGTATCTGGAAAATGTACCAAAAACATTCAGCGTTTTTGGCTTTCAGATTGCTTGGTATGGTGTGCTGATTGGAATCGGCATTATGGCCGGGGTATTTCTGGCAGCCCATGTAGCAAAGAAGGAAAATGTGAATCCGGATATTATATGGGATTTTATAATTTATGCAATTGTCTTTTCCATTTTGGGAGCAAGAATCTATTATGTAGTATTCTCCTGGGATATGTATAAAGATAATCTAATACAGATTTTTAATACAAGAAATGGCGGTATGGCAATTTATGGTGCTGTTATTGCGGCGTTTCTTACCTTATATGTGTATTGTCGTGTGAAAAAACAGAGTTTTTTTCAGATTGCGGACATTTGTGTACCCGGTCTGGTATTAGGACAGGCAATCGGTAGATGGGGCAATTTCATGAACCGGGAAGTGTTTGGTGAATATACTGATAATCTGTTTGCCATGCGACTTCCGATTGAAGCGGTCAGAAGCCGGGATATTTCGGCGGGGATTGCAGCACAGATTGTAGATGGCACCAATTATATTCAGGTACATCCGACTTTTTTGTATGAGTGCGTGTGGAATCTGGCACTGTTGTGTATCATGATGTTGTACCGCAGCCATAAAAAGTTTACGGGAGAAATAGTTTTGCTTTATCTTGGCGGCTATGGATTGGGAAGAGCGTGGATAGAAGGCATCCGTACGGACCAGCTCTATGTGATGGGAACAACGATTCCGGTGTCCCAGATGCTTGCAATCGTACTGGTAGTCATGGCAATTGTTGCGGAGATTGTTATCCGCAGCCGGATGCGGAAAGAAACAGAATAGAAACTGTAGAGAGCACGGTTGGAAAGAAAAGTGTTTCACTTAAAAAGTGGAGCACTTTTTATTTTTTTACTTTTTTTCAAAAAAACATTGATTTTACTTGCATAAAGGCTTATTTTATTATAGAATTGTACTAAAAGTGGTGGAAAGTGGTATGAAGTGGTTTAAAGTGGTAGATTTTAATTACATTTTTCAAAAAGAAACACTTGATAGCACAGACCGTGGCAGACACTTTATGGCAGGTGATTGATGATGTTTATGGGAGAATACAATCACACAATTGATACGAAAGGCAGGCTGATTATTCCGTCCAAGTTCAGAGAGGCGTTGGGAGACGTATTCGTAGTGACGAAGGGATTGGATGGCTGTCTGTTTGTGTATGACAATGCAGAGTGGAATGTATTTGAAGAAAAACTGAAATCCTTGCCGCTTACGAACAAAGATGCCAGACAGTTTGTTCGTTTCTTTCTGGCAGGAGCAGCAGAAGTAGAGGTAGATAAACAGGGTAGAATCCTGGTACCTAATGTACTGAGAGAATTTGCGCAACTGAATAAGGATGTTGTTCTGATTGGTGTGGCAAGCCGGATTGAAATCTGGAGTAAGGAACGCTTTGAGGGAATGGCAGCTTATGAGGATATGGATGAGATAGCCGAGCATATGGCAGAGCTTGGACTTGGTATTTAAATAAAGAAACGAAGGAAACAAAATGGAATTTAAGCATACATCCGTTCTTTTGGAGGAAACAATTGAAAATTTACAAATAAAGCCGGATGGAATTTATGTAGACGGTACACTTGGGGGCGGTGGACATTCTTTCCGGATTGCCTCTGAGTTAACCGGAACCGGAAGGTTGATTGGGATTGATCAGGACGGTGAAGCAATTCAGGCAGCCGGCAAAAGGTTGGAGCCTTTTGGAGAGAAGGTAACGATTATCCGGGACAATTATTGTAATGCCAAAGCAGCATTGCAAGCTATCGGAATAAAGAAGGTAGATGGTATTGTCCTTGATTTGGGAGTTTCTTCTTATCAGCTTGATAATGTGGAAAGAGGCTTTTCTTATAAATACGATACGGATTTGGACATGCGTATGGATACAAGGCAGACGCTTAGTGCCAAAGAAATCGTTAATACTTATTCGGAAATGGACCTTTTTCGGGTAATCAGAGATTATGGGGAAGAACAGTTTGCCAGAAATATTGCCAAACACATTGTAAAAGCAAGAACGGACAAGCCTGTGGAAACAACCGGAGAGTTGAATGAAATTATCAAAGCGGCAATTCCGGCCAAAATGCGTGCAACAGGAGGACATCCCTCTAAAAAAACTTTTCAGGCAATCCGGATTGAATGTAACAGAGAATTAGAGGTACTAAAAAATTCGCTGGATGACTTGATTGATATGTTAAATCCGGGCGGAAGATTTTGCATTATTACATTCCATTCATTAGAGGACCGGATTGTAAAATCTGCATTCAAGAGAAATGAAAATCCATGCATTTGCCCACCGGAATTTCCGGTATGTGTTTGCGGAAGGATGTCAAAGGGAAAGGTGATTTCCAGAAAACCGATTTTGCCGTCGGAAGAAGAAATTACAGAAAATAAAAGAGCAAAGAGTGCCAAGCTGAGAGTATTTGAGCGAGGTAATAATTGAAAATTGTGTAGAGAGGAAAGAAAGAGAATGGCAAGCAGCAGATATGTACATGGCAGTACCGTCAGAAAACTGGATGTTACAAGAGAAATTGAGAGAGAGCCTAAGAGAAAATTAAGCAATGCCGCAAGAAAAAACAGAGAAAAAGCGGAACATATGAGTGCTGGCTATGTATTATTTTTAAGTCTTGCGTTATTGGCAACCGGATGGATTCTGGTAGGGTATATTACATTACAGTCGGATATTACCAACAGTGTCCAGCATATTTCAACATTAGAGAGTGAATTGAATGACTTAAAGCTTGCAAATGACGAAGAATATAGTAGAATAACAAGTAGCGTAGATTTAGAAGAGGTAAAAAGAATTGCTATTCAGGAGCTTGGCATGCAGTATGCAGAGGAAGGACAAATTGTTACTTTCTCAAGCGAGAACAGCGATTATGTGAAGCAGATGGCTTCAATACCGGAATAAGTAGGTGGCTATTTGAGCAGACAAAGTCGTATTATAAAATTTACAAAAAAGATGCAGAAGAAGCTGCTTGTGTTATTTTTTCTTATACTGGCGGCTTTTGTTGGGTTAAGTGTACGTTTATTTCTGATAACCCGTAATAATGGAGAAGAGTATAAAAAGCAGGTATTGTCGCAACAGGAGTATGACTCCAAGACAATACCTTTTAAGCGTGGAAATATTGTAGACACCAATGGTACGATACTGGCTGTCAGCAATAAAGTATATAATGTCATTCTGGACACCAAGATTCTTCTGGGAGATGAAGCTTATCTGGAACCGACTCTGAATGCACTAAAAAGTGCGTTTGGTATTGATACAAGTGAAGTGCGTGCTTATATTGCCGAGCATCCCACTTCTTCTTATTACGTTCTGGCAAAACGTCTGGACTATGAGAAGGTTGCCAAGTTTCAGGAAATGAAAAATGATGAAGAAAATGGGGCCAATATTAAAGGTGTCTGGTTTGAGGATGAATATAAAAGAGAGTATCCGAATGGTTCACTGGCCTGTGATGTGATTGGCTATACCAGAAGCGATAATGCAGGACAGTATGGGTTAGAGGAATACTATAATGATGTGTTGTGTGGAACCAACGGAAGAGAGTATGGCTATCTGAACAATGATTCCAATCTGGAGAGAACCACAATTCCGGCAGTGGATGGTTATAATCTACAGACAACGATTGATGCCAATATCCAGAGTATCGTAGAAAAATATCTGAAAGAGTATAATGAAGAATATAAGGATAATTACAGACCAGGCAACGGTGCCAACAATATCGGCTGTATTATTATGGAAGTAGATACCGGCAATATTCTTGCCATGGCAAGCTATCCGAATTATGACTTAAATGATGTCAGGAACACAGATAATCTGATTGGTATGCCGCAATTGGATGAAAAGGGCAAAAGAACAGGGGAGTATCTGACGGAAGAAATGATAGAGGCAATGGATGATGAAACGATGTATCAGCATCTGGATGCTTTGTGGAAAAATTTCTGTATTGTGGATAGTTATGAACCGGGTTCCGTTGCCAAGCCTTTTACAGTGGCAGCGGCATTGGAAGCCGGAGCGATTACCGGTAATGAGTCCTATAATTGTGAAGGAAAGCTGCATGTAGGTGATTATGATATTAAATGTCACCAGATTTATGGCGATGGCTATATTACGGTAGCCCAGGGGATTGAACGTTCCTGCAACGTTGTTTTAATGCATGTGGCATTTGCTTTAGGACAGGAGAAATTTGTTGATTATCAGCACTTGTTCGGCTTTGGTTTAAAAACGAATATTGATCTTGCCGGAGAAACCAGAACCGTTTCGATGGTTTACAACAAAGAAAATATCGGTCTGACAGAACTTGCAACCAATTCTTTTGGACAAGGTTTTAATGCAACGATGATTCAGATGATTACCGGTTTCTGCTCTTTGATTAACGGCGGATATTATTATGAGCCACATATCGTAAGTAAGATTATGACGACAGATGGGGCAACGGTGGATAATATTGAGCCAAGAGTTTTGAAACAGACCATATCCCAGTCCACCAGTGATAAGATTCTGGAATATTGTAATCTGGTTGTTACAGGAGAAAAGGGAACCGGTAAAACAGCTAGACCGGCAGGTTATATGATAGGCGGTAAGACCGGTACGGCTGAAACACTGCCCCGTGGTAATCATGAATATGTTGTTTCTTTTATGGGTTATGCGCCGGCAGATGATCCGCAGATTGCTATCTATGTGGTAGTAGACCGTCCGAATGTGCCTTTTCAGGATGATGCGAAACATGCAACGCGAATTGTCCGTAAAGTATTGACGGAAGTTCTGCCGTATATGAATATTTTTATGACAGAAGAACTGTCCGATGCAGAAAGAGCTGAATTGGAAGAAATGAAGATACAGATTACCATGCAGCAGAATGCGGAAGAAGAGTCTTCGGAAGAAGGCGCGGAAGGCAATGATGACCAGTCCGGTGAAAACGGTGAAGCTTCCGGTGAGGGAACTGATGGAGCTGATAATGAGGAAGGTCAGCCGGAAGAAACGGTGGATACAGATCGTTGGAAAGAATTCCCGATGGATCCGGAAACCGGCTATCTGAAAGATCCGGATACCGGTAATCTGGTAGATCCGGAAACCGGAGCTGTTGTAAACGGCGGCAGTCTTGTATCTGGTGAGGATGAGGAAGGAACTGGGCTGGAAGAAGAACCGGAAGATACAGGAGAGAAGAGCGAAGAATAAAGTTCATAAGAATAACCTCATAAAAATGGTAATAAATTGTATTAATACCTTTTTATGAGGTTTTTCTGCGGGATGAAGGAAAAAGAATATTTACATAAAACATATCATCGGAATAAAACCGTTACGATAATGTTTGCCTGCCTGTTTGTTTTTATGGGATTGATAGGGAGATTGGTTTATCTTATGGTCTTTCAATCAGAATATTATACGCAGAAGGCAAAAGAACTACATGAGAGAGAACGAAGCATTAAAGCGGCAAGGGGAAGAATTATAGATGCCAACGGAGAAATTCTGGCAGACAATAAGACGGTATGTACCATATCGGTTATTCACAATCAGATTGAAGATGCGGAAGAAGTCATAACGGTATTATCTAAGGAGCTTGGTCTGACAGAGGAATATGTGCGAAAACGGGTAGAAAAATATTCTTCCATAGAAAAAATAAAAAGCAATGTAGAAAAAACAGTAGGAGACAGGATACGTTCTTATGAACTGGAAGGCGTAAAAGTAGATGAAGATTATAAACGCTACTATCCTTATGGCTCTCTCGCGTCGAAGGTCCTTGGTTTTACCGGAGGGGATAATCAGGGAATTATTGGACTGGAAGTGATATATGAAGAATATTTGAGCGGAGAAGCGGGAACGATTCTAACGGTAACGGATGCGAAAGGTGTAGAAGTATCCGAGGCAGGAGAAGAACGCGTGGAGCCGGTTGATGGCAAAGATTTATATATCAGTCTGGACCGGAACATCCAAAGCTATGCTACACAGCTTGCGGAGCAGACTATGGAGACCAAGCAGGCAGACAGTGTATCCATTCTTGTTATGAATCCGCAAAATGGTGAAATCCTTGCCATGGTGAATATACCGGAGTTTGATTTGAACAATCCTTATACACTGCCGGATACGGTGGCGGAAGAAGGATTGAGCGAAGAAAAAAAGCAGGAATTGTTAAATGCCATGTGGCGTAACGGCTGCATCAACGATACTTATGAGCCGGGTTCTACCTTTAAAATCATTACGGCAGCAGCAGGCTTGGAAGAGGGTGTTGTCAGTACCGAAGATAATTTCAGTTGTCCCGGCTTTATTATGGTGGGCGATAGAAGAATCCGATGTCACAAGACAACCGGACATGGGGCTGAAAACTTTGTGCAGGCAACAATGAACTCCTGTAATCCGGTCTTTGTGACAGTTGGACTTCGTCTGGGGGTTGATAATTATTATAAATATTTCAAACAGTTTGGTTTACTTGATAAAACAGGCATTGACCTGCCGGGAGAGGCAGGTACCATTATGCATAAAAAGGAAAATATTGGTGAAGTAGAGCTGGCTACGATTTCTTTTGGGCAATCCTTTCAGATAACGCCAATACAGCTTGCGGTTACCGTCTCCTCCATTATTAATGGTGGAAGACGTGTTACGCCGCATTTTGGAGTACGGGTAGCAAATGCGGATGGCAGTGAAAGTAAATCCTTTGCGTATCCGGTAAAGGAAAATATCTTATCGGAGGAAACATCGCAGACTATGCGTTATATTCTGGAACAGGTGGTAGAAAATGGCGGTGGTAAAAATGGTTATGTAGAAGGATACCGGGTAGGAGGAAAAACAGCCACCAGTCAGACTCTTCCAAGAGGAAGCGGTAAATATATTGCTTCTTTTCTCGGATTTGCACCGGCAGACAATCCACAGGTACTTGCCATAGCTATTATCAATAATCCAAAGGGAATGTATTATGGCGGACAGATTGCAGCACCGGTTGTCAGACAGCTTTTTGAAAATATTCTTCCTTATTTGGAAAAGATGGATTATAATAAGGCTTGAAAAAGGAACTGTTCTTGCAGTAAAGTGATAGCGGGACTGTTCCTGATATGAAATATGTGGAGAGAGAGCTATGAATTCAACGATTTTAATGTCAGTTTTGATATCTTTTGCGATTAGTGTGGTTTTGGGACCGGTAATTATCCCTTTTTTAAAACGGCTGAAAGTGGGTCAGACGGTTCGGGATGAAGGACCGGAAACACATTTGAAAAAAAATGGTACGCCAACGATGGGCGGAATTCTGATTCTGATCAGTGTGGTAGTAACATCCATCCTATATGTGAAAGGTTATCCGAAAATTATACCGATTCTTTTTCTGACTCTGGGGTTTGGTTTAATCGGTTTTCTGGATGATTATATTAAGGTTGTGCTGAAACGTTCTATGGGATTGCGTGCGTGGCAGAAAATGGCATTACAGATTCTGGTAACCGGAGTGTTTGCTTATTATATTACACATTATACAGATGTTTCCCTGGCAATGCGCATTCCGTTTATGAAGGAAACTTATGTGGATTTCGGAGTATTTAACATTCCAATCCTGTTTTTCATTGTTATCGGAACAGTAAATGGAACGAACTTTACTGATGGACTGGATGGACTGGCGAGCTCTGTTACGGTACTGGTAGCAACTTTCTTTACGATTGTTGCTATCGGACTGGGAAGTGGGATTGAACCGATTACCTGTGCGGTTGTCGGCGCACTGCTTGGTTTTCTGTTGTTTAATGTATATCCGGCAAGTGTTTTTATGGGAGATACCGGTTCGTTGGCACTTGGTGGTTTTGTTGCGGCAGCCGCATATATGATGCAGATGCCGATTTTCCTTGCTATTGTAGGTTTTATTTATGTGATAGAAGTATTGTCTGTTATCATACAGGTATCCTATTTTAAGATGTCGGGTGGAAAGCGCATTTTTAAGATGGCACCTATCCACCATCACTTTGAATTATGCGGATGGTCAGAAACAAGAGTCGTAGCGGTATTTTCCATTGTGACAGCATTGCTTTGCCTGGTTGCCCTGATGGGGATATTATAAGAACCGACAGAGAGAAATAAAAGAAAGGTATGGTTGGTGGAAATGGATTTACAAGGTAAAAAAGTATTGGTGGTAGGCTCCGGAATCAGCGGTGTAGGGGCAACAGAACTTCTAAGCAGAGAGGGAGCCTTTCCGATTCTTTATGATGAGAATGAAAAGCTTGTAAAAGAAGAGGTGAAAGCAAAACTTTCCCCTTCTTGTAAGGGAGAAGTAATTATCGGTAAACTGCCGGATGAAATAAGAGAGCAGATAGAACTTGTGGTATTAAGTCCCGGTGTTCCGACGGATACGGAATTTGTAGAAAATTTCCGCAAGAAAGGAATTAAAATATGGGGCGAAATAGAACTTGCCTATACCTTTGCTAAGGGAAAGGTAGTGGCAATTACCGGAACCAACGGTAAAACAACGACAACCTCACTGGTGGGTGAGATTATGGCAAATTACTATAAAAGTGTTTATGTTGTCGGTAATATTGGAAATCCCTATACTTTGACAGCCCAACAGGCAACGGAGGATACGGTAACCGTAGCGGAAATAAGCAGTTTCCAGTTGGAAACAATAGAGTCTTTCCATCCGGTTGTTTCGGCAATTTTAAATATAACGCCGGATCATTTAAACCGTCACCATACGATGGAAAATTATATTGCAACTAAAGAAAAAATTGCGGAGAATCAGACAAAGGATGATGTCTGCGTTTTGAATTACGAGAATGAATATACAAGAGCGTTTGGTGAAAACTGTCCGGCCAAGGTTGTTTATTTCTCTTCTGCAAGGAAGTTAGAGAACGGCTTCTATCTGGAAGGGGAAGACATTTATCAGGCACAAAGCGGCAAAGAACAGAAGGTTATGAATATTCATGATATGAATCTGGTCGGTATGTGCAATGTAGAAAATGTTATGGCAGCCATTGCCATTGCACAGGCAATGAATGTACCGATGGATGTCATTTTAGCAACGGTTAAAGCATTTAAAGCGGTAGAACACCGAATCGAGTTTGTAGCAACGAAACGCGGTGTGGATTATTATAACGATTCCAAGGGAACCAATCCGGATGCTGCCATCCAGGGAATACGGGCAATGTGTAAGCCAACTGTTTTAATCGGCGGCGGTTATGACAAGCAGAGTGAATACGATGAATGGATAGAAGCCTTTGAGGGTAAGGTAAAATGTTTTGTCCTGATTGGACAGACAAGGGAAAAGATTGCAGAATGTGCCAGAAAACATGGTGTTGGGAATATTGTCCTGGCCGACAGCTTTGAAGAGGCATTTGACATCTGTGTGCAGAATGCTGTCCCGGGGGATGCGGTTTTGCTATCACCGGCATGTGCAAGCTGGGGCATGTTTCCGAATTATGAAACGAGAGGTAAGTTATTTAAAGAGTTTGTAAAAAATCTGAAGGAGTCATAAGCGTGGCAGAAAGAGTTTCATCCCGAAGAAAATCAAATAGCGGAAGTCGGTATATGGATTACAGTCTGTTGTTTATTGTACTGTTCCTTTTAGGTTTTGGATTGGTTATGGTGTATTCTACAAGCTCCTACGAAGCCAATCTGGATTTTGGCGATTCCGCATTTTATTTCAAGAAACAGCTTGGTGCAACGATTCTTGGCATTGTGGTTATGTTGATTGTAGCCAATATTCCCTATCATTTCTGGGAGCGGTTTGCTGTAATAGGCTATGCAGTATCGGCTTTTTTGATTCTGTTGATTATTCCCTTTGGATACGAGGCAAACGGTGCAAAGCGATGGCTTAGAATTGCCGGTATTTCACTACAACCTGCCGAGGTTGCTAAGTTATGTATGATTTTGTTCCTGGCAAGTATGATATGCTCCATGGGAAAAAGAATAAGGCACAGGAAAGGGTTCTACACTGTACTTGCCGTTCCGGTTCCGATTGCTTTAATGTTATGGAAAATTACTTCTAACATGAGTTCGGCAATCATTGTCATGGGTATTGCGATACTGATGCTGTTTGTGGCCTGTCCGGAATATAAGCGGTTTATTCTTCTTGGACTTGTTGCTCTTGCCGGTGCAGCACTGATTGTCTTTGTCATTGTGAAAATGGCAGAGTCCGGTACGGACAGTCTGAATTTCCGAGGAGCACGTATCCTTGCATGGCTGGATCCGGAGGCCTATGCAAGCGGGAAAGGTTTCCAGACCTTACAGGCACTTTATGCGATTGGTTCCGGCGGTATTCTTGGAAAGGGATTGGGGGCCAGTATGCAGAAGCTTGGTTTCCTGCCGGAAGCACAGAACGATATGATTTTTTCCATTATATGTGAAGAACTTGGACTGTTTGGTGGGATTGCCGTTATTCTGATGTTTCTTCTGCTTATCTGGCGGTTTATGGTAATTGCCAATAATGCACCGGATTTGTTTGGCGCGTTATTAGTGGTAGGCGTACTGGGACATATCGCAATTCAGGTTATTCTGAACATAGCAGTTGTAACGAATACGATTCCCAATACCGGTATTTCCTTGCCGTTTATCAGTTACGGAGGTACATCGGTGCTGTTTTTGATGATTGAAATCGGACTTGTGCTAAGTGTGGCAAAAGGAATTCATTTAAAAGATTTATAAGTACAAGATAATTTTTTCAGATTTCCCCATATAGATAAAGTAGGCCAATTATTTTTTGATTTGAGGTTTTGTTATGGATGCGATTCAGATATATGGGGGAAATTGTTTGTTTGGACAGACAAAAATACAAGGGTCCAAAAATGCTGTGCTGCCGATTCTGGCAGCTACTCTTTTAATAGACGGTGTCTGTGAAATCGAGAATTGTCCGGATATTAGTGATGTCAGGCATATGCTTCGATTGTTGGAAAGCCTTTGCTGTACCGTAACGAGGGAGAAACAGAAGGTAAAGATTTATACGAAACAGCTTTCACAGTGTGAAATGCCACAGGAATCGGTCGGTGTCATGAGATCTTCGGTTATGCTCTTAGGAGCTCTGCTTGCCCGAACCGGTAGTGTCAGCATGCAGTATCCGGGAGGATGTGTTATCGGTTCCAGACCGATTGATTTGCATTTGCAGGGACTTCGCAGAATGGGTGTTGTTATTGAAGAGAAAGAAGACGGCTTTCATGCGGAAACGACAGGACTTATCGGAGCAACACACAGACTTCCGTTTGTAAGTGTCGGAGCAACGGAGAACCTGGTATTGGCGGCAGTGCTTGCCGACGGAGAAACCATCATTGAAAATGCAGCAAGAGAACCGGAAATAGGTGCTTTGTGCGAATTTTTGACACAGGCCGGAGCAGATATTGAAGGGGCAGGTACCGGCAGGCTTCGGATTAAAGGCGTGAAAAGGCTTCATCCGGTATCTTACCGGGTACCGCCTGACCGGATTGTGGCAGGAACGTACTTGGCGACCTGTCTTTGCAGTGGCGGCGAGATTTTTCTGCAGGATGCGCCCTGTCTGCAATTGCAGACGGTCATACAGGCAGCGCAGGCAATGGGGGCCGGAATACAGGAAAGTACGGAAGGACTTTATATTGCCTGTAAAGAAAGAAGAAAAGCATTGCCGGGACTTGAGACAGACAGCTATCCGGGATTCCCAACGGATTTACAGTCGGCATTTTTAGCGGCTATGACTTTAGCCAAAGGGAAGAGTACCATTCGGGAAACCATTTTTGAAAATCGGTTCCGTATTGTACCGGAACTTCAAAAAATGGGAGCGGACATTCAATTGCAGGATAATTCTGTAATAATAGAAGGAACTGATAGACTGCATGGCGCACTGCTTCAGGCAGAAGAACTGAGGGGCGGAGCAGCCCTGGTATTGGCAGGTACAGCGGCAGAAGGTGTGACCGTTGTTACAAACCGTCATTTTATAGAAAGAGGATATGAAGATATCTGCCTTGATTTACAGAAACTCGGGGCAAGATGTAAGAAAGTTGATTATCCGGTTGCAGACACTTAAAGGACGATACTATGAGTAGTAAAAAAAATCCTAATCTGAGATTAGTAAAAAGTGATACGAAACCAAAAGGAAAACAGAAACAGAAAGAGCAGAAGCTTCGGTTTGGAAAAGGGAAGCGAATTGCTGTTCTTTCTGTTATCTTATGTGTTTTTCTGGCTGTTCTTATTGGCGGTTATTTGTATATTATGCAGAACTATACGATTACGACAGTTTATGTGGATGGAAATATTCATTACACCAATGAAGAGATTATGGCAATGGTTATGGATGGTGCCTATGGACACAACTCATTGTTCCTTTCTCTGAAATACCGGGATAAGGAAATTAAAGATATACCTTTTATCGAAACGATGGACGTTTCCATTGAGGCAAGAGATACGGTCAGAATCACTGTTTATGAAAAAGCAGTGGCTGGATATGTCATGTATCTTGGTAGATATATTTATTTTGATAACGAAGGGATTGTTGTGGAAACCTCCGAAGAGGGGACACCGGGAATTCCACAGGTAACAGGACTTACGTTTGATCACGTAGTACTTCACGAGCCGCTTCCGGTAGAAAATCCGGAGGTTTTTCAGGATATCTTAAGAATTACACAGCTTTTGGACAAGTATTCCCTCTCGGTAGATAAGATTTACTTTGATTCAGCCTTTCAGGTAACGCTGATTTTCGGAGATGTGAAAGTTGCGATGGGAGCAAGCGATGATATCGATGAGAAAATTATGAAGTTGCAGTATATGCTTCCGGAGCTGGAAGGGAAAAGCGGAACATTGGATATGAAAGAGTATACCGAGGAAACAAAAACAACCAGCTTTGAACTAGACTAGAAGAAAAAATTCAAGGAAACGAAAAAATGGGGTTGCTAATTTGAAAAAATAATTATATGATAATCTATATGAGTTTATTTGGAATAGAAGGAGGAATTACCTTTGCTTGAGATTAAGACAAACGATGCTGAATCTGCCGCTAAGATTATTGTAGTTGGTGTTGGCGGTGCAGGTAATAATGCTGTAAATAGAATGATTGATGAAAATATTGACGGAGTTGACTTTATCGGAATCAATACCGATAAACAGGCCTTACAGTTATGTAAGGCACCGAAGCTTCTCCAGATTGGTGAAAAACTGACCAAAGGACTTGGGGCAGGAGCTAAACCGGAAATTGGTGAGAAAGCAGCGGAAGAAAGTGAAGAAGAAGTAGCAGCAGCACTGAAAGGTGCAGATATGGTTTTCGTAACCTGCGGTATGGGAGGCGGAACCGGAACCGGAGCAGCGCCTGTTGTTGCTAAATTAGCAAAGGATATGGGAATTCTTACCGTTGGTGTTGTAACAAAGCCGTTCCGTTTTGAAGCAAAAGCTCGTATGGTAAATGCATTAAACGGCATTGAGAGGATTAAGGACAATGTAGATACGTTAATTGTCATTCCGAATGATAAATTGTTAGAGATTGTGGACAGACGGACAACCATGCCGGATGCTTTGAAAAAGGCAGATGAGGTATTACAGCAGGCTGTTCAGGGTATTACTGACTTAATCAATGTACCGGCAGTTATTAACCTTGACTTTGCCGATGTGCAGACGGTTATGAAGGACAAGGGTATTGCCCATATCGGTATCGGAACAGGCAAGGGAGATGACAAAGCAAGTGAAGCGGTTAAGATGGCGGTAGAGAGTCCGCTTCTGGAAACGACTATTTCCGGTGCAACACATGTTATTATCAATGTTTCCGGCGATATTTCGCTGGCAGACGCATCGGATGCGGCAGATTATGTAAGAGAATTAACCGGTGATGATGTAAACATTATTTTTGGTGCTATGTATGATGCATCGAAGACAGACACCTGCAATGTTACGATTATTGCTACCGGTATTGAAGAGAAGGCTAATCAGGCAAAGGGGTTAGGCTTTAAGTCAGCCTATATCACACCAACTTCTCTGCAGGGTAAGACAACAGTAGGAACCGGAGCAGGACTTGGAAATTTTGGAACAGCCAATCTTGGTATCAGACCTTCGGTGTCCACTACAACGGCATCCGGTACGCAGTCAGGCGGTACACAGCCTACACCGGTAAAACCGATTACGGGCATAAACAGGGCAACGGATATCCGAAGCTCTGTAGAAGAGAAATCCTTAAAGATTCCTGATTTCTTACAGCGTAAATAGCATTTCAGGATGTTACTTGAGATTATCGTTTTCATAACGATACATAGAAATAAATTGCAGAATAACCCACCAGAGTGTAAAAACTCTGGTGGGTTTTTTGGTTTGCGCGAAAAAACTACTTTGTCAAAAAAAGTCAGAAAATATTGCGGAAATGCTTTCACAATTTGACAAAATAATCGCGTGCTATTCCTTATAATGAAGCAGAAACATGGAGGTGGAGAGTGTATTACAAATTATATATTGACAGTGTATTTTTCATTCAATTTGTAATGAATCTGTATCTGTTGTCCATAACAGGAAAAATTCTGAAATGTACTGCCACACATCGAAGAGTTTTACTGGGAGCCTTATTGGGGGCAGGAATGATATGTCTGGTCATATTGATTCCGGTTTTTACCATGAGAATCAGGCTTATTTGTGGAATACTACCTGTCAGTATGTGTACGATGCGAATAGTATTTGGCATCCGGAAACCGGATGTACTGATAAGAAGCAGTCTGATGATGGGAGTCTGTGGTTTTTTCTTTGGAAGTGTTGTTTTGTGGATTGTCAGACAATTTGCGATACGGGAACAATGGCAGATTGGTATCTGGCTTGTTCTGCTTTGCAGTTATCCCGGATATGGTGTAATCAATTTGTTGATACATAAAAAAAGACATTCGGAACAAAATGATATCAGAGAAATCCGTATTCCGTTAAAACAGCGGGAGGTACATATCAAGGCTTTGGTAGATACCGGCAACCATCTGACCGAACCGGTAAGTGGAGCTCCTGTATGCATAATCAGTGAAGAAGCTGCAAAAGCACTTACCGAAATTCTTCTGCCAGAGTGCTTTCATGCAGTTCCTTTTCACAGTGTTGGGAAGAAAAACGGTATTTTACAGGCTTATGAATTACCGGAGCTCATTATAGAGGATTCTTATCGGGAAATACATCACAAGAAAGCAATCGTTGCAATTTGTAATACAGGAATATCGAGAGACAGCATCTACCAGATGATATTACATCCCCAATTATTGGATGATTAGGAGGAAAAGAAATGGTGTTTAAAGTGGCAATTCCCGGCAAAGTGCAGTTTAAGATGGTGCGTAAGGATACCAGATTCCTTATACATAAGCAGGGAGATATACATTACATTGGAGGGGCAGAGGTATTGCCGCCGCCTTTGGAGGTTGAAAAAGAGAATGAGATTATCGGAGATTTGGGAACAGAATATGAGGATGAGGCAAAAGCGATTCTGATTGAACATAATTTACGATTGGTGGTGTATATAGCCAAAAAATTTGATAATACCGGTGTTGGTGTTGAGGATTTGATTTCTATTGGAACCATTGGACTGATAAAGTCCATTAATACCTTTAATCCGGAGAAAAATATTAAACTGGCAACTTATGCTTCGCGTTGTATTGAAAATGAAATTTTAATGTATTTGCGAAGAAACAGCAAACATAAAATGGAAGTATCCATTGATGAACCGTTAAATGTGGACTGGGACGGAAATGAATTGCTGCTTTCGGATATTCTTGGAACAGATGAAGATGTCATTTATCAGGATATTGAGAATGAAGTGGAACGGAAACTTCTGATTAAAGCCATTTCCAAGCTTACGGAAAGGGAGCAGACAATCATAAAACTGCGTTTCGGATTGGGAAGTACCGATGATAAGGAACTGACACAGAAAGAAGTAGCGGAACTTTTAGGAATTTCTCAATCCTATATTTCCAGACTGGAAAAGAAGATTATGCGCAGGTTAAAGAAGGAAATATTGCGTGAAACATAGAATTAGGAAAGAATGGAGCAATCGAATATCTATTATCAGATATTCGATTGCTTTTTGCTTTGGAAAAAAGTATAATAAAAATATAACCTAAGATTTGGGGGAAATGGTTATGGGGACGAAAAAAACGATATTAATTGTTGACGATGACAGGTGGAATCTGATAACAGCACAGAAGCTTCTGGTAGAGGAATATAAGGTAGTAGGGGTAAATTCCGGTAAGCAGGCATTTAAGTATCTGGAGAAGTATACACCGGATTTGATTCTGCTTGATATTTTTATGCCGGAAATCGGCGGCTTTGAGGTAATGAAAATTCTACAGGAGCATGAGCAGTGGCGAAAAATTCCGGTTATTTTTCTGACAGCAGATAAAAAAACAGAAAGCGAAGCGGAAGGTTTTGAAATGGGGGCACATGATTTCATTACGAAACCTTTTGATCCACGTATCATGTTAAATCGTATCCGCCGCACCATTGAGCTTGAAGGCTACCGGCAGAATCTGCAGCAACGTCTGGATGAGAAGACCAGAGAAGTAGAGCTTGTTATGATTCAGGCGATTACAACCGTAGCCAATACGATTGATGCCAAAGATGATTATACAAAAGGTCATTCTCTTCGTGTGGCCTATTATTCTGAGGCACTGGCACGCAAACTTGGATGGTCGGAGGAAGAAATCCAGAATATTCATTACATAGCGCTGTTGCATGATATCGGTAAAATCGGGGTGCCGGATTCTGTACTTAATAAACCCTTTAAACTTACGAATGTGGAGTTTGAACTGATTAAAAACCATACGATTATGGGAGCTGAGATTTTAAAAGATATTAAAATGTTTAAGGATGTAAGTATTGGTGCGAAATACCATCATGAACGTTATGACGGCAGAGGATACCCGGAAGGTCTGAAAGGAGAAGAAATTCCGTTGGTTGCAAGGATTATCGGGGTGGTGGATTCTTATGATGCCATGACAAGCAACCGTGTTTACCGTAAGAGACTGCAGGATGAGGTTGTAAAAGCGGAGCTCTTAAAGGGAAAAGGCACCCAGTTTGATCCGGAACTGATAGATAAGTTTATGGAGCTTCTTGAAGAAGGTGATTTGCAACAGAATATTCGGGAAGAAGATATGGTAATGCCGATTTTCAACAGCGACAAAATATATGGTGGTATTACCAAAGAAGAAAGTGGTCTGGATACCAGGACGGATTACCTTACCGGATTACTTGGCAGAGAGCAGGGAGAAAAAGAGATTACCGAAAGCCTGCGTAATGGCAGTGGCTGTGTCATGATGATTGATCTGGATAATTTCAGACAGGTAAATGATAAGTATGGTCATCTGGCCGGGGATTATGTATTGAAGATAACGGCGGATGTCTTAAAAGAGGTGTCCGAGAAGGATATTATCTGTCGAATGGGCGGCGACGAATTTTTATATTATGTAGAAGGTATTCGTACGCAGAAGGATGCAGCAGATAAAGCAGAAATCATTCTTTCGGAATTTGAGAAAAAGAAGAAAGAGCTGGAAATTTTAGAAGGTATTTCGTTATCTATCGGTATCAGCCTTTTTGGTCTGGATGGCGGAGATTTTAATGAACTTGTACGAAAGGCGGATAAAGCGCTGTATCATGTAAAGCATGAAACAGGAATGGGAAAATACTCTTTCTATCAGAGTGCAGATATGCTGAAAACCTTAGAACAATCTAAAGCAGATTTAAACCGACTGGTGGATATGGTAGAAAACAGAGAATCTTATCAGGGTGCATTCCAGATAGATTATGAGGAATTCGGAAGAGTTTATGACTTTGTGGTACATTTTTCACAACGAAACAATCAGGAGGTACAGTTAATTCTGTTTACCTTATATTCCGCAGATGGAAGCGATATCCGTTTAGACCAGATGGAACAGGCCATGCAGTGTATGGAGCAGGCAATTATCAAATCTCTGCGAGGTGTCGATGTCGGTACGAGATACAGCAGTTCTCAATTCCTCGTTGTTTTGATGGGGACAGGAAGAGATGATATCCGTATTGTTACAGACCGTATTGTACAGAACTATTTCAAATTATATGGTCAAAGGGATATCACCTTATCCTATGATATTGCAGATCTTCATCAGAAATAGAAAATATTAAATGTCAGGAAAGTCATGCGGTTAAGTAGTTGCGCATGACTTTCAGTGCATTTTTCTCAAGACGTGATACCTGTGCCTGGGAAATTCCAATTTTCTCGGCTACTTCCATCTGCGTCTTTCCTTCGAAAAAACGAAGGGTAATGATTTCATATTCCCGTTTGGAAAGTTTTTTCATGGCTTCACTGAGGGAAATGTGCTCTACCCAGATTTCTTCCTTGTTCTTTTTATCACTAATCTGATCCATGACATAGAGCGTATCACCGCCGTCGGTATAGATTGGTTCGTAGAGACTCATCGGGCTCTGGATGGCATCCAGGGCATAGACAATATCTTCTTTGGGAATACCGATTTCTTCGGCAATCTCATTTATGGTAGGTTCCTGTGCATTTTTTCTGATCAGATTTTCTTTGGCATAAATAGCTTTGTATGCGGTATCCTTTAAAGAACGGGAAACCCGTATGCTGTTGGAATCCCGAAGGTAACGACGAATCTCCCCAATAATCATGGGGACAGCATAAGTGGAGAATTTGACATTTAAACTGCTGTCAAAATTATCAATGGCTTTGATCAAGCCGATACAGCCGATTTGGAATAAATCATCTACATTTTCATTGCTGGAATGAAAACGCTTGATGACGCTTAAAACAAGACGTAAATTACCGTTGATATATTCTTTCCTTGCAGCCTCATCGCCATTTCCGATTTTTCGAAAAAGCTCTTCTTTTTCGGAATTCTTTAATAGCGGCAGCTTTGATGTATTGACACCGCAGATTTCCACTTTTCCTTGTATCATAGCTCTCTCCGTTTCCTTTTTTATTCTGATATCCTTTCTAAAAAGGATGTACGAAAGAACGGGAATTATTCATAAATAAAGATAAAAAAGTGCAAAACAGGAACATAAAAAGTGTTTTACAAGAAGGCATATATTTGTTACATTATTACATATATTTTATTTGTTACATTAGGAAAAAGACAAAAGAGGTGAAATACCATGAAATGTAAAAATTGTGGAGCAGGTATGCTGGATTCCGACCAGTTCTGTGCACAGTGCGGCTGGAAGGTCGAAAAAGAGAGAAGATGTTCGGATTGCGGAACCGTATTGCGGGAAGGTGTGAAATTCTGCCATGCATGCGGAAGAATGGTAGGAGCATCAGAAGATGCGTCGGATAAGAGGCGGATTTCTCTTGATTTGGTTAAGGAACAGGCAACCTTGGATATTCCGATTGCCGATATTGAGAAAAATATTTTACAGGAAACGGCACAGGAATTGGGCGCTGTATCTGCGAAAAAAGCGGCACAGAAGAAAATGGAAATGGCAGAAGCCAAATCAGAAAGAAAAGCAGTGAAAGCGGCAGTTCAGTCACCGGAACAGAGAAGAAAGAAAAAGGTATACAAAGAAGAGTGGGAGGAAGAAGATTGGGATGCCGAAGAAGCAGATGTGAATGAAGATGATGAGGATTATGAAGAAAACAGCCATAATATTATGACGATTGTTTCCGTCGTTATGGCACTTTTGATTTTTGTCATCGCGGCTTTTGTTGTTTTTACAATGATTCGGAAACAGCCCATTAAGGATTATGGCGCAAATGCTGAAAGCGTGCAGGAGGAAACGGAGAATGGAGCATCGGATGATGAGCAGGCCGGAAGTGAGACGGGAATGCAGGTAATTGGAACATTAACAATTGTTTCCAATGTCAATGTGCGTGATAACCCGAGTACCGAGGGAACCAATATTATTAAAGTTGCAAAGGCCGGAGATATGTATCAATATTGCGGTAAGTCGCAGGATGATAACTGGTATATCATTCTGCTGGAAGACGGCAGTACCGGGTATGTATTCAAGGATTATGTTTCCGCAGAATAGGAACCATTGGAAGGATTGTGCATTTAATAATAAAAAGAGCAGAGTGCAGGGATTTTATGCTGTTTTCGGAGTTTAAGAAAAAGGAAGTCATCAATTTAAAAGACTGTCAGAAGTTAGGCAAAGTATGTGATTTTGAATTTGATGAATGTACCGGTCAGATTTTTAAGCTGATTGTACGTGGGAACAACAAATGGGGCGGTTTGTTCGGCTGTGAACCAGATTATGTAATCTGCTATAAGGACATTAAACAAATAGGTCCGGATATTATTATTGTGGATATCTGTAAAAAATAGCTAATCTTCATTCCGTTTTTGGTTTCCATAAAATAGTTGACATAAATATTATTATCCCCTATAATGATAATAAGTTATTTTTTCTATGCAGTTTTCTGCAATAAGAAGATTTTAAACGAAAAGATATAGAAGCAGGGGGAAATACGTATGAAATGTCCATTTTGTGGTCATGAAAATACAAGAGTAATTGACAGTAGACCGGCAGAAGATAATAACTCTATCAGAAGAAGAAGAGTTTGCGATGAATGTGATAAGCGTTTTACTACTTATGAAAAGGTAGAAACGATTCCGCTCATTATCATTAAAAAGGATGATAACAGGGAAACTTATGACCGTTCCAAGATTGAAGCAGGTGTACTTCGTGCATGCCATAAGAGACCAATCAGTGCTAATCAGATTACTCAGCTCGTGGATGAGGTGGAAACGGAAATTTTCAATATGGAGGAAAAGGAAATTCCAAGCCAGGTAATCGGTGAACTGGTCATGAATAAGCTGAAAAATCAGGACGCGGTCGCTTACGTAAGATTTGCTTCCGTATATCGTGAATTTAAGGATATCAATACCTTTATGGATGAATTGAAAAAAGTATTGGATAAATAGGAAATCAGGGATACATTATGACAGAACAGGAAAAAGAAATTGTAGCAAAGGCCAGCGTGCCGATGACGATTGCCAACGGATTCCGCTGGCTGTTTATGATAATTGCATTGCTTCTTCTGCTTGTTATCTTTTTTGGCGGCAAAATATGGGCAGGTGCAGCATGGTATGAAAGCTTTGTGCAGAAATCCTATACCTTTTTGCTGTGGGATATTTTTTTGATGTTTCTCAGTACAGTGTTAAAAATAATTTTTACAGCAAGATATAATCACATTGTGAAGAAACTTTAACAAGAAATTGGAAAAGAAGCATTAAGAAACGGTAGATTATTCCGATATATTCTATGCAAAGGGAAATATTGTAGAAAAAAACAGAAAGGTGGTGTAAGTTATTATGGTGAATGGCATTTTCAGTTCTTTTCAAAGCAGCTATGGTGTGCAGCAGATTCCAAGAACGGTTCAGGAACCGCTTCCGTTGCAGAAGCAGGAAGCAGATCAGGGAACAGCCGCTTTAGGCTTAGAAAAAGAATCGGTGCAGGAACAGAGTAGCTTACATACAGCCAAACCCGTTGATTTGGAAAATGTTTCGCTCACTTTTCACAAGGAAGAGAGTTTCGACTATATAGGCAATGACAGTAGTCTGGATAATCTGGATATGCAGAAGGCCGTCTCCGATATGAAGAAGGATATGGTATTGCAGGAGTATCAGTATTTTGTAGGAAGATCCGGTAATTTGTTTGAAAAACAGACCGAGGATGGGCTGGTTATTCAGAAAGATAGTACCGGAATGGTATAAATTAATTTGTTTCATAGGTTTCATGAGGAAAACACCTTGCACAGTTGCAGGGTGTTTTGTTATTATGATACAGGATAGTGAGAAAGAAAAGAAAGGTCAGAAAAATGATATTAGAACGTTTCTATCCGGATGTCTATCTGGACTCGGCATACGAAATTGCTTATGAAGAATTGTATAAACAGGGATATCGGGGTATTATTTTTGATATTGACAATACGCTTGTACCGCATGGGGCTCCGGCAGATGAAAGAAGCATTGCCTTGTTTGAACGGTTAAGAAAAATCGGTTATGAAAGTATGCTTTTATCAAATAACAAGGAACCACGTGTCAAAATGTTTCATGATAAAGTCCATTCCCCTTATATTTTCAAGGCGAATAAGCCATTTCCGGAAAGTTATCTTAAAGCAATGGAAGAAATGCATACGACGCCGGAAACAACGTTTTTTGTAGGAGATCAGCTGTTTACCGATGTATGGGGAGCGAAGAAAGCCGGGATTCGGACTTACCTTGTGAAACCGATTCATCCGAAGGAAGAGATACAGATTGTATTGAAAAGGTATCTGGAGAAAATCGTATTATTTTTCTATATGAGAAAGATAAAAAAGCAGGAGCAGGCATAGAATTCAAGAAGCGAATCAGAACGGAGGAAACTATGATTGACGGAAAAACAAGAACCTGTGGGTTAATCGGAAACCCGGTGGAACATACGATGTCACCGGCCATTCATAATACACTTGCAGATAGAAGAGGACATAACCTGGTCTATGTTCCTTTTCTGGTGGAAGAGGGCAGGGTTGGAGATGCCATAAAAGGTGCCTATGCTTTAAATATTCTTGGCATGAATGTGACGGTTCCGTACAAAAGTGAAGTGATGGAAAGTCTTGTGGAAGTAGATCAGCTGGCGGCGCAGATTGGGGCAGTCAATACGTTAGTCCGTATGGATGGTGGCTATAAAGGTTATAACACCGACATGCTGGGACTGTACCGGGCGATGACAGAGGACGGTGTGCAGATAGAAGGAGAAGAAATGATTCTCTTGGGGGCAGGCGGTGCGGCGCGTGCGGTAGCTTACCTGTGTGCCTCGAAAGGTGCTGCAAAGGTATATATGCTGAACCGGACGTTTGATAAGGCCAAGACAGTTGCGGAGGAAGTAAATCGGGCTGCAGAAAGAGAAGTGATCGTGCCTATGCTGCTGTCGGATTATGGTAAGCTGCCGGATAAGCGATTTCTTGCAATTCAGGGGACGTCCGTCGGACTGGCACCACATGATGAAGAGGTGGTAATTGAAGATGAAGCTTTTTATCAGAAAATTCATACAGGCTATGATCTGATATACCGGCCGTTTGAAACCCGCTTTATGCGGATGGTAAGGCAGGCAGGCGGAGAAGCTTATAATGGGCTGAAAATGCTGTTGTATCAGGGGATCATTGCCTATGAATTGTGGAATCAGGTGGAAATTACCAAAGAGGATGCACAGGCGGCATATGCCAGTATGAAAGAGGCTATGGGTATATAAACAATAGACAAAAGGCTACATAGAGCAAAGGAAAGCAAAATGGGAAATATTATTTTAATCGGGTTTATGGGGTGCGGAAAATCGACGGTAGGTATTAAATTATCCTATCGGATGCGCCGTTCCATGCTGGATACGGATAAGTTGATTGAAAAGGAAGAGGGAAGAACCATTTCTGAAATTTTTGCTACAGATGGAGAAGTTTATTTCCGCGATTTGGAAACCAAGTGTTTAAAAAATCTGATACAGACAGAAAAAAATCGAATTATATCGGTAGGCGGTGGGTTGCCGATACGAAAGGAGAACCATATTCTGCTAAAACAGCTTGGAACGGTGGTGTATCTTCGTGCCAGTGCAGAAACCATTTATGAGAGAGTCAAAAATGATACGACCAGACCGCTTTTGCAAGGTGAAAATCCAAAGGAGAAAATAGAAAATCTGATGGAGCAGCGATTGGTTATTTATGAACAGGCGGCAGATGTGATTATTGACGTAGATGGAAAAGATTTTGATACGATTTTAGATGAGATTATAGCAAAAGTATAATTCTGGCTTTTTTATTTCTGAAGACAGGCAAATAAAAATACTTTGGAAAGAGAGGGAGATATATGAAGTTATTGGTAATTAACGGACCAAATCTGAATTTCTTGGGAATTCGGGAAAAAAGTGTATATGGAGTACAGGATTATGACTATCTGCTCAACATGATTGCAAAAAAAGGGCAGGAAGAAGATTGTACGATTGAGGTATTCCAGAGTAACCATGAGGGGGCAATTATTGACCGGATTCAGGATGCTTATTTTGACGGAACAGAAGGAATCGTGATTAATCCCGGTGCCTATACCCATTACAGCTATGCCATCCGGGATGCACTTTCCAGTATTACAGTACCGAAGGTGGAAATCCATATTTCCAACATTATGGAAAGAGAAGAGTTCCGTAAAGTATCGGTAACGGCACCGGCTTGCGATAAGCAGATTTACGGACATGGCCTTGAGGGGTATCTGATGGCAATTGATTTTATTCTGGGGAAAGAAGAGGGATAGGTATGAGGTTAGGAGCATTGGAAGCAGGCGGTACGAAGATGGTATGCGCCATCGGAAATGAGAAGGGAGAAATTTTTGAACAGGTGTCGATTCCTACACAGACACCGGAAATAACGATTCCGAAGCTGATTTCCTATTTTGAAGGAAAAGGAATCGAGGCATTGGGAATCGCGTGCTTTGGACCGGTGGATTTAAATAAAAAATCAGATACTTATGGGTATATCACCAGTACAACGAAATTGTCGTGGATTAACTGTGATATGGTTGGTGCTTTTGAAAAAGCACTTGGCTGTCCGGTTGGTTTTGATACGGATGTGAACGGCTCAGTTTTGGGAGAAGTGACCTTTGGTCAGGCGAAAGGAAAAGACAATGTTATTTACATTACGATTGGAACCGGTATCGGTGCCGGAATCTATGTGGAAGGAAAACTGCTGCATGGAATGATGCATCCGGAAGCAGGACATGTACTTATCCGAAGACGTGATGGGGATGTTTATGAAGGAAAATGTCCATATCATAAGGCATGTCTGGAAGGTATGGCAGCGGGACCGGCAATCGAGGCAAGATGGGGTAAAAAAGCAATTGAATTAAAAGATCAGAAGGAAGTATGGGATTTAGAAGCCTATTATATTGCGCAGGCACTTGCAAACTATATATTTACACTTTCACCGGAGATGATTATTTTAGGTGGTGGTGTCATGCATCAGGAGCAGCTTTTCCCGATGATTCGGCAGTATGTGAAAGAGTTGTTGGGAGATTATATTAAGACAAAGCAGATAGAAGATTTAGAGCACTACATTGTACCGGCCAGTCTGCAGGATAATCAGGGAATCATGGGATGCTTAGAACTTGCAAGACGTGTTGTGGTCTGAAAACAGAAAAAGTTTTAGCTTTTTTTGGGAAAGAGGTTGAAAAATAGGAATTTATAGTATAAACTAAGAAGGAATTATAATTGTGAAAACTTAGGAGGATTATTTTATGATATCTGCAGGCGATTTCAGAAATGGTATTACCATTGAATTTGAGGGTAATGTTTATCAGATAATTGAATTCCAGCATGTAAAACCAGGTAAGGGAGCAGCTTTTGTCAGAACAAAACTGAAAAACATTATCAATGGAGGTGTTGTTGAAAAGACCTTCAGACCTACTGAGAAATGCCCACAGGCACGTATTGATAGAAAAGATATGCAGTACTTGTACAGTGATGGTGATTTATATAATTTCATGGATGTAGAAACTTATGATCAGATTGCACTGAATTCCGATACCGTAGGTGATTCTCTGAAGTTTGTAAAAGAGAACGAGATGGTTAAAATCTGTTCTTACAATGGAAATGTATTTGCAATTGAACCACCGTTATTTGTAGAACTTGAGATTACAGATACAGAGCCGGGCTTTAAGGGAGATACCGCAACAGGTGCAACTAAACCGGCTATCGTAGAAACCGGGGCAAAGGTTATGGTACCGTTATTTGTTGATCAGGGTGAAGTGATTAAGATTGATACCAGAACAGGCGAATATCTGTCCAGAGTATAATCGGTACTGCTGTTACATTTTTCTAAGAGCTTGTAAGACAATGGAGAAGATGTGCTCCATTGTCTTTTTGTTTATTTTTCCATTTACAATGTTTAAAATTTTGTCCGGAGAGAAATAGAAAGAGAGGACAAAATGGTTTTTGAACAATTTAAAGAAAAGGTATGTAATGCATTAAGAGATTCTATGGGGGATGAGTACGAAATTTCTGATAGAGAAGTCATCAAAAACAATGGGGTTATCTTAAAAGGCATTATTATTAACAAAAAAGGAAGCAACGTTTCACCTACCATCTATATCGATGAGCTCTATGCGGATTATGAAGAAGGAAGAGCATTCGGCGATATTATATATGATATCCTGTGCGCTTATCAGAGAAATGCCAAAGATATTCATATGGATATGGAATTTTTTACGCAGTATGAGCAGGTACAGAAGCGTGTTCTGTATAAACTGATCCATGAGGAAAGTAACCGGAAATTGTTAGAAGATATACCCTATATAAAATGGAATGATTTAGCCATTGTTTTTTATTATGCTATGGAAGAAGAACATATTGGCAAGGCAACAATTTTGATTCGTAACAGTCACCTGAAAATGTGGGGGATCGATAAATATAGGTTGTATGAGCATGCCAAAAATAATATGGCACAGCTTTTACCGGAAGAACTGATTCCGATTAAAAAAATCCTGCATGAATTATTATCTCAGGGTTTAAAAGTGGATATTAACGAGGATGAAATCGAATTGCCCAAACGGGCAGATTCCATAATGTATGTATTAACCAATCGGGACCGGATTTTTGGAGCAGCATCCATCCTGTATTCGGAAGAGATGAAGAAGCTGACCCGTAAATTTAATAAAAATCTGATTATTTTGCCAAGCTCTGTACATGAGGTTATTCTGGTGCCGGATGATGAAATTGCCGAAAAATCTTTTTACAAAAATATGGTAAAAGAAGTGAATGACACACAGGTAGAACCGGAGGAAATCCTATCCTACAGTGTGTACTATTATGACCGAATAGCGGATACAATCAAAATCCTGGCATAAAAGGAAATTATTTCTTTCCGAATTGATTACTAGACAACACGAGATTGTTATGGTATGATAAGCAAGATGATGTAATAAATTTGTAACATATCATATCGGAAGATGACCAAGCGGCTGCGTTAGCAGACATTTGGTCAGAACCGATATGATAACGACAGACTGAAAGTCTGGAGTGTAGACCGAAGGTCTAGAGCTTATGAGACAGACTGAAAGTCTGGAGTGTAGACCGAAGGTCTAGAGTTAATTTCATATTTGCACCCGTAGTCTAACGGATAAAACGTAGGCCTCCGACGCCTTTGATGCAGGTTCGATTCCTGTCGGGTGCATTTTACATCATCGTTTTAAAAAGGAAAGGTTGTAGATTATGAATACGTCAAATAACAATATTCGGGATTTCCTGATGGCCAAATTGGAAATTCTTAAGAATTGGATTGTAAAGAATGCCAAGATTGTTATGCCGGTTGTGTTGGCAGTCTGCGTTATCATTACCATTGTTATTTCCGTTAATGCGAATAAGAAAGCAGTAGAAGAAAAGGAAAATGTTACTGTAAACAATACAATAGAAGAAACAACAAGCACTTCAATTGCAACACCGGAGGTGCCATTGGAGGAAAATGCACATCCGGAAATTAATGAACTGATGAATTCTTATTATAAGGCAATAGCGGATGGTGATATTGATACTATTCAGACATTAGTTGATAAGATTGATAATACTGAAATTATCCGGATTGAAGAAATGAGTAAATACATTGAATCCTATCCGACACTTGATATTTATACAAAGGTTGGACCGGCTGAAAATTCCTATCTGGTTTATGCATGTTCTGAAGTGAAATTTTTTGATTATGAGAATACTATTCCCGGAATGAAGGTATTCTATGTATGCATGGATGAGAATGGTAAATATTATATTAATAACAATGGTGAAGAAAACGAAAGCGATTTGAAATACATCAAAGAAGTCAGCTTACAGGATGATGCTGTAGAATTGAACAATAAAGTTGCGGTAGCCTACAATGATATGCTGGCAGAGGATGAAGAACTGGGACAGTTTATTCTTGACTTAAAGAAAGAAATTGATAAATATGTCGGAGAAGCACTGGCACAGGCAGAAGGGAGCGATACAACGGATGAACCCACAGAGGAAGCCGGGGTAGATGCAGAACTTGATGAAAATACAGAAGAGGAAAACGAAACCGTTCAGGTTGTTACAAAAGTAAGAGCAATTGATGTTGTTAACATCAGATCTTCCGATAGTGAAACCGCCGATAAGCTTGGTAAAGCAGCAGTCGGTGATGAATTTAAGCTGTTAGAGAAAAAAGGAAACGGCTGGAGTAAAATCGAATATGAAGGTTCGGAGGCCTACATTAAGAGCGAATATCTGGAAGATAGTGAAACAACAGAAATGGATGTTGCAACTAACGATACGGAACCAGAAGAAAATGAACCGGAACAGGAAACAGAGTCAAATAATACACAGACTTCGGGCAAAACGGTAACGGTTATTGAAAATGTCAGAATCCGGAGCAGTGCAAGTGAAGATAGTGAAAAACTGGGAACTGCTTATGTCGGCGAAAAACTGGATGTCATTATGAAACAGGCAGACGGCTGGACCAAGATTAATTACAAAGGTCAGACTGCTTATGTAAAGTCTGAGTTTGTAAAATAAAAATTTGGCAGGTTTATAAACAACATAAAATGGTAATGATAAAGAGTATAGAGTCAAATCTATACTCTTTTTTGTAATGGAAAACATTTATAAGAAGAATGAAGCTTTAATTTGTTGGGATAAGATTGGAAGGAGCTAAGATGAAGCAGGATGATATTGCAATATTGAGGGAGATACAAAAAAATACAAAAATGGCAATGGCGGCGATTGATACGCTTCTGGATAAAGTCGAGGATGATAAATTCATTATAAATTTATCCAGACAGTCTGTCGGCTATGCCAGAATTCACAATGATGCAGTGGAAAGATTGATTGAAGAGAAAAGCAGAACCTGTCGGGAAAATCAGGTATCGGAGATGATACTACGGGGCAGTGTACACGCAAATACGTTATTTAATACCAGTTTAAGTCATTTGGCAGAAATGTTGATACAGGGAAGCAACAGAGGATTGACAAGTATGTATAAGTCTGTAAAACATCATACATCCGCGGATGAAAGGTCGGTGGAACTTGCTAAGGAATTGATGGATTTTGAAGAAAAGAACATTGAACAGCTTAAGGATTTTTTATAAAAAATCGGACGTTATACGCTTCATTTTGTATACAATAATGCACTAATGTTTGTATCATTGTACAATTTGTATAAAAAAACGCATAAAATTTTTATATATGCATAGATGAAATCAGGGTTGTGGATTTTTTGCTGACATACTATAATGTAACAGGGACAAAGAAGTCACGATAAGCCAGAAACTTTGTGTCTATGGCTTTTTTTCAGGCAATTTTAGAAACGTCTGGACAAAGCTTTTTTGTATACTGATATATACTAAACTAAAGGAGGACATGAAAGATGTCATACGTTGATGAGGTCTATGAATTGGTGGTAGCCAAGAATCCTGCACAGCCGGAATTCCACCAGGCAGTAAAAGAGGTTTTAGAATCTCTTCGTGTTGTTATTGAAGCAGATGAAGAAGCATATAGAAAAGATGCTTTATTGGAAAGATTAACAGTTCCGGAAAGAATTATTCAGTTCCGTGTTCCGTGGGTAGATGATAAAGGACAGGTTCAGGTAAATAATGGTTTCCGTGTACAGTTTAACAGTGCTATCGGACCTTACAAGGGAGGTTTAAGATTCCATCCTTCCGTAAACCTGGGTATTATTAAATTCTTAGGATTTGAGCAGATTTTCAAAAACTCCTTAACAGGTCTGCCAATCGGCGGTGGTAAAGGTGGTTCCGATTTTGATCCTAAGGGTAAATCAGATAGAGAAGTAATGGCGTTCTGCCAGAGCTTTATGACAGAGCTTTGCAAACATATCGGAGCTGACACAGACGTTCCTGCCGGCGATATCGGTGTAGGCGGACGTGAAATCGGTTTCATGTACGGACAGTATAAGAGAATCCGTAACGTATATGAAGGTGTTCTTACCGGAAAAGGCTTAACATACGGCGGTTCCCTTGCAAGAACAGAAGCAACAGGATACGGTCTGTTGTACCTGACAGAAGAAATGTTAAAATGCAATGGCAAAGACATCGCAGGCAAGACTATCGCAGTATCCGGTGCCGGTAATGTTGCAATTTATGCTATTCAGAAAGCACAGCAGTTAGGTGCTAAACCGGTTACCTGCTCTGATTCCACAGGCTGGATTTATGATCCGGAAGGAATCGATGTTGCTTTACTGAAAGAAGTAAAAGAAGTAAAACGTGCCCGTCTGACAGAATATGCGGCAGCAAGACCAAGCGCAGAATACCATGAGAAGAAGAACGGCGAACATGGCGTTTGGACCGTTAAATGTGATATTGCACTTCCTTGTGCTACACAGAACGAACTTGATTTAGAAGATGCAAAAGCACTTGTAGCAAACGGTTGCTTTGCTGTAGCAGAAGGTGCTAATATGCCTACTACCATGGATGCAACAGAGTATTTCCAGAAGAACGGTGTATTATTCTGTCCTGGTAAAGCTTCTAACGCAGGTGGTGTTGCTACTTCCGCATTGGAAATGAGCCAGAACTCCGAAAGATTGTCCTGGACATTCGAGGAAGTAGATGCTAAGTTACAGGGAATCATGGTTAACATCTTCCACAACTTAGACGAGGCTTCCAAGAAGTACGGCAAAGAGGGCGATTATGTAGCCGGTGCTAACATTGCAGGTTTCCTGAAGGTTGCAGAGGCTATGAAGGCTCAGGGGATTGTGTAGTGCGTGTTTGCGAGCATAATATGTCTTACGAGTTTTTAGATAATAAATGATATGGAGAAGTCCTGGAAATGCTGAATTTCCGGGGCTTTTCTTAGTATTTCCGGATTCTTCTGTTTATATTTATGTTAGAATAAAAATAGTTTAGGAGTTTACAATTTGCCACAGAGGCAGTGACAGATTACCAAAGTGAACTGGAAAAGCATGATGCACCTATATATAAAATAATTTTTAAACAGAGAAAGGGTCATTTACTCTAATCAACTGTTAAAGATGGGATTATACCATTGATTTGAGAAAAGGAAAAAATGAATAAAAGTAGTTGCTGAGGAAGATACAAAATTAGATATTGAATTATCTATTCCAATAGGAGAATTTGAAGAATTGGGTTATTAGGAGTGATGTGCTGGATGCCACTTTTTTTAACAAAACCTATGCAGAATTGTTTCCTTTTGTTGGTAGAAATACTGCCCCGTTCATGCTACTATGATGTTGAAAATAATAGCAAAGGTGGTACATATATGAGAAAAACATACATTGACAACATCAGATGGATGACTGTAGTCATCGTTGTAATTTACCATGTGTTTTATATGTTCAATGGCGTGGTAACCA
>JAQXTA010000011.1 GCA_029219245.1 Lachnospiraceae bacterium | reverse complement strand
GGTCGCTGGTATGTTCTGCAACTCTGTCCAGACAAGCTAAGGTGTAAAGCCTTATTAAATTATCAAGGTACCAATTAACCGGAAATTTTGTAAAGAATCCTTCACAAGAAAAATTTAGAATGGACCCTCAGAATGAGTGCCTCGAAAATAAAAAGATGTAACGCATAGGCAGAGCCGGAAAGCCCCGCCCATGCGGTTCAAACTCGTAAAAATAGATACTACAAAATGATAGAGACCTTTATATCTTATTCTCCATACCGTCAGGGTCCTGTGCAAACTGAATTGCCATTTCTCTCCTGATTTTACCTTCATAAAATAACTGTGTCAAGGCTTCATCCATGGTAATCATACCAAGCTTACGATTCGTCTGCATAACCGATGCAAGCTGATGGGATTTCCCTTCACGAATCAGATTTCGTACTGCATGATTGGCATGCATAACTTCAAAGGCTGCCACACGTCCCTTGCCATCCATGGTCGGTACAAGCTGCTGAGAAATAACAGCTTCCAACACATTGGCAAACTGCACGCGAATCTGCTGTTGCTGATGCGGCGGGAAAACGTCAATGACACGATCAACGGTGCTTGCGGCACCGATAGTATGTAACGTAGATAATACAAGATGTCCTGTTTCTGCTGCGGTAATCGCAACACTGATGGTTTCAAAATCGCGCATCTCTCCCACAAGGATAACATCCGGATCTTCACGCAATGCCGCCCGGAGTGCGTTGGCATAACTTTGGGAATCCAGGCCGATTTCTCTCTGGTTCACCATGGACATTTTATGCTGATGAAGGTATTCAATCGGATCTTCCAGCGTAATGACATGGGCATCCCTTTTGTTGTTTATCTTATCAATGATGGCGGCCAGCGTTGTAGATTTACCACTTCCAGTCGGTCCCGTTACCAGAATCAGTCCTCGTTTTCTTTCATAGAGATTAATAACAGACTCCGGTACTCCCAGTACCTCCGGAGCTGGCACCTGTGTACCTACCAGACGAAGTGCCAATGCAGCCGATCCTCTCTGTTTATAGGCATTCACACGATAACGTCCAAGTTCCGGAATAGAAAAGGACATATCATATTCTCCTCTTTCCTCAAACCGTTCCCGCTGTGTAGCATTCATAATCTGTACAACAATTTCCATCGTATCATTCGGCATCATTTTCGGATAATCCATAGTAATCAGATTACCATTTACTCTCATCTTAGGCGGTATTCCTACGGTAATATGTACATCAGATGCTCCCGCGTCTTTGGCTGTTTTCATAATCTCTTCTATATTAAACATAGCAACTCCCTCTCCGGCTTACTCCTATTCTTCCGGCACTTCTACATAAACAGGCTCCTCTACCTCGATTCCCTGTTTCTTTAAAAGATCCGTATCCATAATATAACGATTATCCATCGTTTTCATAATATCTTTGATTTCCAAATCACCATACATCCGTTCATTATCCAGATCGATAATCGCATTATCCCGGAAACTCAAAACCATCGGTTTTAAAATATTATAAGGATTTGCTGACAATACTAACGCTTTATCACCGGTATTCAGTTCGACACTGACACCCGGACCCAAAATATTAATGGAATCAATCAGTCCTTTAACTACCTTCGGGTCAAAATAATCCGGATGCTCCAACAAATGTTTCAATGCTGCCACCTCAGAAGAAGGTTCTTTGTTGTAACGCATTGCCGTCATTGTATCAAAGGTCTCTGCTACCGATAAAACTTTGGCTCCGATAACCATCTTCATGTTCTCAGATGTTATACCTTTTTCCAGATTTTCCAGATTTTTAGATGCCTGTGCACAGATTCTCTTAATATTCGGGCTGGTTGAAAAAACAGTTTCCAGTAAATCAAAACCTGCTATTTCTGCGGCCCGCATACGTTCCTGCTCTGCCTCACTCAATTCATCCTTCTCTGTCAGAGATTTGGCGGCAACAAGCTTTCCGATATCATGAACAGCAGCCGCATGCACCGTTTCTAACTGCTCCGCTACCGGCAAATTCATAACATGTGTTATCATTGCACTCAGAATTGCTACATTCAGGGAATGTTTATAAATGTAATCTTCTTTGCTGCGCAGGTTTTGAATAAAATTAATTTTTTTATCCAAATGTCCGTAATTTTTAATGACATTGGAAATAATAACCTGCATCTTGGTAGATTTCTTCGTCTGAATAATTTTATCCAGTTCTTCCTGCAGGGAGAATACACACATCGTCTGAAAACGTTCAAAATCGATATCTGCCTGTGTCATCGGAGGTACAGGCTCTGCCGGTTCCAAGATGAAAAGTCCAATCAATCCAAAATTTTTGATGCTATCGATACCCTGACCTGTCAGCTTGGAATTTCTTTCAAACAATAGTACACCGTTTTTATTGTAAATAGGACGTGCAAGCCTCATTCCAATTTTCAAGTCTTCCCTCTGTACAAAAATCATATAGTTTCCCCCTGTCTTTCGTTTATTCAACGCTCATGTCTTATTCAAATCCCGCACGAAGTTTTTCCAATGCTCTCTTTTCAATTCTGGAAACATAGCTTCTGGAAATTCCAAGGCTTTTTCCTATTTCACGTTGTGTCACTTCTTGATTATCCGTCAAGCCATACCGCATAAAGAGAATTGTCTTCTCCCGTTCATCCAACCGTTCTTCCAGTAGTCCGGACAGTCGCTCTAATCGCGCTTCCACTTCCATCCGCTCCACAACATCCGGCTGTTCCTGTTCAATGATGTCTAACAGATTGATTTCATTTCCTTCCCTGTCTGTTCCAATCGGCTCATATAAAGATACTTCCCTGGAAGTTTTCTTTTTGGCACGAAGCAGCATCAGCAGTTCATTCTCAATACACCTTGATGCATAGGTACTAAGTTTTCCTTTCCCTGCATCAAAAGAATCAATCGCCTTAATCAGTCCAATCGTTCCCGTAGAAATCAGGTCCTCCATATCTTCATCTACATTCTGGTACTTCTTGGCGATATGAGCCACCAGACGAAGATTGCGTTCAATCAGTATTTCTTTGGCGATCTGCCTTTGCCTGCTGTTTCCTTCTTTGAGCTGGCGAAGGTATGCGGCTTCTTCTTTCGCCGTCAGCGGTTGCTTAAATGTTTTCAAAAGAAGCCCCCAAAGTTTATTTACTCTATTCTATGACTTCGGGACAGTGCAAGTGCCTTTCCACCTAAATTATTCCTTCAAAAACACGTTTATCTGTTTTCTTCCACTAAAATACATTATACCTTATTATGTTCAAAATTCAATACAATTTAACTATGTAAACCACTATTTTCTGCTAACTTAGCAGGAATTGCGACATTACATAGTTGCTGATATCCATGCCATAAGATGTCAGTCTTATGGATTTCTCTACAAGCACAAGTCCCTGCTCCTGCATTTTTGTAAGTACCTCTCCATAGACTTTCTCTATCGGCACGCCAAATTTCTGTGCAAAAGCCTGTTGGGAAACACCCTTTGTAAGCCGCAGACCAAGAAACATAAACTCTTCCATCTGTTCCTCTCTGGTTAAATATTGTACATCCTCGCCATATTCTTCTCGTCGTGCCATATATGGCTTTGTCGGAGTCAACATTTCTTTCTTATGCGATGGTTCTCTCCATATCTGCCGATACTCTTCCATTGTCCGTTTATTGCTCCAGCGTATCTCCTCCACCATAGAAGAAGCTCCCAGTCCAAGTCCAAGATAATCTCCCCGTTTCCAGTACACCTTATTATGAAGACATTCAAATCCTTCTTTCGCATAATTGGAGATTTCATAGCGGTGATACCCATGCTGCTCTAACATGCTGCCCGTCATGTCATATAAATGCCTGTCTTCCTCCTCGTCCGGAAATTTTAGTTCATCCTGATGTTCATAGAACCAGGTCCCTTCCTCCAGAATCAGACTATAGGCAGAAATATGTTCCGGCTGCAATGCAAGTACTTTTTCGAGTGTTTCCCGGTAAGAATCCTCCGTCTGCCCCGGAATGGCAGACATCAAATCGATGTTAATATTTTGAAAGCCTGTCTTTCTTGCCAGTTCATATGTCCAACAAAAGCATGGGTAATCATGAATTCTGCCCAACACTTTCAATTCCCTTTCATCGGCAGACTGTAAACCGATACTTAAACGATTAACCCCCGCACGATAATAAGTTCTTAGCTTTTCTTCCGTTACGGTTCCCGGATTCACTTCTATGGTAATCTCCGGTTTTTCTATAAAAAAGAAGCTTTCTCTAAGTTTACATAATATTTTCTCTATTGTTTTTCCATCCAGAATGGATGGTGTGCCACCACCAAAAAAAACAGAAATAACCTGATGATTTTTATAAAGTGGTGCACAGGCAACTATTTCTCTTATCAGAAGTTCTGCATATTCTCTTCTTTCCTGCTCTGATGCCGGATAGGACAAAAAATCACAATAACGGCATTTCTGCGCACAAAACGGTATATGCAGATATACGCTCAACTCTCTCATATGCCTGCTGCCTTAGTCCTCATCCAGCTTCAGAACGCTCATAAATGCACTCTGCGGAATTTCTACATTTCCGACCTGACGCATACGTTTCTTTCCTTCCTTCTGCTTCTCTAACAGTTTTTTCTTTCGGGAAATGTCACCACCGTAGCATTTTGCCAGGACATCCTTGCGCATTGCCTTAACGGTCTCTCTTGCAATAACCTTGCCGCCTACGGCTGCCTGAATCGGTATTTCAAACAGGTGTCTTGGAATCTCATCTTTTAATTTCTCACACATTCTTCTGCCTCTCTCATAGGCACTGTCCGCATGCACGATGAAAGAAAGGGCATCTACTTCTTCCTTGTTAATCAGAATATCTAATTTTACAAGCTTGGACTGTTCATACCCCTTCATTTCATAATCAAAGGAGGCATAGCCTCTGGAACGGGATTTTAATGCATCAAAAAAGTCATAAATAATCTCATTTAACGGCAACTCATATTTTAAGAGTGCTCTGGTTGCTTCGATATATTCGGTGCTGATGTAGCGCCCTCTTCTTTCCTGACAAAGCTGCATAATCGGACCGATAAACTCCGTTGTTACCATGATTTCCGCACTGACAATCGGTTCTTCCATATATTCAATTTCAGAAGGATCCGGCAAATTTGACGGGTTGGTTAATTCGATCATTTCCCCATTTGTTTTATGCACGCGATAAATTACCCCCGGTGCCGTTGTTACCAGATCCAGATTGTATTCTCTCTCCAGACGTTCCTGAATGATTTCCAGATGCAGAAGCCCTAAAAAGCCACAACGAAAGCCAAAGCCAAGTGCAATAGATGTTTCCGGTTCATAGTTTAAAGAAGCATCGTTTAACTGTAATTTTTCCAGCGCATCCCGTAAATCCGGGTATTTTGCTCCATCTGCCGGATACATACCGCAGTACACCATGGAATTTACTTTCTTGTAACCGGGAAGCGGCTCGGCACATGGATTTTTCAAATCGGTAACCGTATCACCGACAGCTGTATCTTTTACATTTTTAATAGATGCAGTGAAATAACCTACCAATCCGGCAGAAAGCTCCTCACAGGGGATAAACTGTCCCGGACCGAAATAACCGACTTCTACTACTTCTGCCGTTGCACCGGTCGCCATCATTTTAACCTGTGTCCCTTTGCGGATACGCCCTTCCATGATACGGCAGAAAACAATAACTCCCTTATAAGAATCGTATACGGAATCAAAGATAAGCGCCTGCAACGGGTTGTCTGCACTGCCACCCGGAGCCGGAATTTTCTCTACAATCGCTTCTAATACCTCTTCAATACCAATACCATTTTTCGCGGAAATCAGCGGTGCATCCTGTGCTTCAATACCAATCACATCTTCAATTTCATTTTTCACTCTGTCCGGGTCGGCACTGGGCAGGTCAATCTTATTGATAACCGGAAATACATCCAGGTCATGATCTAATGCCAGATACACATTTGCCAAAGTCTGCGCTTCGATTCCCTGTGCTGCATCCACAACCAGAATCGCACCGTCACAGGCAGCAAGACTTCGGCTGACTTCATAGTTAAAATCGACATGTCCGGGGGTATCAATTAAATTAAAAATATATTCCTGTCCGTCTTTTGCCTGATAAACAATACGGACTGTCTGCGCTTTAATTGTAATGCCACGCTCTCTCTCCAAATCCATATTATCAAGAACCTGTGCCTGCATTTCTCTGCTGGTCAAAAGTCCTGTTTTCTCTATAATTCTATCTGCCAATGTTGATTTACCATGATCAATATGGGCTACAATACAAAAATTCCTGATTTTGCTCTGATCAATTACTGCCATATACCTTCCATGCCTTTCTACTACTATCCATTTTACATACAGAGAAAGTATAGCAAATTCTTCGCCCGATGTCCATATTCTCAATTTTCCCTGCCCGGATTATCATAACAGTTCAGCCAGACTGCTTCAGGAGGAGTCTGGCTGAACTGTTACTTACGAATCCCTGTCCGGTTCGTTGCCCGACAGTACCAGATGGATAACGTGCGCAAGCGGATCGACGGCATTCATGATTTCCTCCACCGTATTGTTCTGTGCCCCCAGTTCAATCAAAAGAGATTTTCCCCGAAGATGCATATTATAACGATAGGCTTTTAAATAAATCCTTCTGGCAATGCCCGGATAATATTCGTTACTTGCCACCTGCATCTGAAAAGAGAATGCCAGGTTTTCTTCCAGATTTGGATTTTCCAGATATTCTATCGTAGCACCGCTTTTGGTTCTGCTCAAACCGTTAAAAAACATAAACTGTGCCGTTGGTCTGCCCTGTAAATCCATCACCAGCCTTCTGTCATCCGGCATTTCGTCCCTATGTAAGTCAATTACGACCTCAATACTCGGATTGTCGGCAAGTACCTGTTCTACTGCCGGCAAAGCGTTGGTATAAGCATAATCTCTGGCTTCTTTGTCAAAGCTTTCCGTATAATGTATCACGTTGTAACCATACTTATCCCGCAGCAGCTCCGCTAATTTCTCTCCGGCTCCTACGATCGTTGTGGATTCATCTCCCGGAACAGAATCTGCAAAGCTTTCCTGGGAATGGGTATGATAAATTAAAATCTGCGGATTTTCATTGCTTCCCTGCATCCGCATATCCTTTCCCAGAAGTTTTTCTGTATTGAGCAGAGCTTCTCCTGCCGCTGTCGTACTGTCAATCGCATAAAAAGCCTTTACCAAAGACTCATAGTTTTGCAGTTCTCCCCATTGATACCGATAAGCAGGCTCCTCCACCTCGTGGAATTCTGGAGATGCTCCCTGCACACTCTGTTCACCTGTCATATTCTCACTATTTTCTTCTGCTTTCTTATTGTTTTCCGAGTCGTCTTTCCCTTCTGTTCTTTCTTTGCCCTTTTCTCCGGATTCCTGACTTGCACCTATGCGTCCATTTTCCTCTAAAAAGGCCTCCTCTAAGCTTTTGTCCAGATGAATGGCATCCTCGTCATATTCCAGTTCCTCTTCATCAATTCCTTTCTTATCCTCATCTGTCCCTTCTAACAAAAGAAGCTCTTCATAGTCACTTTCCGTCCGTTTTCCAATATCGGAGGCATCCGGCTGTTCCATACTATACAAAAACACCGGAAGATTTTCCATTACGAGTCGGTCACTCAGACTATGTTCATAGGGATTGGTTTCGTCAAAGAAAATCGTACCCCCCGGGAACCACGTCTCCATGACCGACTGCTCCATCCATTTTTGTAATGAAAAAGTATCTTCTTTCTCCTCTTTCTGTCTTTCCGTAATCACTTCCTTTAGCAAAGCGACTCCCGCAAAAACACATAACACAAAGAGCGCAATTCTGAAAAGACCGCGCCCGATATGAATCTCACTATTCCATTTGCCCGTCAACCTTCTTTTTTTCATGAACCTGCTTCATCCTATCCGGGCATATAGGCTTTCCTGAATACCCTTCACTTTTTATTATATGCAGGTTACAGGATTGTTCATGCTAACAGGATACTTCACGCTAATGAGATATCCAGAGCCTTATTTAGTGCATCACAAAGAATATGTCCTATCTGCTGCACTTGTGCATCTACATCTTTACTGGTTACATACATATTGTTGAGTTCGGAAAGAGCACTCGGATACTCTCCCAAGGCATCTCCTACGATGGTTGCCGCATCCACTACCGTTGGTACACCAAGTGCCATAACCGGAACATGCAGACTTTCTTCATTCAGGGCATTACGGTAATTTCCAACACCGGAGCCGGGATGAATGCCCGTATTCGTAATCTGTATCGTACGATTTAAGCGTTTGGTGGAACGTGCCGCCAGTGCATCAATTACAATTACGAAATCCGGATGCGTCTGTTCAATTACTCCCCTTATGATTTCTGCAGATTCCATACCGGTTTTGGCCATAACTCCCGGAACCAGACTACTGACCATATGCATTTTGGAACAGTTATATGCCACCTTTCCATATTCCATTACAATATGTCTGTTGATAAAGAGATTATCTACCACATTGGGTCCCAAAGAATCCGCCGTCACATCCCTGTTTCCAAGCCCTACAACGAGAATCGACTTTTCTTTCTCCGGTTCCGGTAAAAGATTTCGGATTTCCTTTGCCAGAATATCTGAAATTTCCTGATGATAATCTTCCTCCGGTTCAATCATTCCCGGAGCTTCCAGCGTAACATAGGTACCCATTGGCTTTCCCATTGCCTTCGCACCGTTTTTGGTTTCTATGATAACCTTAGTAATGTGCACATCACTTTTTTCATCAAATTCTTCTTCTACTTTTATACCATGAATATCGTTTTCCTTGCCGTCAATACTTTCTCTTGCTTCCAATGCAAGGTCCGTTCTGACTTGAAACCACCCCATATCATCCCATCCTCGTTTCTTCTTTCCTTTTTCTCAGTTTACTATATGCAAATACAGCCTGTACTGCGCCATACACATCTTGATTCTAGTTTTTACAAAAAGTTTGAAAATATGTATTGACAGAAAGGATTGCTTATTCTAAAATAATATGCGTGTGTTTCCATTAAAACGTCCGTGTCCGGATTTAATGAGACACTTTCCTTAAAAAATGATTCCAATAGGAGGTGTGCATCTTGGCTAATATCAAATCTGCAAAGAAAAGAATTTTAGTTAACAGAACCAAGGCTGATAGAAATAAAGCTATCAAATCCGGCGTTAAAACTTCTGTTAAGAAGGTAACCGCTGCTATCGCTGCTAACGACAAAGAAGCTGCAAGTGCTGCATTAGTTGCTGCTACAGCTACCATTGATAAGGCTGCTAAGAAAGGTGTATTACACAAAAATACAGCTTCCAGAAAAGTATCCCGTTTAGCACAGGCAGGACATAAGATGGCTTAATTGTTGCAATAAATAAGACATACGAAAATAAAACATAAAAAACCACCTCATACCGTCATGTGAGGTGGTTTTTTGTACTCTTATTTTGTACTTTTAACGGCTGTGGCCTCCGCCACCATGGCTTCCACCGCCACCGCCTCCACCGCTGTGACCGCCTCCGCCACTACCGCTGCTTGTTTCAATATGGCGTTTCGTAACTGTCTTACGAAGGAAAAGATCCTTACTGTTGGAGAAATTAGCCCGTTTGCCTGTCACATAAGTAACTGCCGTTGTTGTGTCTTTACCACTGCGGGATTTCCAGTTCATTACAATAAAGATAACCGCTGCAATTACACCTATAACAAAAGGCAGTCCTTTCGATACATCTGCATCATAGAACCGGCTTCCCATCATATCATCGTAGAAGTCATTGACATAGGTTTTATAAGCAAGATAGGGATTGCTTTCAATATCCCGGTATACCCGGTCCAGAATATGGTCAATCGACACATCATCATAAGTATCTTTTACAATTCCCGTCGTACAAAACCAGGTATAAATTCTTCCGTCATCCTCGCGGTACCAGTTATCTACCAGAATGACACCATCACCATTGGCTTTATTATATCCAAAATTATTTTCTTCATAAAACTGTTCCGCAAAAACTCTGACAAACTGGTCATAGGAAACTCCCGGTTCTATCTCTCTTGCGTACTCCTTCAAGGATTCATTCAAAGTAACCAGAACAATATCACAACAGGTCTGTTTCTCTCTTTTTGCGATCAGTGTTTCCAGTTTCTGTTCCTCTTTATCCGTCAGAACATCTGCATAATCAAAAACCCTCTGCGTGGTCTTACACTCTGTATTCGTTCTTTCATAATATCTTGCTTTCGACATAATATTATGTAAACCGTTAATTCCCAGTAAAATCACAGACAGAATACCAATTACAAGCAGTACCCATCTGAAAAACTTAAAATATTCTTTCATTACAGCACCTCCAGAATCTCAATTGCCAAAGATACGATTGCGCTCACATAAACAAACGCAGAAAGACCATATGCAAGTACCTTGGCTTTGGATACCGGTGTTTTCCCGATTACCTTACCGGTCTGCCCATTTACATGGAATCGATAGGTTTTGCCACGATACTGGTACAGATACATCCATACCGGAAGCAATGTATAATTTATCCCATCTCTTTCCAAATTCAGTTGTTTACTTTTCGGGGTAACCGAGCTGTAACCGGAAAGCGACTGACTCATCAGCTTATCCGAAGCATCCCGCACCTTTTCTTTCGCACGCCCCTCTAGTTCCGGTGCACTCTGATTATATACTTCTCCAAAAAATCCAGACATATATTTCGGGTTAAACCCTTCCAGTTCTTCATAAGTATAGGGTTCCATCAAATCCATTTCCCCGTCTTCCATAGCCAGAGAAGCATCCACAGGCACCTTATCAAAACCGGCTTTCATATGACGCTCCACATCGTAGTAGGAAGTTTCGGTATATTCCGTATTGCCGCTGGTCCATGTACGCACCCTCGTAGCGGTTCCTTCAAAATCATATTGTGCCTGATAATCGTACATCCAGAAAGGTACATAAATCCCCTGCATACCTTCCAGACTCTTTTCAGAGAGAAAACCGGATGGCGTAAAAGTTCTTTTCTTAAACTCTGTATTCAGTGCTTCAACGGCTGCATCCTTATTGATTTTAAAGGGCAATATCAGATGCGGCTCATAAACTCCTTCTACCCTTTCGTTAAAAACAATATAACTTCCGCAGTGTGCGCATTTGCTTGCCGAAGTGTATTCTCCAATATTAATCGGTGCTCCACAGTTCACACATTGAGTAATCGAACTGTCCGGAACAATATCCTCACTGTCCAGGCTTTCACAATGAGGGCAATACATCCTTTTTCTGCCCGGCTCATAAACCGCATTGCCGCCGCAATTTTTACATTTAAAAATCATTTTCCGACTCTCCCCATCATTTTCTGTTTTTTTAAGTATAGCAGAGAATAGCAAAAATTGACAGAGCTTTTACATTTCTATATACTATTACTGTGGAATTTATGATAAAAAAATAAAAATCATAAAAGGAATAGGAGCTAGGGATATATGGGTGGATTTTTTGGTGTCGCTTCGAAAGAAGATTGTGTTTTTGATTTATTTTTTGGTACGGACTATCATTCTCACTTGGGAACAAGACGTGCCGGTATGGCTGTTTACAGCAAAGAAAAAGGTTTCGACAGAGCCATTCACAACATTGAAAACGCACCATTTCGTACGAAATTTGATAAGGATGCAAATACCATGCATGGGAATTACGGTATTGGCTGTATTTCAGACTATGAACCGCAGCCGTTAATCATCCGTTCCCACCATGGGACTTATGCAATTTCAACCGTTGGTAAAATCAACAACAAAGAGGAAATCGTAGGAAAACTTTTTCAAAGCGGACATGCACATTTTCTGGAAATGAGTGGTGGCGAAATCAATACTACGGAGTTAGTTGCCGCTATTATTAACCAAAAAGAAAACTTAATTGAAGGATTACAATATGCACAGGAATTAATTGAAGGTTCCATGACCATGCTGCTTATGACTCCGAAGGGAATCTATGCCGCACGTGACCGTCTAGGACGAACACCGGTAACCATTGGAAAAAAAGACTCTGCTTACTGTGTTTCCTTTGAAAGCTTTGCTTATTTAAATCTTGGCTATGCACCGGAACGGGAACTGGGCCCCGGTGAGATTGCCATTGTCACACCGGAAGGAGCAAGAACTCTGGTCGCGCCGGGAAAGGATATGAAAATCTGTACCTTCCTCTGGATTTATTATGGCTATCCCTCCTCTTCCTATGAAGGAATCAGTGTGGAAGAAATGCGTTACAACTGTGGTGCCATGCTGGCGAAACGTGACAATGTGCAACCGGACATCGTAGCCGGTGTACCGGATTCCGGTACTGCACATGCTATTGGTTACGCCAACGAATCCGGCATACCGTTTTCCAGACCGTTTATTAAATATACGCCGACCTGGCCGCGTTCCTTTATGCCAACCATACAGAGCAAACGTAATCTCATTGCTAAGATGAAACTGATTCCAGTACACGATTTAATCAAAGACCGTAGCCTTTTGCTAATTGATGACTCCATTGTACGAGGCACACAGCTTCGAGAAACAACTGAATTCCTTTACCAGAGCGGAGCAAAGGAAGTGCATATCCGTCCGGCCTGCCCTCCTTTACTCTTTGGTTGTAAATATCTGAATTTCTCCCGCTCTACTTCGGAGATGGAGCTGATTACCCGCCAGGTCATTAAGGAACTGGAAGGCGATAACAAATACCCAACTCTGAGTGTTTATGCCAATCCGGAATCGGGTGAATATCAGACGATGTTGGAAAAAATAAGAGAGAAGCTAAATTTCACTTCTCTCCGTTATCATCGTCTGGACGATATGATTGCCTCAGTCGGCATCGACAAATCCAAATTATGTACGTATTGCTGGGATGGCCGCGAATAGCGGTCATTCCTTTATTTTAACAAAGTTGCCTGTAAATCTCCAATCATATTCTCCAGCTTTTCTGCCTGTGATGTCATTCGCATTACATCTTCCGTATTATCTTCAATCATACCTGAAATATTATGGAACTGCTCATTCTCAGACTGTATAGCTCCGAGAAGATTTTCATTCAGTGATACGGTCGTTTTAATCAACTGACTCTGCTTTCCATGTACTGCATTCATAGCAGTAATAGCATTCAGCGATTCACCGATAACGTGCATCATATCTTCAATACTTGCAAAGGTCTGTCCAAAAGTCTCATTCTGCCTTTCCAGACTATCCGTACTCTGTTCTACCGATACCGACATTTCTTTTACATTCGTCTGTAATTTATCAATAACAGCCTGAATATCACTCAAAGACTCCTTGGTACTTGCTGCCAGTCCTCCAACCGATTCCGCAACTACTGCAAAACCTTTCCCTGCTTCACCGGCTCTTGCAGCCTCTATAGATGCATTTAGCGCAAGTAAGCTTGTTGAAGAAGAAAGTTCACCGATTACCTTCAATGCAATACCGATTTCATCTACACATTCCAATAGTGCTTCGGACATTTTCTGTGTATTCAGGGAAGAATCCACTACTTCTTTGTTCTTTTCCTGCAGTTCTTTCAACAGCACATTGTTTGCTTCGGATTTTTCAAGCAGACTCCTGGAAATTCTCTCCACATCCAGAATATTTCTATCCAGTTCATCCGAACATTCTTCCAAAGATGCCATATTTTCTTTGCTCATCTGTGTTTCCTGAAGCATATTATTACTTGCATCAAGTAAAGAAGCACTTGTTGCCGACAGTTCCTCCGTCGATGAACTTTCATTCTGTGAAATTTCCGTCAATTCAAGACTCGTTTTACTTAAATCGTCTACTAAGGAAGTGACTTTTGCAAGAACCATCTCGACTTTATTGTTATTTTCTTCAAGCTGATCCTGTTTCACATTAATCAGATAATGACCAATCAAAAACGTCATAAGCAAAATAGCAGCAACGGAAAGTACCAGACAAATAATTCTTAAGACCATTTCCGGTATGAAATTTTCATCCATTACCGGAAGTATTGTACCAGCTTTGATAAAACTCGCAACCACAATCGATAGCAGTATCCCTGCTGATGCAATACCGGTCATTTTCAAATCCAGGAAAAATGCCGATAAAATCAGGAAGAAGAATGCATAAGCCCAGAACTCCCTGCTGGGTGTCATGTAAATAATAAAATTAAACTGGATAACCAGAATAATGCTTATAAATATTTTACCCTTTTTAAGCATATCCGGTTTAATTCTTTTATTTCCATTCAAATCTGTTTCATAAGAATGGCGGACAAACCATAAACCAATCAGGAAATACAATATACAGGTAATTACAAAAATAATCAATGTAACCCACGATACAACCGGATAAAATCCAAGTATCTTCAGACCTGTAAAAGTCACTCCCGCACATATGCAGGCACTTGTAATAACCATCATCACAATAGTATATGCTTTATTCATATACTCCTCAATAATATTTGTATTCATCGCAACCCCTCACTTCCACGATTTTCAGACTATATTTATGCTATAGCCTTTTAAGCATTATAACATTACGAAACTATAGCAGCAACCATTTTCGTCATTTTACACATATTATTTTCATTTTTCTTCATTTTTTGGTCGTTATGCATAATATCTCTTCTATTTTCTCTTGTAAGATTATGTTTGCATACAATATTCACATTTGTCCTTGATAGCATAAAAAGAAAAATACTGTTCCTCTAACGGAATCCACCTCTGCTCAAAAACAATCGCTTGGCTTTCCCCTTCTCGCTCTCGTATACGCTTCATTTGTGTCTGTTTATCTGTTGTCATAAAAAGACGAATATCATAAGCACCCCATAGCTTCGGGTGACAGGAATAACTTCCTTCCACAAGTGTAATCGGTATTTCCCCTGTCTCCACCTGCACTGCATCCGCAAAGTCCATCTGATGACAATCAAAGGGACGGTATGAAAACCTCTCTCCTTTTTGCAGCGGTGTGAGAACCTCCTGTAAAAAGCGCTCATAATCTACATTACCACCCGGTTCACGAAAGCGTTCTTCCGTTCTTTGTTCTGGTCTCAGAAAGAAATGATCCATCGGAATTACATTGCAATGCAGCTCCTTTTTAAGCTGTGCTGCCAGAGTTGTTTTTCCCGAAGCACATCTGCCGTCAATTCCAAGCAAAACTCTTCCCTGTCTGCTTTGCAGCTTCGATATTTCCTTTATCAAAAAGTCCTTGTCTATCATCATAGCTTTACTCCACTAAGCTGTTTCCCTCACGGTTTCCTTTGCTGCTCCCTTATGGAAAGGAACAAGTCCGGTCCGATGCAATGCCACCATAACTGCCGGTATAAAAACAAGCTGCAGAATAATACCCGGAATTGCATTCAAGAAGGCTCCTGCCATAAACATCTGCCAGGTAAAAGCATTTCCGCTTATGCCAAGCAGAGTAATCTGCGCAAATCCCCATACAATCCTCCCCAGAAGCATGGCTGCAATCAAAGCCCTGTATAACGAAATGATACACTGCCACTTTGATTTACTGTACCATAAGCCAACCACCAGTCCATAGGTAGCAAGTTCAAATGCCATGGCAATTCCTGTTGGGAACAGAATTGGCATTCCAAAAAGAGCATAGCGTAACAGCGGCAGGGCAAATCCGACAGTTGCACCATATTTCCATCCACAGATCAATCCGCACAAAAGCACCGGTATATGCATCGGACAAAGCATATTGCCTATCTGTGGAACTTGTCCCGTCAGAAACGGCAACACTAATCCAATGGCAACAAACATTGCTGATAAAGTTAATTTTTTCGTTTTATTCATGTTCTAATCCTCCTGTACTTCCATTTTCTCATTCTCTTTTTCTTCCTGAATTATCAAAATGGAATTTTTTTCATTTTCCCGCCTTTTTACATCTTCCCGAAGAATCCGATACAATGCCGCCGTAATCGGAACACCAATCAGCATACCGAAAACACCGGATAAACCACCGCCAATTGTAACGGCTGCTAACACCCATAAGCCCGGAAGACCGACTGAAGAACCAACCACACGCGGATAAATCAGATTACCTTCCAACTGCTGCAATATAACCAGAAAAACAATGAAAATAACCGCTTTTATCGGGGAAACCGTCAATATCATGATTGCCCCGACAATCGCTCCAATATAAGCACCGGCCACCGGAATCAAGGCAGTCAGTCCTACCAAAGCACCAATCATCGTCGCATACGGCAACTGCAGAATTGCCATACCGATGGCACATAAACTTCCTAATATAACTGCTTCGGTACACTGTCCCACAATATAACTCCGGAAACAGTCGTTAAATACCGTTAAAAGGTAGGAAAGCTTCTGACACCATGATGTCTTCATATAATTATGAGCTACCCGCAATACCTGTGCACCAAGCCGTTCCTTACCCAGAAGCAGATATATCGCAAAAATAATGCTCAAAAATCCTGTTACAACCGAAGAAAAAACGGTGGTAACCGCACTTACCGTAAATCCCATCACATCTCCGATTCCCGAACTGACATAAGTAAAAAGTTTGGAAATCGTATTCTGCCAGTCAATTGCCGAGAGCGTTTCCTCCAGATTTTCCGGTATAAAGCTCATAATCATTTCGTTATTCAACAGTGATTCCATTGCCGGCGGTATATTTGCAACCAGCAGCCGGATACAGGAAATAAACTGGGGAAGTACCAAACCTGTTACCGCAGCAATAATAATAATCAAGGTCAGCATGGCAACTATCATACAAACCGGTCTTCTGCTGTAAAGTATCATTTTGTTTTTATTGTTTTTCGGGAAATAATGCTTCTCATACCAGCCCATCAGTATGTTTAGCAGATAAGCAACCACACCACCTACCAGAAGGGGCGATGCCGCATGAAATGCCATAGATAGAACACCTGTCACCGCGGACCAGTAACTAATGCATAAATACAGGAGAAATACACTTGCTCCTATACGAAAGCAAGTCTTCCATTCCAACTTCATAATTCATTCAGGCTCCTTTTCACTATATTTTTTTTATTTTACCATAGAAAATCTGTTTTTTCTCCTAAAATTATTTAAAATGGTTACAAAAAAGATAGTTATCCTTTAAAATACTCCTGTAATGAAGATTTCAATACCAATCACTATCAGGATTACACCACCGAGAACTTCCGCTTTTCCGGAAAAGATGTTCCCGAATTTTTTTCCGATGATAACACCCGCCATACAGATCAGAAAAGTTACTACTGCAATAATAATTGCACAGATAAGTGCCATGAGAAGTCCATATTCCGAAATCGTAAAACCAACTGACAACGCATCAATGGATGTCGCAATACCCTGTACCATCAACGCGGCAACCCCAACCTTTGGCGATTCTGCCTCTTCTTCTGCATTTTTGATTCCTTCTATCAACATTTTTCCTCCGATAAAAAGCAGTAAAATCAAAGCAATCCAGGGAATAAATCTGGAAAATGCCTGAAAATATTGAACAATGGTATGCACACATATCCAGCCAATCATCGGCATCAGTGCCTGAAACCAGGCAAATACACCTGCAATTGTACACATCTTTTTCCGTTTCATCTGCGGCTCATGCAAACCATTGGCAACCGACACCGAAAAAGCATCCATTGCAAGTCCTATACCAAGTAACACACTGTTAAAGAAAAACACAAAGCTAAATTCCATCTTCTTCTCTCCTGTATCCTTCCAAGAATTTTTGAATCACATAAAAACCCAGGTACAGCATTAAAACTATACCTGGGTAATGCACACAATATATTGACTCCATGTATAGCTTTCACGTTATACATGAGTCTCGCAATTTAAAACAAGCCAGACCTTACGGTCAGTATGTTGACTTGCTACGATATACGCTTGCTACTCCCTCATGGGATTTTATTGATAAATTTTATCATGGGAAAATTTGTTTGTCAATTATATCGCCCCATATTGTCCAAATTACTTATTCACGAACCTGTAAGCCGGAGAATCAGTTTACAAAAATACTATTCTACAACAGGTAATTTGGAAAGACTTTCTGCAATTTCCGCATCGGAGGGAATGTAATTTTCCATCTCACCATCATGGAATTTCTGATATGCTACCATATCAAAGTATCCTGTTCCCGTAAGACCGAATACAATCGTTTTTTCTTCTCCGGTTTCTTTACATTTCAGTGCCTCGTCAATCGCAACCCTGATAGCATGTGAACTCTCCGGTGCCGGAAGAATCCCCTCTACCCTTGCAAAATATTCGGCAGCTTTGAATACATCCGTCTGCTGTACGGAAACTGCCTCCATGAGTCCGTCATCATATAACTGGGAAAGAGTGGAGCTCATACCATGATAGCGAAGACCACCGGCATGGTTTGGAGCAGGGATAAAATCACTTCCCAAAGTGTACATTTTGGCAAGTGGGCAGACCATTCCCGTATCACAGAAATCATATGCATACTTGCCGCGTGTAAAGCTCGGACAGGATGCAGGCTCAACAGCGATGATTCGATAGTCATTTTCTCCACGAAGTTTTTCACCCATAAACGGTGCAATCAGTCCTCCCAGATTGGAACCACCACCTGCACAGCCAATGATGATATCAGCCTTAATATCGTATTTGTCCAAAGCTGCTTTCGCTTCCAGACCAATTACAGACTGATGCAACAATACCTGATTTAAAACGCTTCCCAGAACATAACGATAGCCTTCTGTGGTCGTTGCCTTCTCAACAGCTTCTGAAATAGCGCAGCCCAGACTTCCCGTTGTTCCCGGATGTTTCTCCAGAATTCTTTTGCCAACCTCTGTTTCGGCGGACGGAGAAGGTGTAACGGATGCTCCGTAGGTCCTCATGACTTCACGCCGGAAAGGTTTCTGTTCATAGGAAACTTTTACCATATATACTTTGCAGTCCAAATCAAAGTAAGAACATGCCATAGAAAGTGCGGTACCCCATTGTCCGGCTCCGGTTTCTGTGGTAACACCCTTAAGTCCTTGTTTCTTGGCGTAATACGCCTGTGCGATGGCAGAATTCAGTTTATGGCTGCCGCTTGTGTTGTTTCCTTCAAATTTATAGTAAATTTTGGCCGGAGTCTGTAATTTTTCCTCCAGACAGTATGCTCTGACTAATGGAGACGGGCGGTACATCTTATAGAAATTTCGGATTTCTTCCGGAATCTCAAAAAAAGCCGTCGTATCATCCAATTCCTGCTTAATCAATTCATCACAGAAAACAGGTCTTAATTCATCAGCCGTCATTGGCTTCAAGGTACCTGGATTCAGAAGCGGTGCCGGTTTGTTCTTCATATCAGCACGAAGATTATACCATGCTTTTGGCATTTCATTTTCTTCCAGGTAGATTTTGTAAGGAATGTTTCTTTCTGACATAATTTCGCTCACTCTTTCTCGTCTTTTTTTGTATTATATTCCATTCCTTTGTGATTGTCAATACGACATGCAGCTATTTCACTATGTCCTTCTTTGACGGATTATCTAATAATTTCCCGTCTGCGTCATACCGGGAGCCATGACAGGCACAGTCATAGCTTTGCTCATCCGGATTCCAGGAAAGTGCACATCCCATATGGGCACATTTTGGTTTTTTCCCTAAGAAAAATCCTTTTCCCAGCCCCATTACGCTCATGCCAACATCCTTCAGAAAATTGCCGGTTGCTGCACGCAAATGTAGTCTCTGCGGAGAGAACAGTTTTTCATACGGATTTTCAATGGCGCACACTTCATCCCTCAGAAGCATGGCTGCAATCATGGATAAAGTCATGCCCCATTTCTGAAATCCCGTTATCACATAAAGATGCGGTGTGAAGATGGAATATTGTCCAATGAAAGGGATTTCGTCATGTGGCATGCAGTCCTGGGCTGACCAGCGGCTTTCTTCTTTGCAATCCGGATAAAACTGTTTCGCTGCCTGTGCCAGTCTGTCATAAGTTCCACCGCATTTGTTTTCTCCGGTACGGTAAGAGCTGCCGCCCAAGAGCAGATATTCTCCTGCCTGCCGGAAAGAAAGTCCGTCCGCATCCATGCCATAATACATCCCTTCTATCCTCTCACAACCTGAAAGCTGCAACACACAACTTCTTTCCTGATGCTGCCGCAAAAAGTAAAATCCCGGTACATTCCGGATTGGATAATGCGTAGCAACAATAATGTCATCGGCTGTCAATTCCATATCGGCTGTCAAAACACAGTTTCCCCGGATGTGGGTTACTTTAGTATGTTCCCATATTTCCAAATCCGCTGAAATATGCCGTATAAATTCTATCGGGGAAAACTGTGCCTGATTCCGAAAATATACCGCACCCGCTACCTGAAAAGGTAATTCCGTTTCCCGGGTAAAATAGGCATCGATACCAAGGGAAGCGGCTGCTTCCGCTTCCCGTAACAGCGCATCTTCTTCCTGTAACGTATAGAGACAGGCAGATACCCGCTTAAACTGACATGCTATTCCCTCTGTTCTAATCAGTCTTTCATATTCCCGAATCGCTTCCTCATTTGCCCGGGCATACAGACGCGCCTTTTGTATTCCGATCTGTGAAATGAGCTTACTGTATTTCAGTCCATGCTGACTTGTAATTTTAGCGGTTGTCCGTCCGGTCTGCCCCGATGCAATTTCGTCTGCCTCCAGAATAAGGACATCTTTCCCCTGCTTCTGCAGATAGAAAGCAGTCAGAAGTCCTGCCAGTCCGGCTCCTATCACAATAATCTCCCGATGCGTTGTTTCCGGATGTGTTGCTTGCGGATGCTTTTTTTCCATAATGAAACCCTCGATTCTTTCGCTCTTGTTCATACATTCCATTGTAGTATGTACGATTTAGAGAAAAGAATTCGAGGGTAAAAATATTTATATACAGTGAGCATTGCTTAATCATAAAAAATGCCTTAATCGGAATACTTACATCCTCATGCCCCGTTTAACTTTACAACTCCGTCAATAACACCTGCAGCATCATGATATGATACTCTTCGTCTTTTATAATTCTTTCCAGAACTTCATTTATAAAATGGTCATTTATCATCCTCATATGCATCTTATATTGATGGATAGCCGCTTTTTCTCCCTCGATATTTTTTACCATCATTTCTCTGGCATTCTCCGGGATACTCAGATACTGCGGTGTCCACATTCTTACCTTGCCATCACGATACTTCGCAGTATAATCAACCCTTCCACCTAATAGGAAGATTAATTCTCCCAGTTTCTGTAAGTGCATCATTTCCGCCATAGCAATCCCCAATATGGTTTTTGCAACAGGACAATTTTCCAGGGATAACCGGCTCTCGTTGTTGATATACTGCGTAATGGCAGACATCTCCGATACCGAACCGCAATAATCAACACTCAGCAAATTCGCATATTCCGGATTCTTTTCTTTTACCTGAATAGAAGGATAAGGCAGTGCCATCACAATTGGCTTCACATCCGTAAAACCGCATTTATTTACCAATACCTTTTCTCTCATACCCAAAGCTTCTTCCAACTGCTTTTATATTATGGTATGTGAGAAGTTGAAAGTGGTGTTATCCACCTGTTATTTGTTTAACTCCTCTTTCCAATAATCCGGTATTACATCCCGATGCAGCCTTTGCAGCATCTCCCGGTCACTGCGAATCGTCGCACAAGCGGCAGTCGTCAGCATATTGCCTGTAATGGAAGCCGATGCGCCGGACTGGAATGCAATTTCGCCATCGTTTGTCAAAAGTGCCCGACCTGCTGCCAGACGGATGTTTGCCAAAGGATTGATATAACGGAAAAAGGCAATGGTTCTTAATATCTCATCCTCTGTCAGCCGCGGAAGGTTTTCCAATGGCGTTCCTTTGATGGGCATCAGGGCATTTAACGGAATGGAGTCAATTCCAAGCTCCGCTAAGCTGACTGCCATATCCAGACGGTCTTCCCAGGTCTCGCCCATTCCGATAATGCCGCCGGAGCAGGCACACATACCCTCTGCCTTAACTTTTTTCAGAGTTTCTATCTTCTGATCATAAGTATGGGTAGTACAGATATTAGGGAAGTTTCGTTTTGAAGTCTCAATATTATGGTGATAGCTTGTCACACCAGCCTCGTGCAGACGATGAAGCTGCTCTTCATCCAGAAAGCCCATAGAAGCACACAAATCAATCTTACATTCCTGATGCATTGTTTCAAATGCGTGAATCGCTTTGTCAAATTCTTCGCCAGTCAGCGCCCGGCCAGATGTCACGATGGAAAAACGGTCTACCCCTTCACTCTCATTCATCTTACAAGCTTCCACGATTTTTTCTTCCGGCAGGAAGTCATAAACCTCACAATCCGTATGATGATGTGCGGACTGCGCACAATATTTGCAGTCCTCCGGGCATCGCCCGCTGCGCCCGTTGATGATAGAGCAAAGGTCTACCTTATCTCCGATAAAATATGCCCGGATACGGTCAGCACCCTCACATAATTCCTTCAAATCACAGGTTAGAAAAAAAGACAAGTCATCCTCTCGCGTAATTCTTCTACCCTCAATAATTTCCTGTGCCAAATTTAATGCGTTCATGTTTTCCTCCGTTTTCTCTATTGTTAACCATGTTGTTTTTAAAGTTTACAATAGTATAGCAGATTATGGAGGATTGTCAACTGTCGGTTACCTTTAGTTTCAGTCTTGATTATCCAACGTAAAACAAATCGAATCCTATTTTTCCGCACCCGACTCATTTCCGCGCAAAATATGCCCCATATCTTCCTGCTTTTGATATCATACCGATTGCGCCAACACCCTCTATCCATTTTTGAGGCGACATCGTAAATGCATTCAATCCTGCTTGACTTCTAAACAGGTCGAATTCGACCTGTTTAAAATCTGGATTATGTAATCTTTCCCACAAGCCTAAAAATTCCAACGTTTCACGACTTCTTAACCAATTTTTAATGACATCATGCTAATTATCCAAGGCGAGCGATTTGACGCTTACGATAGCAGGGCAATCGCCCTGCTAATTTGTTATTCTATCATCTGGAAATATTTTAGTGCATCTATAATCGCTTCACGCTTTTCGGGTGTCACTTGTGGAACATGATTTTTTCCAGAACCAATATTATAATTGATTCTTTCTATTAATCCATATTCCCTTTTTACTTGTGCTATATAGAGATTATTTACTTTAAGACCATACTTATCAATTATATACTGCCTAATTTCTTCATATGTGGCTTTTGCTTCTGCTTTTGTCAAATCAAGTTCAGATATATCTAAATCTACTTCTATCTTCTTACTGGATTTTAGTTTGGACAAAAGGACAACCGTTTCAATATTCGCCGTCCAAGGGAACTGGTCAACGGCCACCGCCCTCTCTACCTGATACCCACGCTCTAAGAACACCTCAATATCCCTTGCCAAGCTGGTCGGCTTACAGGAAATATACAGGATATGGTCTACCCCATAACGAATAATCTTGTCCAGTGCCTTCGGATGAATCCCGTCTCGTGGCGGGTCCAGAATAATAATATCCGGTTTTTCTTCTATCGTATCCAGAACCTTCAGTACATCACCTGCAACAAATTCGCAGTTATGTAAACCGTTCAGTTCTGCATTTTTTCTGGCTGCTTCCACTGCTTCTTCTACGATTTCCACTCCGATAACCTTTTTGGCAACCGGCGCCATCAACTGAGCAATCGTTCCGGTTCCACTGTATAAATCGAAAACAACCTTATCCGAAGTCTGTCCCTCTTTTTCTTTCTCATCAGACTGGATGTACCCGGAAATATAATCTCTTGCTGTCTGGTACAATACCTCCGCACCGCGGCTGTTTGTCTGAAAGAAAGAGAACTGGGAAATCTTAAATTTTAAGCCCAATAATTCTTCATAGAAAAAGTCCTGTCCGTATAGAATATCAGTTTCATCACTCTGCACCACATCTGCAACCGCATCGTTTTTTGTATGCAATATTCCTACGATTTTTCCATCCAGAGGCAATTGCAGCAGTTTCTGTCTCAGTCCATCTAAAATCTGTGTTTCCAGCTCTTTATCTGCTTCTGCACACTGTCCCGCTGCAACTTTCTCCGGCAACTGTGTTGTGGTAATCAGTGCAATCAGAATTTCTCCCGTTTTTGCGGCTTTTCGTACTAACAAATGGCGCAGATAGCCAACATGACGCAGTCTGTGATAAAATTTCACATCAATACCCTGTTCCTGCAATGCGGTAAAATACTCCCGGACACAGCGCAGAATCTTTCGATAGTCCTCGTCCACAATCTGACAATCCGTAACGGATATCACATCATAAAAGCTGCCGCGTTTATGCATACCGAGCGACAGTGGTCCGTCCTTGATTTCATCCCCAAAGGAAAACTCCATCTTGTTACGATATCCGAAGCATACCGGGCTCGCCTTAATGCCTTCAAACAGATAGTCTCCTTGTTTGATAAGTACGGAATCCAACAGTTTCTTAACCTGTGCTTCTTTGATTTTCAGTTGTTCTTCGTAAGGCAGGGAAAGATAAGTACAGCCGCCACAGATGCCGAAATGCGGACAGGGACACTCTATTTCCAACGGAGAAGCTTCTGTCACTTCAAGCAGCCTTCCTTCGGCTTTTCCTTTTCGCACCTTATTGACAGAGCATTTTACTTTCTGTCCTGGCAGTGCATTTTTTACAACGCAGACACCTTCTTCGGTTTCTACGATTCCTTTATTCGGAAAGTCAACACGACTTACTTTTCCTTCAATCACTTGTCCTTTTTTCATATTCTCTCCATTCCAAAGCGTTCACGCAGACGAATTCTGTCTATTTCCGAAATCGCAGACAGTATTACCGATTCTGCCTTGTGAAAAAAAGCAGGATGCACTTCGTACATCCCGCTTCTGCTCTGCTTCGTTTCTCATTCATTTTCGATTTGCCTAAGATGTCACTGCTATTTTTCCGACTTACTACTCTGCATCATCTGCAGAATCATCCGACAATTCACCCTCTTCTTCATCCTCGAAGAAATCATCATCAAAATCATCATCGAAGTTGTCTTCAAAATCTTCCAGATAATCCGGTGTCAGATAACGATAAACTGCATATGCGATTCCCGCTACGGCTGCGATTGCACCGATAATGGCAAACACCCATAAGATGGTATTTTTCTTCTTCTCCTCTTCTTTCTTCATGCCAAGAATCGCGCTAACTCTTGTATTATCCAATACTTCATCCAATTTATTTATAACTTCATCTTTAATCTCTCTGATATCTGTTCTGCACATAACCCAAACCTCTCTTTCCCATTTTTGAATATGATTTTCTTTCGTACCCTATTTATATAATATACCACTTATTCAAACATTTTACTATAATATTTTTATAAAAAATAGCTATCTGCAAATATCTGTTTTGAAACCCAAAACTGCATCGTACCGATCAGACTTTCCGTAGCTTGGCAAATCCCGCGTACATAATTTTCTGACCGACTTCGTCAAACACAACGGTCACCTGATAATCTCTTGCTCCCGGCTCGATTTTCATAACCGTTCCTTCACCGTATTTTAAATGTCTGACTCTGTCGCCCTGTTCATAACCAAGAGAACCGCCACCGGCAGCTTTGGCACTCTGCTCTGCCATCTGCGTGGTTGTTCTTGTAATATAGGGCTGGTCTTCATAGGCTGTCCTTTTCGGTTTGACAATTGCTTTCGGTTTGACAGACACCTTTGGTACTGCTGCCTTTGGCTTATCAAAAATCGTATCGGCATCTTTCCCGAACTGTCGCTTATATGTGCCCGTTGTATTTCTGCTATAACCGGTATCCTTGTTCGCAGTTGCCTGTCCAAGTCCCTGATAACTTCCCGTCATATTCCTGCGGTAATCGTTGTCTGCTGCCCCGCCCATACCAAACGGCTTCGCCTTAAAAAAGCTGCGTTCATAAGAGTCATCTTCATAATCATCAAAATCTCTATGCTTCGGCTCCGGCAGCTTATGGTCTAACAGAAGCGGCGGAATCTCTTTCACAAAACGGCTGACCGGATTGTATTGTGTTTCGCCGCGAAGCATACGCTGTCTGGCACAGGTAATCGTCAAATCGTCTTTGGCTCTCGTGATTCCCACATAAGCCAGTCGTCTTTCTTCTTCGATTTCCAGTGGGTCATCTGCCGTAATCGTCATATAACTTGGAAAAATACCGTCCTCGAGTCCGGCAAGGTATACATGGGAGAACTCCAGACCTTTTGCACTGTGTAAGGTCATCAGCAATACCTTGTTGTTGTCCTCTGACACATTATCAATATCTGCCACCAACGCTACTTCTTCCAAAAATTCACTTAAATTGGTTTCCTCATGGCTTTCATCGTAAGAAACCACTTTGCTAATCAATTCATCGATATTTTCAATCCGGTCTTCGGCATCCTCATCGTTAGAGGCTTCCAGTTCCCGGATATAGCCCGTCGTTTCCAACACATCTTTTACCAGGTCTTCCAGATTGTAGAATTCCAGTTTGCTCCGGAAAGCCTGTATCATCGTTACAAAGGGTTTGAGTTTGGAAGCACTTTTGCCAATCGTCATAATCTGGTCTGCTTCCCGTAAGGCATCATAAAAGCTGATATTCCGGCTATCCGCATACTCCTGCACTCGCACGATAGTTGTGGCGCCGATTCCTCTTTTGGGTACATTGATGATTCGCTTTACTGCCACATCATCCCTGCCGTTATCGATGGTTTTTAAATAGGCCAGAATATCCTTGATTTCTTTTCGGGAGTAAAAGTTAGTGCCACCTACCACGTTATAGGGAATTCCCTTCATGATAAAACGTTCTTCCAACAAACGTGCCTGAGCATTGGTACGGTATAAAACCGCACAATTACCATATTCGACAATGGCTTCCCGGTTTTTGCCCCGAACATCATCGGCAATATATTCGGCTTCATCAAAAGCGGTATCAAACTGCTTGAAATGAATCAGGCTGCCGTCTTTTTTCTCCGTCCAGAGAGCTTTATCCTTACGCCCCACATTATTCTTAATTACCGCATTTGCCGCATCCAGAACGTTCTGGGTAGAACGGTAATTCTGTTCTAATTTAATCACGCAGGCCTCAGGGTATACTTTTTCAAAATCTAAAATATTCCGGATATTGGCACCGCGGAATTTGTAAATAGACTGGTCATCATCACCGACCACACAAAGGTTCCGGTATTTAGCTGCCAAAAGTCTGACTAATTCAAACTGTGCCGTATTGGTATCCTGATATTCGTCTACCATAATATATCGGAATCTGTCCTGATAGGATTCCAATACGTCCGGATTATTCTTAAACAATTCTACCGTTTTAACAATCAAATCATCGAAATCAAGGGCATTATTTTTGCGAAGTGCCGCCTGGTATTCCTTATAGGCCTTGGCAATTCTGCTGCCGTTATAATCTCCGATATTCTGCATTTCATATTCCATCGGAGAAATCAGTTCATCCTTTGCAGAAGAAACAGCCGCCATGATAGTACGTTCTTTTAACATCTTAATATCTATCTCGAGCTTCTTGCAGACTTCCTTCATAATCCCCTTCTGGTCGTCTGTGTCATAGATGGTAAAATTATTATCAAACCCAAGTCTGTCTATATATCTGCGCAAAATACGAACACAGGTAGAATGGAAGGTCGATACCCACACCTGGTCTGCACCGAAGCCAATCAGCTGGTTGACACGTTCCCGCATTTCGCCCGCCGCCTTGTTGGTAAAAGTAATCGCCATGATATTATAAGGCGCAACTCCCTCTTCCTCCATCAGATAAGCAATACGGTGTGTCAGTGCCCTTGTTTTGCCGGAACCGGCACCTGCGAGAACAAGTACCGGTCCGCCAGTCGTAAAAACCGCTTTCTTCTGTTGTTCGTTTAAAGTATCATAAATGCTCATGTAACATAATTTCCTTCTTGTGAGACACTTCCTTTATGTAGCAAATCGCTCACTTAATATAACTGGTTTCCGCAGTTGCCGCAGAACTTCATTCCGTTTGTCGGCGTACCGCAGTTTGGACAGAATTTCGGTGCCACGCCGGTTCCTGCCCCCTGATTTGGCTGATTCATCGGTGCCGGTTGGCTCGCCTGATTCTGGTTGCCATTCATCTGGTTTACCATCTGCTGTCCGATTGCCATGCCCATCTGGAGATTTACCATATCCGATGCCAGACCACCACCTGCACTGCCTTTTCCCATGCCGTCTGCTGCCGCAATCTGTGTATACTTATTGATATCCCCGACCATGGACTGTGCGGCTGCTTTCTCCTGCATTTTCTTGATTTCTTCCGGATAAGAGAAGCTCTCAATGGTAAAGTCAGTTATGCCGATACCAATCTTGCGCATATCCGTATCCAGGTCCGATTCAATACCTTTGGCAATATTTCTTGCATCAGCCTGAAGGTTAAACATATCCCTTCCTTCTTTACTGATCCAGCTCATCAGAAGCTGATCTAAGCTTGCCACAATACGTTCTTTTACATCATCTACCGTATAGGTCTGACGAATACCTGCCAGCTTTTCAATCACAACATCGTGCTCTACAATTTTGCAGTTAAAGGTACCAAAGGCACGAATCGGCATGCCACCCGGCAATCCTGCTGCCGGAAGATTGATTGCATTTTTCGTTCCCCACTTTACCAGAATTTCTTTCGTATTGATGAAAAGGACTTCCGCACGAAGCGGTGTATTAAAACCAAACCGGAAGCTTTTCAATGTTGTTAAAAACGGAATAATATCGGATTCGATATCGTAGCTTCCTTCCTGCTCAAAAACGCCTTCTACCGCACCGTTATATAGGAAAGTCGCATCCTGTCCCGGACGGATAATTAATTTGGAACCTTTCTTAATCTCCTGATTCTGCCACTTATAAAACAGAACTCCTTCTTTCGTTTCATTCCACTCGATTACGTTGGAAAACTGATTGGAAAAAAAGCCCATTGACACACCCAACCTTTCTTTGCTATTTATTCTCTTTATTACTACAAATCATAATGAAATATACTCGTTTAGTATACCATAAATCCGATAGCACACACAAGCTATTTTACAGGGCATATGCCCTTACATAACTCCCATCACAATTCCGACTATGATAACCGCAGCGCAGACAAACTTATAGCCCGTATTCTTTTCATGAAATAAAAACCTTCCCGCAAGAATGGTTACGATGCAGCCGGACTGTTTAATTAAGGTCATTACCGTAATCCGACTGCCTTCCATCCCGTTTGCGATGAAAAGTGCCCTGTCCGCAATCACAAATAAGATGCTCAGAATCCATATCCAATAATTTTTCAAAAGACTTCCCACATGAATGGGGGTCCTTGTTACCAGAATAAAAATCAGATACATAAGCACCAGAAATAGCATGTACCAGAACTGAAGCTGGGAGCTGTTGATATCCCTCATAAGCAATTTATCCATCAGCCCGGAAACCGCATTTAAAATACAGGAAGCAAATGCCATAACAATAAGCTTCACTTCCACCTGTTCCCCACCTTCTGCAAGCTGCTTTGCCAGTGCCTTTGGTTTGTATTTTAACATCAGAAGTCCGAGAGATACCAAAGCCAACCCAATCATCTGATACATTCCTAATACTTCCTGCAAGACAACGACTCCCAGCAAAGTAGCAAAGAGAACACGGGACAAATCCAGTACCCCGTACAAGCTGATAGGCATTTTTTTGATTGCCTTGAAACTGAATATCCATGCCAGAAAAATAACAAAAGACTTAATGGCAATATAAAAATAATATTTCGGCGCAAGTCCCATCGCATTTTTAACATCCGGCACTACCATCAGAAACGCAATAAATGTATACAGAAACAATACCTCCATGGTAGAGTTCTTCTCTAAAGCCTTCTTTTTTACTATTTCCCGCAAACCTTTGAATACTCCATAAAGAAGCACCAACCACATCCACATGACAATAACTCCCTCATTTTTCAAAAATCCGTCGAAATACTCTGATAAGCGACCTATTCTGTTATATCATAGCCACCGGTTTTGGAAAAGACCTTTTTATAGGAACCTTTTTTCTTCCGTTGCTATATAATAAATTAAATGTGTTCTTTTGAAATCTGTTTTTACAGAAACAGGAGGTCTATGAAAAAGAAATTTATAGCATTACTTCTCTCATCTTTATGTGTCATTTCCCTGCTGTCAGGATGCGGCAGCAAAACGGAGGATACCGCCGCCGGACAGAATACACCGGTTACGCTCAACGAAGTTGCCCATTCGATTTTTTATGCGCCTTTATATGTCGCAATAGAAGAAGGGTATTTTACAAAAGAAGGAATCGACTTGACTTTGGTAACCGGTTTTGGTGCCGATAAAACCATGACTGCTCTTTTGACCGATGAGGCAGATATCGGTTTCATGGGAAGTGAAAGTACAATTTATACTTACAATGGGGGTTCCGCAGATTACGCGGTAAACTTTGCCCAGTTGACACAACGGGCAGGTAATTTTCTGGTTGCAAGAGAACCAATCGAAGACTTTGACTGGAATATGTTAGTCGGTAAAAATGTCTTGGGAGGCAGAGCTGGTGGCATGCCGGAAATGGTATTTGAATACATTCTGAAAAAGAACGGCATTGATCCTGCTACTGACCTTTCCATCGATCAGAGCATTGATTTCGGCTCCACTGCAGCTGCTTTTTCCGGCGGTCAGGGTGATTTTACGGTAGAGTTCTGATGTTTCCTGCACCCAGAAGCCATACGGAAACACCCTACACGTTTTCTCCTCCCTGCTATTGCAGGAATTCCTCATAATCCTCCGGGGTAAAACGGTGATAAATAATATGCTCCCCTTCCAAGCCTAGGCAATAAAGAAAATCCTCCGGCTCTCCGTCTTCAAAATAAACAAGATAATCAAATTCGCTGTTCTTCATTTTCTCCACATGGACATGCCCGGAATATTTTCGGAACACAGCAAGCACCTCATTAAGCGTACATCCATGTCGGCGAATGGTATCAATAAATTCCACCAGAAATTCATCTTCCTTCATATCTGCATGAATGTACTCGCTGCCCTGTTCCGGTATGATGATGCAGAATCGGTCCTTTTCATGGGAAATGGTAACAGTGCCGTATTGGTCTGCCACCGATGCCGCATATTCCTGAAGGCATTCCTGCATCTGTTCTACGGAGCATGTCTTTCCAAGCAGGCGGTTTAAGGATGAAAGTGGATAGTATAAACGTACCTTTTCCCTGCGGTATCCTAACTTAATCTGTTGTTCTTTTACCACGCCCGAAATACTTTTGTCCAATTTTGAAAAGTCCATTTTTCTTTCCTTTCTTCTAAGCTGTCTATAACTCTATTACATCCAAATCAACCGGTGCATAGACATTCCCGGTAAAAACTTCTTTCGCTTCCTTCTCATATGCCTCTTTCCGGTTCGCCATATCGTTATCGCTACTATGATACAGAATCAGATTTTTTACCTGTAACCCTTCCGCAATCACAGCTGCATTTTTTGCAGTGGAATGTTTTTTCTCATAAGGCTTGAAACGGTCTGCTTCCGACTCTAAACAAAATGCTTCATGCATCAGAATGTCGCAGCCTTCCACCTCTTTTCTCAATGCCTCATCATAAGTTTCATCCCCCAGAAAGACCATACTCTTGCCATTCCTTAAAGTTGTCCGAAATCCAAACTGCCTATCCTTTTTGGCATGGATATCCAGAAAACGGATCTTGTAATTTAAAATTTCCCGTTCCTCTTTATCTTCTACCACATGAAATAGAATTCTCTCATCAAATAAATCCGTAAATTTTTTCGGCAAGACTGCCGGAAGAATCGTACGCACTACTTCTTCCAGTTCTTTGTGCATATATAAATGAAGGTTTCCTTCATATTTTCCTGCTGTTATATATTTGTGACAGTTTCTGACTATCCAGAACAGTCCCAGAATATGGTCACTGTGCTTATGGGACAAAATCACATGATGAAGCTTTCCAAAATCCACCTCTGCACTGCGAAGCTGTTTTAAAATCTGAATACCGCCTCCGGTATCCACCAGAATATTTTCTCCTTCTTCATTCTGCCATATAAAACATGTATTGAAGCAATCCAATGTCATGGCATGTCCTGTTCCTAAAAAAATCAGTTTTTCTTTCTGCATATTTTTCACTAAACCTTTCTTTCACCTTTTCAGCTTCTAACTATAGCATACCAAAATCAATATTTCTATGACATACGCTTTTCTTTCTTAGAAATTTTTCTCCCTTGAGGGAATATAATGAATCAACACCACTTATTATGAGGCTATTATGATTCGATGCGCCATTTATGACAGAGTAAGTACCGAAATGCAGGTCAAAGACGGTTTATCCTTGGAAGCACAACGGCAGGCACTCACCGACTATGCCCTCGCACACCATTACACCATTGTAGACTACTATACCGATGAAGGAATTACTGCACGCAAAAAAATTCAGAACCGTAAGGATTTACTACGTCTTCTGAATGATGTCAAAGCCGACAAAATCGACCTGATTCTGGTAACCAAATTAGACCGCTGGTTCCGCAACATCAAGGATTACCACAACACCCAGTCCATTCTGGAAGCCCATCACTGCAACTGGAAAACTATTTTCGAGGAATACGATACCAGTACCTCAAACGGCAGATTCGCCATCAATATCATGCTTTCGGTCAATGAAAACGAATGTGACCGGGATTCGGAACGCATCCGTTCTGTTTTTGCATACAAAAAGAGCAGACAGGAATATTTAAGCGGCAAACCTGCCTACGGTTACCGGGTAAATGAAAACAAACATCTTGTAAAAAACCCTGATACAAGTCCGATTGTGGAAGATATTTTCTCCCACTACTTCGCTACTTACTCCAAAAAAGAAACCATCCGCTATATCCAGAACAAATATGGCAGCCTTGCACCTACCCCCTATCAAATACAGCGGGTTCTTTCTTCCGAAACCTACGCCGGCTGTCTCTACGGCATCCCCTCTTACTGCGAAGCCTATATTACGCCGGAGCAATTTCATAAGTTGCAATCTGTTTCCCAGACCAAAGAGATTTATCATCAGACAGAACCCTACCTTTTCTCCTCGCTGATACCCTGTCCGGTCTGCGGCAAAAATTTGTCCGGTTTTGTCAAAAAGTATCGCCGAAAAGACGGCTCGGTCCGTATTACCAAATACTACCGATGCAGCAATAAATATACCGCTTATCACAACAGTGCCTGCCTGTCTGAAAAAAAACTGGAAACTTATCTGCTGGAACAATTGGAGCAGGAAACAACGAATACCTTACCGGATGGCAGCAGACCTTCCGAATTTCTCTACCAAAAGTTAAAAAAGCTCCGGTTGGAACCCGGTACTGCTTCCCCTTTCTGCCCTTCGGAATCCATCGTATCAGACGGTTCTTTAAAAGGCTGCCTGTTTTCTGCCAGACTCCATGAGGAGCTGGACCGTCTTAACAATCTGTATCTCAAAGGGCGTATTACAGAACATTTTTATGAGGAAAGATATCAGACATTGCAAAGCCAATTAAACTCTCCCACCGAGGAAGGGTTTATGTTGCAGACGGTTCGCCAGAATGTCACATCCGGGATTTCTTCTGCCGTTCCAGCAGCTTCATGCTGGCAGGCACAATACCATGCCCTTCCCATCCTGCAACAAAAGGCTTTCTGGAAAAGCATCCTGTCCTCCATTGAAATTGATTCGGTCAGCCATAAGCCATGCGGCTGTACATTTTTTCCCATACCTCAGGACAGTATTTCCGACAGGGTGCAGGAAACAACTTTTTTGAGTAGAATTTGAACCACATGCAACTTCACTGGAAGCCAAAGGCGATGGTTATGTTGTTGCTTCTCTTGGCGAAGATTCCGGCTATGTTCCTTATACCGCTTTCTCTGCAAAGAAGAGTTATCTGGAAGCAAACCCGGATATCATTCAAGGATTTACTAATGCGTTGCAGGAAGGTATGGACTATGTCCAGACACATTCGGCTGAGGAAATCGCTGCTGTGATTCAACCGCAGTTTGAAGAAACGGATCTTGACACCATTACTACCATTGTAGATCGTTATGCCTCCCAGAATACCTGGAAAGCAGATTTGATATTTGAAAAAGACAGCTTTGACCTGCTGCAAAACATTCTGGAAGAAGCCGGAGAACTGGAAAACCGCGTTCCATATGAAGATCTGGTAAATACAACCTTTGCAAAGGAAGCAGCATACTAAAAAAAAGCCCGTCGATGGTTTCCCATCTTCGGGCTCTTTACATTCTTACCGGTATTCAAGTCAACTTACTTCTTACTGATTCTCCATCAATTCCTGTAAGGCATCCACTATATCCTGGTATTCTGCAAGAAGAGTATCCACACCTTCGTCTACTAAATGAAGATTGTTCTCTTTTACCGCAAACTCCTGTTCCTTTGCAATCTCAGACAAGTGTAGCGCACCAATTGATCTTGCAGCATTCTTCAGACCATGTACCTCTATGCAATACCTGTCAAAATCTTTCTTTTCATAACACTCTCGAATAAAGGGAATTTTCTCTTCTCCCTCTTCTAATGCTGCATCCAAAACTTCCAGATACATTTCCTCATCATCTGCACACATGGCAATCCCTGTATCCACGTCAAATCCCCGGCTTGCCAAATCATAAACTGTCCTTACTGGTTCTGCCATTTCTTCCTCCTTATATATCTTCCTTATTTACTTCCCCAATACCCATTTAATGTCATTCTACCACATAACTTACTGTTTTTCTATCCTTGTACTCCTTTTTTCTACATAAAAAAACGCTCATATCATCATTTTTCACTTTTGCTGTTTTTATGCTGCCCTTTCTGACCTTTGGTATCCTGCATACCATCAATTATTTTTTCAACCAGAAGTCTTTTGACATAAGCATCAAAACTCAACATACAAATAAAAGAAAATATCTGTAAAAACTCTCTGTTCTCTTCCGGCGCATCTAAAAAAGTTTTCTCAGAAACATGAAATTTCTCTTCTACATCCTTTTTCAGCTTCTCGGTCTGTTCCTGCTCCAACCCAAAAACCGTTTCATAAATCTTTTCCAGATTAAAATCCTTATCCGAATCAAAGAAATTTTCCGAAATAGGCTGCAATAAAGTCTGTATATCACTAATGGATAAAATTCCCTTATAATAATAGATAAAGATAAGCAGCATTACATGATCCTTCGTATATTTTTTCTTAACCGGCGGAGGCAGCAAATCATTTTTGGCATAATTATTTATCATGGTTTTCGTCAAAATTTTATCCTCTTGTGGATTCCTGGTTGTACTCTTCAGGCGTGTTTCCATAAAAGTAGTGACCTGGTCCATATATAAATCAATATTTGGAATATCCTCTGCCTTAATATAAGCTATTCTGTCCAGACTTTCCATAATACTGTTTATTAAATCTTCTGTTTTAATTGTCATTTTTATCGTTGCTCCTCTCGTGTTTCTGGAGATTTTTGTTCTGATAAATCGTATAATATATTATATAGTTTTTATTACTACATGACAAGTACCATATAATCCTAATTTTTTAAATTTTCATTTCTGCCTGACTTTACTTTAAAAGAAGTATATGCTATATTTAATCTTACATAGGGATAGTAACGTATTAACGTGTGAAAGTAATATAAAGCAAGGAAAAAAGCAGAAAAGGGGTGATGATTGTTATGAACAAAAAATTAAAAACAGAGGCTGTTGATCATTTATTTGATGCCATTCTATGTTTAAAAGATAAGGAGGAATGTTACAGTTTCTTTGAAGATCTGTGTACCGTCAATGAACTGTTATCGCTTTCCCAACGCTTTGAAGTTGCTTCTATGCTGAAGAACCACAAGACCTATCTGGAAATTGCAGAGAAGACCGGAGCCTCAACCGCCACCATCTCCCGTGTCAACCGCTCTTTAAATTATGGAAATGATGGTTACGAATTAGTAATGGAACGACTTGGAAAATAACCAGGTCGTTCCACTTTCTTTTAACCGTCAATATCAATGAATTCCATTGGATCAATATTCTTTTCTTCATATTGTATCTGGTATCCTAACTCTGTATTCTCTTCTCCAATCACAAAGAGAATTGCACCTCTTACAACTTCATCGCCTTCCTTAACCATCTCTGTTCCGTTATTCCGGTAAATGCTGACATAGCCATTTCCATGGTCGATTTTTATACAACGGTCATAGATACTGTCTGTCGTAATGGAAACAACTGTTCCGGCTGCAGAAGCAATAACACTGTTTCCCTCAGAACCGGTAAAAACAACCATTTTGTCCTCATTTTCTTCTTCTGAGACCGCTGCCGAAGACGAAAGTGGAAAGCCGATAGGCATATGAGCCTCTGCCTCAGCCTGCGCAAGTGCTTCCTCTTCTTCCACCTTTTGATTAATCGTGTCACTTAGTATCGTAACCTTATCAGTCAGTTCCTCTCTTAAATCAACTAAATCCTGATTTTCTTCCTCCAACTTCGTAATCGTTTCCGCCTGCTTTGCACTTTCCTTTTCCAGTTCCTGCACTTTCTTCTGACTGAAATAGAAACCGCTTCCCAGAATCACCACTGCAAATAACATCAGAACAGCCAGCGATTCTACTGCTCTCGGTCCAATCCCCATCTGCCTGATTCGCCCTTCTTTGGAATCTACAAAGAGCATCAGAGTGTAGTTAACTTTTCTTTTCCGCTTTTTGTTTTCTGATTCACTCACCCAAAGTTACCTCCATTACTTATAGCAGAAACCCTGCCTCTTTCAAGCGTTTTTCAACTTCATCCAAAATTTCTTCCCGCTCTGCTTCTATGGTATGAAAATGTACCCCATCCGTCAGTTCATTTAATGGCTTCGTTTTATTTTCTTCCACCTGACGCACAAAAGCATCTACATCGGTACGGTTATTTATAATCAGGTCCACCATTATTTGTCCATAAATATTGTGTTCCACAACTACATCAAGTACTCTGGCACCTGCATCCACAATCAGATTCAGTTCCTGCCGGATTTCCTCATTTCCGTGTTTTACTTTGAAAGACCTTCTGCAGTATTGAGGTCTGGATACGCTCTCATAGAGCAGATACCCCTTGTTGGTGGAAAGGATGTTCTTATATGAGGTACGAAGAAGTGCTATGTCCTGAACAATAATCTGTCTGCTGACACCCATCATGCCTGCAAGCTCTGTTCCCGATACCGGCTGGCTTTTCTGCTGCAGAATTTCCATAATTTTCTTTCTTCTGGTATCGCCTTCCATGCTCTGTCCGTATCCCTCCTATCCTGTAAACTATACTATCTGTTCTGTTGATTATATCATAAGATTTTTTATCAGGCAAATATTGCCAAAAGAAAATAAAAGAATGCTTTACTTTTGGAAATACATGTGCTATTCTATGGATGTCGCAAGACATATAGATTTTTTAATATTTTTGGAGGTATCTACGATGAACAAAGGTACAGTAAAATGGTTTAACAACCAAAAAGGTTACGGTTTCATCTCTGATGAGCAGGGTAACGATGTTTTCGTTCATTACTCAGGACTTAACATGGAAGGCTTTAAATCCCTTGAAGAAGGTGCTGCTGTTGAGTACGAAGTAGTAAATGGCGAAAAAGGACCTCAGGCCGTAAACGTAACAAAGTTATAATTTTTATAACCACTTAATCAGTATCACGATGTGCCTTTTCTTAAATATAAATGATGAATTTTATTTAGAATTTGCAATATTGTTATAACGGATTAGAAGAAGAATCTGTCTTTTGACAGGTTCTTTTTTTATTGTCTGATATAGGAAAGTACTTCTTCAAACTTCATCGTGCCGCCAAACAAATCCAGTGCACTTCCAATGGTTGCATGAATCTGGTTGTGTCCCAGTTCCTTGAGCAGACGAAGATCCTCATAATTATGTATACCGCCCGCATAGGTAACCGGTATCTTATTCCATCCCCCCAGCATTTCTACAAGCTTCGTTTCTATTCCACTTGCTTTTCCCTCCACATCTACCGCATGAATTAAAAATTCATCACAATAAGAAGAAAGTTCATCCATTGTTTTTTCATTCAATTCTACATCCGTATATTTCTGCCACCTGTCGGTTACAATATAATAACATCCGTCTTTCATACGGCAGCTTAAATCCAGAACCAATTTTTCTTTTCCGGTTTCTCTTACAAGCTTATGCAGATTTTCATAATCAATGCATCCGTTTTTAAAGACATAGGAAGTCACAATGACATGGGAAGCCCCGGCATTCAGGTATTCTGCCGCATTCTCCGGCGTAATACCCCCACCTATCTGTAAACCTCCCGGATATGCCGTAAGTGCATTCATAGCCTGTTCTTTTGTTTTCTGAAAGTATTCACTGTCCATATGATTTAATAAAATAATATGTCCATTTCTGATTTGATAATTTTTATATAATTTGGCAAAAAAAGCAGCATCCTGTGTGGCAACAAAATTTTCCACTGCCTGATTGCCCACATCTCGCAGACTGCTTCCTACAATCTGTTTTACACTTCCGTTATGAATATCGATGCATGGCCGAAATTCCATTTTTTCCCTCCGTTATTTTCAATATTTCTCTTATTTACTCTACGAATATTTTAATCTCTATCTGACATAATAACATAAGAACAGGAAGTTTCTCAATTCCTGTTTCATTATATAGTAAAGGAGTGTAAGCATGAAAAAATTTAAAACGTTGTTATTTACTGCTCTCATGGTACTGGCAATGTCCATGATGACCGCCTGTGGAACCGGAAATAATGGCAGTGCTTCTAATAATACAGGCACCAATAATACAGGCACTACAAATACTACGACCGACACAGGGACAAACAATGCAGGTACAAATAACACAGGCACTACAAATACTACAACCGGTACAGAAGCAAACAATGCCGGCAACACAACAAACGGCACCAACAATGCCACTGTAAACGATACAGACAACGGTATAAACGACAATGTAAACTCTGCAACTGCAGGCGAAACCGACAATGCCGGTGATGTCATAGGTGATGCAGGTAATACCGTAGGTGATATGGTAGACGATGCCGGTAATGCAATCGGTAATGCCGTAGATGACGTGGCAGACGGTGTGAATAACGTTGTAGATGATGTAACCGGAACAGACAACAATAATACCACAACCAACAATACTTCCCTTCACACAACTTCAACGAAGACAACTGCTTCCAAAACCCGTTAGTTTTTCTATTATTACCGGAAATTCCGGTAATCAAAAAAGGTGTCGCACGACACCTTTTTTTATACACCTTTTTCAATAATCGTACCATCCCGGTATGCCTGCAGAAGTTCTTCCAATTGGTGAATACTTTCACGAAGTTCCGCACCGATATCCGTATCTGCAATTTTCTGTCTGGTCGTACTGGTTTCTAAGATAATAGAATCCGAAAAAATATCCGACTCATTGATAATGGCCGATTCAGTTGACTCAAATGGCTCATGAGCTACCAGACGCATGCCATAGGAATTCGCTACCAGTGTATAGCCTGCTATTCCGGTCTTGTCCTGATAAGCTCTGGAAAATCCTCCATCAATGATTAAGAGCTTACCACCGCACTTAATCGGAGATTCCCCTTTTTTCAGTTCCACAGGCACATGACCGTTCACAATATGAGACTTTTCCTCGTTAAGTCCGAATTCTTTCAGAATTTTATTGATAACCGTTTCGTTATCTAACAGTCTGTAATAGCCGTTCTTGGTTTCTACATGGGTTTCCTTTTCCTCCACAAAGTAACGTTCAAAGGTCGCCATTTTGTCTTTGCCAAATACCGGTGAATTCGGTCCTGCCCAGATATACCAGAGAATATCCTGCCCCTTTAACTGCTCCTGTAAATTGTTATGAGCATAATATCCTTTTCGCGCATAATGCTCTAACACATCATACAATTCTTTACCGCTATACTCTGTGCCATAAATATTGACTTTATTAAAGTTTCCTTCATCATCCATCGGCACACAGCCATGATAAAGCAGATTGGAATTGTACACTTTGTACAGGCTTCCTTTGGAGAAAAGGAAACGGACATGCTTTTGCAGTTTCTCACATTTAACAAAAGCCTGGCGCAGACGTTCCATCAACTGTTCTTCTTCCTTCGTCAATTCATAAGGACGTTCTTTGTTTACCGTTGGAAAGTCCGCATCCTTCATATGATATTCTTTGCCGTCAATGGTAATTGTCTTTTTCTCATAATTGATATGCTCTAACAGCATTCTGTTTTGCATCTCAAACTCCGGACGACGCATAATAAGCTGTCCTTCCAGCTTAAACTGGATAATCGCAATGGCTTTATGCATCTTCATATCCAGACTTAAATCCTTGGTATCATAATCCGTATTATACTTGATTGCGAATACATCACAGTTAACATCCTTATAAACATCCATCGCAAAAGTGGCAAGTGGAATCAGGTTAATACCATAGCCTTCTTCCAACGTATCCAGATTCCCATATCGGGCTGCCATTCGGATTACATTCGCAATACAGGCAAGATGGCCACTCGCGGCTCCCATCCAGACAATATCATGGTTTCCCCACTGTACATCAACCGAATGATACTGTCGCAGCGTATCAATGATAACATGCGGTCCCGGTCCTCTGTCATAAATATCTCCTACGATGTGCAGATGATCAATAACAAGCCTCTGTATCAGATTACTCAATGCCGTAATGAATTCCGGTGCTCTTCCAATCCGGATAATCGTATGGATGATTTCGTTATAGTAAGCTTCCTTATCCTGTATCTCTGCTTTTTCCGTTATTAACTCTTCAATAATATAAGAGAAATCGGGCGGCAACGCTTTTCTTACTTTAGAGCGGGTATACTTGGAAGATACCCGCTTTGTAATCTGTACCAGCCTGTGCAGCGTAATTTTATACCAGTCCTCGATATTGCTCTCATCCTCTTCCTGCAATACAAGATCTAACTTTTCTTCCGGATAATAGATTAACGTTGCCAGACTTTTTTTATCCTTATTGCTCAACGTATTTCCGAATTCTTCATCAATTTTCCGTCTAACAGAACCGGAACCGTTCTTTAAAACATGATTGAACTGCTCGTATTCTCCGTGAATATCCGTCAGGAAATGTTCCGTTCCTTTCGGAAGATTCAATATCGCCTGTAAGTTAATAATTTCCGTAGAAGCCGCAGCAATGGTCGGATATTGCTTCGCCAGACTCTTTAAATACTTTAATTCTAATGCGTCCATGCCAGTCCTTTCTACCCGATAACATCACTCATATCGTACATACCTGCCGGTTTACCGGCTAAAAATTTTGCTGCCTGAATGGCTCCCTTGCCAAATACCGCTTTGGAATAAGCTCTATGGGAAAAAGTAATCACTTCATCCGCTCCGGCAAAAATGACATCATGGTCTCCCACAATCGTACCGCCTCTGACAGCACTGATACCGATTTCTTTCTGGGTTCTCTTCTCTCTGACTTTACTTCTGTCATAAACATACTCGTATTCGTTGTTCAATTCTTCATTGATAGAGTCTGCCAATGCCAGTGCCGTACCACTTGGAGCATCTACTTTCTGATTATGGTGTTTCTCTACAATTTCGATATCAAAGCCTGCCGGTGCCAGTGTTGCAGTCGCCTCTTTCAACAATTTCAGAAGCATATTGATACCAAGCGACATATTGGCAGATTTGAGAATTGCCACTTTCTTTGAAGCTTCCTGTACCTTAGCAAGCTGCTCTCCGGAAAGGCCTGTTGTACAAAGTACACAAGGTACCTTCTTCTCGACACAATAATCCAACAATCCGTCTGCTGCCGCTGCCACACTGAAATCAATAACAGCATCTGCTTCCACATCACATTTATCAATACTTGAAAAAACCGGATAGCTGTTATGTCCGTCATCGAAAGCATCGATACCTGCAACAATCTCTATTTCTTCATCGGGTGCAATCAATCCGGTAATCATCTGTCCCATTTTACCGTTGCATCCATGCATAATTACTTTTACCATTTTTCCCTCCATTATAAAATACCATAATTTTTCATAGCGGTACGGAGTTTTTCCACATTGGCATCCTCCATCTCGCTAAGCGGCATTCTCATAGGACCTGCTTCTTTGCCCATTAAATTCAAAGCTGCTTTAACCGGAATCGGATTCACTTCACAGAACAATGCATCGCAAAGCTCCAAGGCACGAAGCTGCTCTTTGCAGCTGCCTTCTACATCGCCTGCAAAGAATTTTGCACAAATCTCATGGGTCTGTCTTGGTGCCACGTTGGAAAGTACCGAAATAACACCTTTACCACCGAGAGAAAGAATTGGCACAATCTGGTCATCATTTCCGGAATAAATATCAATTTTCCCCTGTGCAAGAGCTGCCAGTTTCGCTACCTGAGATATATTTCCACTTGCTTCTTTAATCGCTACAATATTAGAAACATCCGAGCAAAGTCTGACGGCTGTCTGCGGCAAAATGTTACAGCCCGTTCTTCCGGGTACATTATAAAGAATAATAGGAAGTTTTACGCTGTCAGCCACTTTTTTGAAATGATTGTATAAACCGTTCTGGGTTGCTTTGTTGTAATAAGGTGTTACTAACAGCAAACCGTCAACCCCATATTTTTCTGCTTCAGTGGAAAGGTAAACTGCTGTTTCTGTGCAGTTAGAGCCGGTTCCTGCAATAACCGGAATTCTTCCTTTTACGGTTTCCACACAGAATTTGATAACAGACAAATGTTCCTCATGTGTCAGCGTTGATGCCTCCCCTGTTGTACCGCATACGATAATCGCATCGGTTCCATTCGCAATCTGTTCTTCCACCAACTGAGCGAATTTCTCATAATTCACTCTTCCGTCCTGATGAAATGGTGTTACAATGGCTACACCTGCGCCTTCAAAAATTGCCATACTTTTTTCCTCCTAATCTGTTTCGTTCTGAGCACTTTTCCAATACATAAAAAAAACTGACCATAAATACAGGGCCAGCTTTACCTTTCTCATTCTTTAGATAGCGCCCCATCTGATTCGATGACAGTCATACAGCTCTTAACTGCATGCCCAAGAAAAAACAAACAGGTTATTCTTTCTTTCGGCGTTTTTTCCTTTCGGAACGTTTCTTCTGCGCCTGCCGCATCCACATTCGTACTCATAAAAAACGCAACCTCTATCAACTTAATTTATTAACTAATCATAGCACTATGGTTTTTATCTGTCAACGCATAGTGCTATTTCTTTTACTTTTTCTTTTACCATTTCTTAAAACGCATGGTTTCTACTTTATTTACTTCATCGGCTATCATACAGACTTCATCATTCAGTGTGATACCTGTCATAATGATATCCATATCATCGGGTTTACATGCCATCAGATTTTTCAGTTCCTCTACCGAAATAATATCATTGTCTATGAGTCCGAGCACTTCGTCCAGAATCAGCAGACTACACTCACCGGTGTTCATAACCTTCTTGGCAAAATTCAATCCATTCCTAATGTTACAGATTTCTTCCATCTTGCGATCTTCCGAAAGACTGATAAAATCTTCATCCGACTTTTCAAACCGGAATATTTTAATCTCAGGTTCCAGTCGTTTCACAAATTCCGACTCTTCCAGACCTTTTCCTTTTAAAAACTGGATAATGACCACATTCTTTCCTCTACAGGCAGTCTGTACCGCTCTACCGAGTGCTGCAGGAGATTTTCCATGTCCTTCTCCGCTATAGATATAAATCATGCCTTTTTCCATTTTGCACCTCATATTTCAGCATTTTGAAATCTGATGCTTATCATAGCACATATACCGGCGAAACGCAACTTTTTAGTTTGCTTCCTCTTCTACGATTTCCAGCTTGCTAACGGATACTTCATAGGCAGTTCTGCGTTCCAGCTGGTCTTCTGCAATCTTTTTCATGTATTCCCTGCTCTGGATTCTTCCCCAGATTGCACACCTGCTTCCGACTTCAAAAGTACTGGCAAATCTGGCATTTCTCCCCCAGCAGATGCATGGTATGTAATCCGATTTTCCATAAGGTCTGTTGACTGCTAAAAGCAAATCCGCAATTTCTCTGCCAAGCGGTGTTTTACGGTAAATCGGTGCTTTGCAAATATAACCATCCAGAAAAATCTGATTGGTTTTTACACTTTCTTCAATCTCATCCACAAATTCGATTTCTCTCGCAAATACGGAAAGAACTAAGCGATTCTTCTTTTCCTCATGTCTGTTGTAGGAACGAAACTGTCCCGTAATACTGATTTTCATTCCCTTGTAATCTTCGTTGACATCCAACAACCTTTCCGACACCATAACAGGGATGATATCCGTAGAATCGCTCAGACGTTCCACGCTGATGTCTACCATATAGAAGCCTTCTCCGAAAATTTCGTGACTATATTCAAAATTACTGACCACCTCACCCATTATAGTCACCTGGTTGTTTTCAATTACCTTATCTGTCATGTTTTGTTCTCCCTTCTTATTTAAAGAAACTTACTCTTTAAGAATTTTTTACGTTTCAGCAGGTGTTTTCCTTCTGCTGCACGCTTATTGTATTACCAATATATGTCATGTTTTCCGAATTAGAACTGTTAACGGTCGCGTGGCACAGATACTTGCAACATCTTCTTTGTGGTGCTATACTTAGTGCGTTTGAAAAACAAGTTTCCATTTTGAAAGGTTTGGTGTAACAGATTATATGAAGCAGACAAGAGAAGATGTCAGAAACATTGCGATTATTGCCCATGTAGATCATGGAAAAACAACCCTGGTAGACGAGCTGTTAAAGCAAAGCGGTGTATTTCGTGAAAATCAGGAAGTAGCGGAACGTGTCATGGACTCCAACGATATCGAAAAGGAACGTGGTATCACCATTTTGTCCAAGAATACCGCTGTTATGTATAAAGGTGTAAAAATCAATATTATTGATACTCCCGGACATGCTGATTTCGGTGGTGAAGTGGAACGTGTCTTAAAAATGGTCGATGGTGTTATCCTGGTAGTTGATGCCTTTGAAGGACCGATGCCACAAACCAAATTCGTTCTGAAAAAAGCACTGGAACTGGATTTGTCCGTTATCGTATGTATCAACAAGTGTGACCGTCCGGAAGCAAGACCGATTCAAGTCGTAGACGATGTGCTGGAATTGTTTATGGATTTGGATGCCAATGACGAACAGTTAGACTGTCCATTCGTCTATGCCTCTGCCAAAGCCGGTACCGCTACCACACAACTTACCGTAAAAGGCAAAGATATGACTCCTCTGTTCGATACCATTTTAGAGCACATTCCTGCTCCTACTGGTGACCCGGAAGCAGGTACACAGGTACTTATCAGTACCATTGATTATAATGAATATGTCGGCCGTATCGGTGTCGGCAAAGTAGACAATGGCACCATCAAAGTCAATCAGGAGGTTGTCATTGTCAATCATCACGAACCGGATAAAATGAAAAAAGTAAAGGTCAGCAAATTATATGAGTACGACGGTTTAAATAAAGTCGAAGTCAAAGAGGCCGGCATTGGTTCTATCGTAGCAATTTCCGGTATTGCCGATATTCATATCGGTGATACGCTCTGCTCTGTGGAGGCACCTAATCCGATTCCTTTCCAAAAGATTTCGGAGCCTACCATTGCCATGCACTTTATTGTCAATGATTCGCCGCTTGCCGGACAGGAAGGTAAATATGTAACCAGCCGGCATCTACGTGACCGCTTATTCCGCGAACTGAATACGGATGTATCCCTGCGTGTGGAAGAAACCGAAACCACAGAGGCATTCAAGGTATCGGGGCGCGGCGAGCTGCATCTTTCCGTCTTAATTGAAAATATGCGCAGGGAAGGCTATGAATTTGCTGTCAGCAAAGCCGAAGTATTATACAAAACCGATGAAAACGGCAAGAAAACGGAGCCGATGGAACTTACCTATGTGGATGTGCCGGAAGAATTTGCCGGTACGGTTATTGAAAAATTAAGCCAGCGAAAAGGCGAGCTGAAAAATATGGGGCAGGCTTCCGGAGGCTATACCCGTCTGGAATTCTCAATTCCATCCAGGGGGCTTATCGGCTATCGGAACGAATTTATGACCGATACCAAAGGGAATGGTATCATGAACAGTATTTTTGACGGTTACGGTCCATACAAGGGTGATATCCAGTACCGGAAACAAGGTTCTTTAATTGCTTTTGAAGCCGGAGAAGCTATTACCTATGGACTCTATAATGCCCAGGAACGCGGCACACTCTTCATCGGGCCGGGTACAAAAGTATATTCTGGTATGATTGTCGGACAGAACGGTCGTGGAGAAGATATTGAACTGAATGTCTGCAAGAAAAAACAGCTTACCAATACCCGTTCCTCCAGCGCAGATGAAGCACTTCGACTTACACCACCTAAGGTATTAAGCTTAGAACAGGCATTGGAATTTATTGATACGGATGAACTTTTGGAGGTTACTCCGACAAATCTTCGTATCCGTAAAAAGATTCTGGACCCTACTTTGCGGAAACGTGCCGCCATCTCCGCTGCAGCAAAAGCAAAATAAAATTATATTCCTAATGCCAGCGTTGCAATACGGAAGTAAATTAAAAGCGAAATAGCATCCACAATCGTGGTAATGAATGGACTCGCCATAACGGCCGGGTCCATTCCTATTTTCTTGGCAACCATCGGAAGCGTAGAACCTACGATTTTCGCTACGATAACCGCAAGGAACAAAGTCGTGCAGACGACCAGTGCCACCGTTACGCTGACTCTCTCTACCAATAGGATTTTTGCAAAACTGCACATCGCCAGTGTCAGGCCACACAGCACTGCTGTCCGGATTTCCTTCCAGACAACCACCGGCCAGTCCCGAAAAGAAATTTCATCCAGAGAAAGTCCACGAATGATAATCGCACTGGACTGTCCACCGGCATTACCACCGGTATCCATTAACATAGGAATAAATGCTGTCAACACCACATAACGGCTCAATGCATTTTCAAAGGAGGCAATAATACTTCCGGTGAAGGTTGCCGATATCATCAACAATAGCAACCATGGAATACGTTTCTTCCATGCATCAATAACCGATGTTTTCATATATGGCTTATCCGATGGCATAATCGCTGCCATCTTCTCAATATCTTCCGTTACCTCTTCTTCCAGAATATCCACAACGTCATCGATGGTAATGATACCGACAAGACGGTCTTCATTGTCAACAACCGGCATGGAAGTAAAGTCGTATTTTTTAAACTGTCTGGCAACTTCTTCCTGATCCATCAGCGTATGCAGGGAAATAATGTTCTCGTGCATAATCTCCCCAATAATCGCATCCGGCGGACTAAGCAGCAGATAACGCAATGCTACCGTACCTACCAGCGTTCTTCTTTGGTCTAAGACATAACATACGTTAATGGTTTCGCTGTCCACTCCCACTTTACGAATCCGGGCAATGGCCTCTTCTACCGTCAGTGTTTCTTTTAAATCTACATATTCCACTGTCATAATGCTTCCGGCAGAATCCTCCGGATAGCGGAGCAGGTGGTTAATATCACGTCTTGTCTCCGGACTGGCATTCGCAAGCAGCCTTTTTACCACATTGGCGGGCATTTCCTCCAATAAGTCTGTGGCATCATCCGCCATCAGATTATTGATAATATTTGCTGCATCCCGGTCAGACAGGGAAGTAATAATATACTGCTCTGTTTCCAGTTCCAGATAGGAAAAAACATCCGCCGCCATATTTTTGGGCAGGATACGGAAAAGCTTCAGAAGCTCTTCTTTCTCCATTTCTTCCATAAATGCCGCAATATCCGCTACGTTATAATCTACGATGATCTGGCGAAGTTTCGTATACTGTCCTGTATTTAACAATTCCAAAATTTCATCCATAATGATCCTCCCATTGCCTGTCTATTCCATGTAATACAGATTCTCTATCTTTTCTATCTTTGCTTTTCCAGCCGTAGCTTCTGTTATTTCCTTGCGGACTGCCTCTTCCTCCTCCACAGGCAGCTTTATCTTCAGGGAAACCACATCCGTATATTCCGGTTGCTCAATCGAAATCTTCCGCTGTCCCAATAAATATTGTATCCTGCCGATACCATTATAATCCGTCGTAATCTGCAGAAGCACCCCGTAACGCATGGTACGGATAACCGATGCCTCCATGCCCGCCTGTGCTGCCTGCGTATAGGCTCTTACCAACCCTCCTGTACCAAGCAGAGTACCGCCAAAGTACCGGGTAACAACCACTGCAACATTGCGTACCTCCAGGCCGAGCATCACTTCCAGAATCGGCTTTCCAGCTGTACCGGAGGGTTCTCCGTCATCGGAAAAGCGCATAAGCTGTGCCTTTTCTCCCAGAACGTAAGCATAACAATTATGCCTGGCATCCCAATATTTCTTTTTCATGGCTTCCACAAAAGCAAGTGCCTCTTCTTCGGTATGGACCGGACTGACATTGGCAATAAAGCGGGATTTTTTCTCTTCAATTTCTCCCATGCCACCCTGCTCGATTATTTTGTATGGTTCCTTTTTACTTTCCAATTGCATAATCCTGCTTCCTGTTCTTTGTCCGGTTCTTTCCTCCAAGGCTCTGCCCAGTCTTTATATTAGCACAAGAAAGAATAAAAGTGTATAGAATTGTGAACAATTCTTAATATGGAAGAAAAATCCTTTCTTTAAAAGATATCTTTTGGTATAATGATTTGATAAAGTGTAAAAAAGAATTCAATGACTGCATGATACGCAGCTTTAGGAGGCAGTATTTATGAATTATGGAAAAAAGGGTGTCCGTGAAAAACAAAAGGCACTCCATTCTAAATCTGTGAAGTTTGGCAAGAAGATAGGCTTTACTTTTATACAGGTATTTCTTATTTTCTTTATTTCGGTTGCCGTAATTGGTGCCAGCGCAGGAATCGGTGTATTTAAAGGTATCATTGATACCGCACCGGACATCGGTAATATTGATGTTACACCATCCGGCTTCTCAACTTTTGTATATGATATAGAAGGAAATCAGATTGAGAAACTGGTTTCCACCGATTCCAACCGTATTCCGGTCAGTATGGATATGGTACCGGAGAATCTGGCAAATGCTTTTGTTGCCATTGAAGATGAACGTTTCTATGACCATAACGGTATTGATATCAAAGGTATTATACGTGCCGCTGTTGTCGGCATCCAGAACAAGTTTCATTTTTCGGAGGGTGCCAGTACGATTACACAGCAGCTTTTGAAAAATAATGTTTTTACCGACTGGACCAGCGAAGATTCCTTCGCAGATCGTCTCAAGCGAAAAATCCAGGAGCAATACCTTGCTTTGGAGCTTGAAAAAGTTATGGATAAAAGTGATATTCTGATTAACTACATGAATACCATTAACCTCGGTCAGAATACTCTTGGTGTACAGGCTGCATCCCTGCGTTATTTTAACAAACCCGTAAGTGATTTAACCTTATCGGAATGTGCTGTCATCGCAGGAATCACCAAAAACCCTTCCAAATACAATCCGATTACCCATCCGGAGGATAATGCAGAACGTCGTGAAAAAGTTCTTAGAAATATGAAAGAACAAGGCTATATTTCACAGGAAGAATATGATGATGCCATGGCAGATGACGTATATTCCCGTATCCAGATAGCCGATGCTGAAAATGAAGACTCTTCTGTAACTACATATTTCGTAGATGCGCTTACGGAAGATGTATTGGAAGATCTGGTAGCCGCCGGTTATAATGAAACACAGGCATATACCCTGTTATACAGCGGAGGATTAAAAATATACTCTACACAGGATCCGAAAATCCAGGCTATCTGCGATGAAGTTTTTGCAGATGAAAGTAATTTCCCTGCCAATACCAGATGGTATTTGAACTATGAATTAACAATTGTAAAAAGCAACGGTGACAGGGAAAACTACAGTACGGAAATGTTCCGAAGCTATTGGAAAGACATAAAGAGCGGTTATAATCTGATATATTCCACACAGGAAGATGCCTATGCAGACATTGAGGCCTACAAGGAAGCTGTGTTGGGAGCAGATGATGAGGTATTTAGTGAAACCATCTCCCTGATACCCCAGCCACAGGTGTCCCTTGTGGTGGAAGACCAGAGTACCGGTTATATTGTAGCAATGGAAGGCGGACGAGGTTCCAAATCCGCAAGCCGTACCCTAAACAGAGCTACGGATACTACCAGGCAGCCCGGTTCCACCTTTAAAATTGTATCTACCTATGCACCTGCTCTGGACAGTGCAGGTCTGACACTTGCAACCGTATTGAATGATGCACCTTTCAATTACGAAGGCGGCCGTCCGGTGGCAAACTGGTATGGAGAAGAATATCGCGGAATTTCCTCACTGCGTGATGGTATCCGGGACTCCATGAACATTATCGCCGTTAAAACGCTGACAGAAATTACGCCACAGCTTGGATTTGACTATCTGATTAACTTTGGCTTTACCACTCTGGAAGAACGCAAAGAAATGAATGGCAAGGTATATTCTGATATCCAGCAGTCTCTGGCGCTTGGCGGTATTACAAACGGTGTTACCAATGAAGAATTAAACGCTGCTTATGCATGTATTGCCAACAGCGGAACCTATATCAAACCGAAATTATATACCAAAGTTCTGGATCATGATGGCAATGTAATTCTGGACAATACCGTACCACAGTCCAAGCAAGTTATCAAAGAAACCACTGCTTTTCTTTTAACCGATGCCATGGTAGATGTTGTCACAAGCGGTACCGGCGGTTCTGTTAACTTCGGCAATATGGCAATCGCAGGTAAAACCGGTACTACCTCTGATTATAACGATGTATGGTTTGCCGGCTATACTCCGTACTATACAGCTACTACCTGGGCGGGCTATGATAACAATGTCAAATTAACGGGTGATGAGAAAAATCTCGCCAAGAAACTCTGGCGTACGGTTATGTCCAAGATACACGAAGAGTTACCGAGTCAATCCTTCAGCGTACCATCCGGTATTGTAACAGCTACCGTATGTTCCCGCTCCGGTAAACTGCCAATTGCAGGATTATGTGATGCGACACTGAAAACCGAATATTTTGCAGAGGGTAGCGTCCCTACAGAGACCTGTGATATCCATTATTCCGGAATCTACTGCCAGTACAGCCTTACCCCTGCTACTGACTTATGTCCATTTAAAGCAGAAGGTGTTCTGGAACTGCCCCTCGTGGAAGATATTTCTCTGCAAAGCGGCTCACCGGATGCTGCAAATACTTTGACCAATACAATTACACAGGAAGTTGTAAATGAAGATGGTTCCGTAACCATAACACAACAGACACAAAGTATTTGTCCGCATAATGCAGAATTTTTTGCAAATCCGGACTACGAAGCCGTTATTGCCGCACAGCAGGCAGAAATTAATCAGCGAAATGCACAGGCGGCTGCAGAAGCTGCTGCTGCACAGGCGGCCGATCCAAATGCTACCGCACAACAGCCTCAGGAGCAACCGACCCCGGCAGAACAGGCACCTGCCGAGCAGCCCTCTGCTGAACAGACGCCGGCACAATAGGATGACAAAAAAGAGCTGTCGCACTAAGTAATAATAGTGCACAGCTCTTTTTTCTCTTTTTTACACACCTTTAATTTCTTTAATCTTTGCCTCCAGGTCAGCAATTCCAATCTGTGCATTGCGAATTGCTCTGCATGCTTCTTCGTAATCTTCTTCCATTTCTTCATCCGGCACCGAAGCATGCTTCTCATAATACTTTTTTCCGATTTCCATATAATTTTTCTTTACGACCTCTTCACAGGTATTTATCTGACTACGCAGGTTTGCAATTTCAGCCAGATCCTTTGCTTTGTCCGTTACCTCCTTACCCTTGGTTGTGATGGTTTCTCCAAGCTTAGACACAAAGTTCTTGTCAAAAATCTCCATAAAAATGTCCTCCTACCTATTTAAGATTTGCTTTTGTAAGCTTTTTAAATTCATATGCATCATAAAATAATCTGCATCTACTTCCCGTTTCACTTCCGGCGATATGGCAGAATGAATATAAAACGTATCCATTCCCACTTTTTTAGCTCCCCGGATATCCGTATTTAAATCATTTCCTATCATAAGGGATTCTTCCGGTTGTATCCGATACTGCTCAAACAACAGGCGAAAGAATTTTTCATCCGGTTTTTTTACCCCATAATCAGAGGAAATCAGGATTCCGTCAAAGCAGTCATGTATCTTTAGATAAAATAATTCGTATTCCGTAAAAATACGCTGCGCATTCGATAAAAGAAATACCTTTTTCCCTGCTTCATGCAGTCTCTGCAACAATTCCTTTGCCCCTGCATAAAGTTTTACATGATGTGTGGAAAACACACGAAACATCTGCCCGGTATGTAGAACCAACTCCTCCGTCGGATCTACCTCCTTCTGTTCATACAACTGTCGAAACACTTTCTCGATTGGGATTTCCGGATAAGACTCATGTGCATAACGCACCTTTTCTTCACTTGTACGAACCAATTCCAAATAAGCTTTCTGCAAAGCCTCCGGGGTATAAACAGCTCCGTAATAACCAAAGAACAGACTCATTTTTTCCCAAAGTTCCTTCTTTTCTTCATCGGTACGAATATCGACCAGTGTTCCATACAAATCAAATACATAATTCTGATATGTTTTCATCCTGACTCCTTCTATTCCCCTAACCGCCAGATAGAAAATGCATAGTTTTCTCCCGACTGCAGCCAGAACATCCATGCCTGCATCGTTTCCTCATCCGCATACCAGACCTCATGTCCGATACCGTTTTCATCCTCGTAAGTAAAATACCTTGCCGCACTGATATCGTCCCGTTCCGCTACGGCTCCGGATTCTTCCAATAACTTCTCTGCTTTGGCTGTCGTGATTCCTTTGACACTGCCGTCATCACTCCAGTCAAAGCCGCCATTCGCCAATGCATAATCCATCTTTCCCGGTACACAGCTCATCTTTTCCATAATATCCTCTAAGAAAGTACGGTCTGCTTTGGGCCCCGGTCCACTGTGCCCACCATATAAATTATAACACATAACCACATAAGTTGGACCTTCTACCCATTCAATTTTTTCCGGTTCTATCTGGGTTTCAATAATAACCCGAAGCATCAGCCCTTCTTCATTGCAACGCTTATAGAGATAACGGATAAACGGCATAAAATAGCCCCATAAGGTATCATCCTTACGAATATTTTCATAGTCGATTTCCAATCCGTCATAGCCATATTCCAACGCAAGTGTCAGGATTTCTTCCGCATGTGCCTGATAAACTGTTTCGTCAGAAAGAAGGCGATAAAGAAGCTCTGTACTCTTTAGTGAAGAAGTACCATTCTCTAAAATCTGGTCATTTACAATTGTAAGATAACAGTTCCATCCCCGCTCTTTGTAAACAGCACCCGTCTTTTCATAAAATGCTTTCGTTTCTTCCGGAATAAATACCTTGTCATCCTTATCAAAATATGCCGCAAAGTAACTTATATTCTGAATGTTCTCTGCCATCTCCTCCACCTGGGCTTCCACACCATCCAGATTCCAATAAGCATTCCATACGGTATAGGATACTTTTTCCGGTTCCGCTGCCTGCACTTCCGACAGGGTATTTTCTGTTTTTTCTTCCCTCGTTTCTCCGCCTTCGGTTCTGCCGACTTTTAGACCACATCCGGTCAGAACCGGCAACATGCCTGCTACAAGCAAAATCGCTGCCCAACTTTTTCTTCCGATTTTTCTTTTCATGTTTTCCTCTTTTTCTTTTTTACCTTTCTATTTTCATCCTGATAATTTTTTCCGCATGCATCCGTCCTTAGAAGGTATCAATAAACCAGTTCAACAGTGCTTTCCAAAGTTCTTCTGCCTTCCATGTCATCCATTCCAGACCATGCATCTTATTATCATACAAAACGGCTTCTTCCTCTGCCCCTTTATTCTCTGTTACTTCAAAATCCACAAAAACACCATCATATACATCATCTGCAAGATTTCTCTGACTGTAGGCTTCACCGCCCCATCCGGACTGAAGATAGAGATAACCTGCATCCTCCCTGCTTACCGCAAGGTCTTCCACAGCAGTATTATCATCGATTGTGACCGTCAGTTTATCCTGTTTCAAACCAATATGAAGCATACAGTTGCCCTCATCATTTAAGTTAATGGCTGCCACATATTCTTCCGCACCTTCTTCTACGGTTGCCGCCTTTTTATCCTTCAGATTGGACAATTCCACAGCCGCATCTTTGCCTGCTTCTACATTGCTTGCATACTGTACCTCCAGTTCTTTGGCTGCAATCAAAGCTGCTTTTTCATCCTCTTCGACTGAAACTTCCTCCTTTTTTGTGATTTCATCCAGATTTTCACGATAAAGTTCTTTTTCTTTACCGGAATCACTGCTTTCGGAAATAATCAGTTCATTGTTTTCTATCTTAACGCAGATATAGCACTCCAGATTTTCGTCTGCACGCAGATAAACGCTCTGGATACCAAGCTTGTTGCCCGTTAATTGTGTATTGACGATAACATCCTGATAGTCTTCACTTCCCTTTAACCGCAGCGTTCCCACTGCTTCCGGTTCACAGGTTAAGAAAATTTCATTCTTGTCAAATTCCGACTTACCATTGATTTCTTCCCAGTTTCCTTTTCTTTTAAGATCGCCGTCAACCCATGCCATATCCTGCTTTGTATCATCCCAGAGCCGCATCAGTAAATGGTTCGTATGCCAATAAGCCTGCGGCTGTAATCTGGTAAGGTCATAAATGGAGGATTCCTGCGTATTCAGAGAATAGCCTTCTCTGTTAAAATTCATCTTAAACAACTCAAAAATACGTGCCTGATTGACTGCACTTACTTTATCATTCTCCCCAAACTGTCCGGTATTAGAATGCATCAACACATACATCTGCGGCAATTCGCCCAATTCTTCTGTATAAATATGCTCCATTTCATCATAATCATAGTCGATACGCATCTTCATCTGCTCATAGGATTCTCTGGAAATACCGTATTCGTCCCGGATATAATCCATCAGATAATGATTATAATTCCGATCCAGATAGGGCTGCACATGTGCATATTCCAAAGTATTAAGCTGCCCTAAATAATGGTCATACCGGTCAAACACGTTAATATATTCCAACCGGTAACCGTTCGTACCCAGTTCACAGAAAGTTCCCTCTTCCAGACTTTCCAAATCATCCGGCATTAAAAACTTGCTGTCTTTTGTTTCAAATTTTTCCGCATAGGTCAGAATCGTAGAAATATAATTATAATCTTCCGTTACATTCTGTGCAAAGATAGCAGTATCTCTCCGTCCGTCCTCAAACATCAGAAAAAGGGACTTTTTCGGCAGCTTTTTCCCCTCGTTATAGTAATCCAGAATGTCCTGCTGTGTAATGGTCACATAGCCCGACTTACTTAGGGCATCCATATGTTCCTGTAAGCGTTCCGTACTGATTAGTGTCTTCGTTTCATTCCGGTCCACCCCGAAGTAAGACAAGGATATAAAGCCTGTATCTTCCTCCTCATCTGCCATTTCTACCATCGTTTCATCATACGGTTCATAAGTATCAAAAGTAAAGATTGCACGAATCACAATAATAAGCAGGGTAATGAGAACGATCTCTTCAAGAATACTGCGTATTACCTTACGGACATTTTTCCGTTTGACCGGATCACGTTGTTGCTTCATCCGCAGTACCTCCCTTCCTTCCCTGTTTCCGCTTCTCCTTACGCTCTTTTTCCTTCACATCTTCCGGTGTCATACGGGTTCCCCATGTGGATTTCCAAAAGGTTACCCAGGCAACCGGCATCTGCCACAGCAGCACCAGTTCGTAATAAATACAGAAAAGCATACCATATATCCAGGTAGAACTTTTTCTGAGAAGCAGCTGCACAACACTCATAATAAATGACATCAAAAACAATCCCACTAAGAAAGTCGTCGGAAAAATTCTCTGGGTAATCGGTACATATACCAGATTGTATAACACGACAACCGGTGCTGCTACCGGAACAATTAATCCGATATAAAAGAAAACTGCCATAAAAGGCTCTTTCCGCCACATAAATTTTCCCGCCATAATGGACTCCCGCAGCCAGGAACGTTTCCAACGCATCTGCTGTTTTAAGAAAACCTTATGTTGATTGGGTACAATGGTAGAGCAAATTGCCGTATCCTGATAGCCGGTTCTGTGATGCCTCAGCACAAAGTTCGTCATTGCCCTGTCATCGCCGAAGGTGGCCTTCTGTCCTAAAAACTTCTGGTTTAACCAGGCATCCATATTTTCCATAATAATTTCCCTGCGATAACAGGATAAGGGTCCGGACAGACAGGTAACACCGTCAAAATAAGCCTCTGCCGCTTTCATGACACGAAAAGCGATATAATAACGAACGGACTGCATCTTTGTCAAAGAATTTGTATAAGTATTGGCAACATCCGTACGGCCTGCTACCCCGCCCATCTTGGGATCTTTAAACGGCTGCACCAGGTTTCTTATGGCAAATGGGTCTAAGAAGCTGTCGGAATCTACAAACACAATCAGTTCATGCTTCGCTATCTTGGCACCTTCGCAAAGAGCATCCCTCTTTCCGGCATTCTTAGGCTGTACCAGATAGGATACCCTACTTTCAATATCATAATGCTCATTCTCTTTCTTAAGCACTTCAATTGTTTCTTTAATCTGCTCTACGGAATGGTCCGTAGAACAGTCATCTACAACGATAACCTCCAGTTTATCCACCGGATAATCCTGATTCACACAGCTTAATATCGTTCTGCGAATCCATTCCTCTTCATTAAAGCATGGAATAATAATCGTTACACCCGGTGTAAAATCCTTATCAATTGGTACCGGGCGGTATAACGCACCGAACAGATACCGGCTTAGCAGAAAAGCTGCCGCAATAATACTATACAGATAAAGCCATTTATTAAATTTAAAATAAATAACGCTTTCCGCACGCATCATTACGATGAAGGAACTGATAAAGAATATCAGAAAACTGGCTATCGTAAGCATATAGCCATCTTTTTTTCTCGTTGCATACTGCGCCAGTGTATGGTCAAATTCCATACCACAAAATACTTTATCGTCCTGCGTTTTCACACTACGGACAAGCTTTGCCTTCTGTTTTACTTTCATCTCGTAGCCTTCCGGCATGGAACCCGGAATAATTTCAAAAGCAAGACGTATTTTCTGCGCTTCCTGCATGATTTTCTGCTGATCTTCATCCTTCATTTCCAACAAAATGCCGGTAGATGAAATATCAATGCCCCTACAGGTAAATTTCGTCCATCCTCTCTTTCCTTTACAGCAGACTTTCACCTCATAATCTACCCGATAGCGAATACCGGACTGAATAGTCTTAATATAATCATCCGCCTTACCTTCATATGTTTCCAATGTTTTGCCGCCACGCCGATCCATATTATTACGAACCTGCTGCTTATCCGGAACATAAGAAAGCAAACGCCTGTCTTCCTTCGGTTTCAACAGGACATCTTCTATCGGTTTACCCGCTTTCCTGTTTGAGTCCTTCTTTTTACCTATCATGAATCTCCCTCTTTTTACATCAAACTCTAAAAAATTTATTGTAAATAATCACTTAGTTTCGCAAAATGAAATTTATTCGGATCTCCTTCCGGAAGGCTCTCAATATAGTTCAAGTAACGGTCAAGACCCTGTGCCGTATAAATCGAATTGGTATTAATATGCATGACAACAATGCTTCCATCCCGTATCTTCATTCGCTCCCCACTGTCCAGTACTGCCCCATTTAACAAGATATCATAAACTTCCTCCACGCTACCCGCAGAATAATCTCCGGTACTGACATCCGCATTGATAATATATCCATAGCCGCAGTTAAACACCGTATTGACACCTGTCTTATTAACAGCCAGTGTTGGCGGTCGGAAAAAATCTGTCATTGCTCCGGTATCTCCCGTCACATTGGACAGCACTTTATTGGATGCTACCAAATCCTTCTGCAGGGCTGATACTTGATCCTGTGTAACGTCAATCGGCATATGGGTATTTGTATGAGATGCCACATCATGTCCCTCTTCTGCAATCGCACGAAGCAGATTTTCACTACTGCCATCTACAACATATTCTGTTTTTATAAAGAAAGTTGCCTTAATATGGTGTTTTTTCAGTACATACAAAATCTTGCCTATGGTAGCTTCATTTCCCCAGTCATCAAAGGTAAGAAAAACGGTATTGGTTCCTCCCGTATTAACACGTCCGGTTTTGTCAATCAGCGCAAGTTCTCCTCCCGAAAATCCCTCCAGACTTAAATAGGGGTTCCCGATGTACCCCTGGGCTAATGCCTGTTCCCAGGAATACTGCATTTTACCGCTTTCTTTTATCGCATGATACGTTGCATTGGTTGCCGCCGGATAATGCCATGTATGATCAAGAAGCTGTGAAACGGTACATATTTGCAGAATATTTTCTTCTCTTGTACCATACTGTGTTGGTAAAACCTTCAAATCATAAACAGCCTGCACCAGTTCCGACAAAGAAACCTCATCTTCATATACATTCATATTGAAGAATGTAATATCGCCCCTGCATAAGACAAGTCTTGCATCGGAAAAATAGCGATTAACCGACTCTCTGCCCGTATATCCTTTTTCCACATATTCTGTTCTTGCCGGAGCCGCATTGTAAGTTACAAGTTTTTTATCCATTGCTGCGGCAGCTTTACGCACCTCATCTGTTACCACACCATAGGGCGGCATGAAGATATCGCTTTCTATCCCCAGTTCTTTTAGCATCAAATCATTCTTGTAAATATCCTCACAAATTTCAGCGAAGTCCATTTCCTGCATGGATTTGCCGAGATAACCACCACTTCCGATTTCATGTCCGGCATCCATAATCTGCTGCACCTGTTCTCTATACTTATCAATCTCTTCCCCTGTTACAAAGAAGGTTACCTTAACCCCAATCTTATCTAGCGTATCCAAAAGGTTTTTCAGTTCCTTCTCATCTCCCAGACCCCGGAACGTAAAAGCGGTTTCTCTGTCCGTCGTATGAACCGCAGTAATGACCTCTGCCATTTCTTCTTCATACTTTTCTTCCTGCTGTTCATATTTTAAAACAAGATTCCCCATATCCTGGCTCGGCAAATCCCGTACCAGAACGGTTTCATATTCTTTCTCATGTAGTGCTTTAAGAAACCACTCAACCATCTGCAAAAGCTGCTCTGTTTCAGACAGTTCTTCTTCCTCTTCCAGCTCGTGAAATTCGATGCCCGGTTTTTTGTCCTTGGCCGGGTCTTCTTCCACCTTGGTCTCCTCATATTCTATTTCATCCAGATATCCACTTAGTTTAATGGATATAACACTACCTTTTCCAACACCTGATACATACTCTTTCGCCATCTTTTCATCCGAAAAGCTTGCATAATTCAAATACCTGGAGGGATAAACTACACTGGCATAACCACAGGCATCTGCTGCTTCCATTACTTCTTCCGTATAATCTGTTGCATTGCATTTTAAAAGGGACGGTGTTTCTCCAATCAGGTCCTCATATACCGCCTGTGCCCTGCAAAAATCCTCAATCAGTTCCTCCTGCGTAAACTCCTCCATATGGGACGTACCATATAACGTATAGCTTTCTAAATCATGCCCTGCACTTAAAATGCCGTCTGCACTATCCCTATCTTCGCTGATATCCACTGCAGAAATGAAAAAGGTGGCTTTCATATCATAGGCATCCAGATATTCCAGAATCTGCTCAATGACCAATGCATCCGTTGTTCCTTCAAAACAGAGAGCCACTTCCTTTTCAACGGTATTAATATTGGTAATAACCTCTGCTTTCTGTGGATCATCCTCCAGCTTCTTCTTCGCCGCTTCAATTTTTTCTGCAGCAGAATAATCCTGTGTTTTGGCAATTTCCGTTGCATTGCTATTCTCCTGTTTCATCTGCTGCCATTTTATTTGAAATACAATAACGATGAAGCCAACTATCAATGTAATAAGAAGAATTAAAGTCCATTTTTTACTTTTTCCACTTCTTCCAGTCATTTCTGTTTACCCTTTCCCCGGCATTTTGTCAACCATAAACCAAGATTAGTATATTCTTTCCTATTAACATATATGCCTTTTTTCAATTTAACGTACCAATACCTTATGTGTTATCAGATAATATCCATCCTGTAGTTCTTCAAACGTACCATTCACATTACAATAGGAGGCTCCTAGCTGTGAAAGTACTTTATCCATATACCCCTGATTGCAATCATTGTTCTGATATGCAGAATACACCTCATTCTTCAAAGCTTCTCCGGCTATTGCATTTTGAAAATTATAACTGCCTTTTCCGGTTTGTACTATTTTCTCATAACAGTCGTTATAATAATCTTGTAAATTGGTCAGTACACTCTCCTGCAAAATTCCTGTATCCGCAAGACTCCTTTTTTCTGTTTTTCCGGCTTCACCCGTACTATTTCCGGTGCCGGAGGCATTTTCCAGATTCCGGTACTTTTCACCATTACAAGGTGGAAGATTGACAGAAAGGTCTTCCCGCAGATGCGTTCCCGTATAGTCAGCATCCGATTTGTTAAAATAATCATAGGTACCTGCTCCGGTATCATCCCAGGTCGCATCCACATTATAAAATTCATTCTCAAGGGAAATAATATTCCATGCATGATTTTCTCCCGCATATCCCGTACAATAATAGCAGGGAATTCCCAGCTGCTGCATCATATACTGAAAAGCCCTGGCATATCCGGCACATACCGTTCTGTCGTTTACCAATGCACTGTATGCACTTTGGTTCATTTTTGCAGATGCTACATAGTCCACCTTGGAAATTAAGGCATCATGTACATACTTCTCTTTCTCATAATCACTTCCAAGTTCCTGTGCACCATCCGTAATCACTTTGGCTTTTGCCTCAAAAGCAGCCTTTTCCTTCTCCAGATTCTGTGCCGTACTGTTGAATTGCAGACGAATTGCTGCGCATTTACCATCACTTGTATATTTACAGGAATATGCTGTGTCCACCCAGAAAAGCTCCGGATGATCATTATAAACCGCTTCAAAAACATCGTGAAGCTCTTTGACCGACACATTTTCTATCGGCCGGAACTCCTCCTGTAAAGCCGAGACATTTGCATAAATCTGGCGATACATATGTTGCCCCTGTTCATTTAACATAGCATAAAAAGGGTAAAAACGAGCATCAAAGGTCAGATTGTCCCCAGTTTGTCCGATACCAACCTCTTCTTCCAGCCTCTTTGCTTCATCCTCATCAATCTGGCTGCTATTCTCCTGAATCGGCTGATAGCCATTCTTACCTGATACCGCTTCCGGCACACTGATTCCCGATATTGCCTCATCATCATATTCTACCGGTGGCTGTTGCCAGTTTTCCGGCTGCGTCTGATTTTCCCCTGCCACTGCTGACTGCTCCGGCTGGCTGCCATCTTCTGTCTGCACTTCTTTCTCCACCGATTGGGTTGAAAACAGCTGTGCCTGTCCGATTTGAGCCGCTGCCTGTCCTACGGCATCTACTTCGCCGGAACCACCATCAGCCTGTTCTTCTTCCCCGATATGTAATGCTCCCGCAATCTGTTCTGACAGCTCCGGTTTTGCTGCACACAAGGCAATAAAACCGGAAAAAATCATAAGAAGTGCAAGGAATCCATATAAGACTTTTTTGAAACCTTTCATCTCATTTACCCTTCCGTATCCATATATTTTTGTAATGTTTAATATTCTTTGCTCACATCCGTCAGTCCATACAATTCTTTGAAAGCATCAAAATCTTTACTGTTTCTGGTTTTCCCTGTCATATTGTTTCGCCTTCAAGCACGAACCAAGCGTATACTATTTTTATTATACCATAAATATATTATTTTAGGCATATAAACGTTAGACTATAATCCTATTGGGATTCCCCTTATTTTCCCTAAAAAAAAACATCTGTATTGGCTATGATTTTAATAATAAAGCGTAACAAGTTAGCCGGTAAATACAAAGGAGAAAGCCGTAGATAAAGTAGACTCCGGCAATCTGACCATCGATGAAATCCAGAATCCGGAAGGTTGGATTCTCGTGGGCTTTCTGATGGAATGCTGCCGCACTATGAATACAGACGAGATTTTTGCTTTGCCTGACGTGCAGAAACGTATTGCCATCTATAATGATGGACGAACAGCTGCCGAAGCTGATTGACGAAATTGTTAACTATGATAAGTATTACCCGGAAGCTCAATAAACAACCGATTACTGTTTTTGCCTACATAATCAAAGAGGTAGCTGTCGCTCTGGCTGACATCTACCTCTTTTCTTTTTCAATCCCGCCGTCCGGCTTAGGATAAGCCCCAATATAAATATTATCATAACAAATGTTATGTGAAATATTGTCTGAACTTCTACATCAGAATTCTTTTCTCTCGCTTCGTCTCTCCATCTTCCGTTTTCTCATTTTCATCCAATCACTTTATGGATAAGATTTTGCAGTTTCTTATAATGCTCTGCCAATGCCTGATGATTGGCAGTCAATTCCTCGATACGGTTTTCCTTGGCTGCCATTTCCTGCATACGTGCTTCCTCGGACAGTTCCATTGCCCCAATCGTTTTCGCATTACTCTTCAGCGCATGTACTATAATCCGATAATTATCCCAATCCTCTTTCTGGAGGAATTCTGCCAGTTCCTCGTCTTTTTTCCCACCGGCAAATTCGTTCAACATCTCAAGATAAAACATTTTGCTTTCTACACAATATCCCAATCCCATTTTCACATCCAGTTCCGGTATTTGTGTAGAAAAAGACTGTAATTCCTCCTGTGTGAAAGAATCCTCATTCGCCAAATCCTGAGAAGGTTCCTGCTCCACAGGCTCTGCCGCCTTGTGTTCTTCCGTCTTTTCCAATGCCGTCTCAAGCTCAACAGTTTTCTTCTTTTCTTTGTGTCTGAAGCTTACCTTATCCTTAGGAAGATACTCTTCCAATGTTTTTTCCAGACCTTCAACAACAATTGGTTTTGACAAATAATTATCAAAGCCCTCTGTCAGATATTGTTCCTTCGCACCTGTAATTGCATTGGCAGTCATTACAATAATTTTGGTATTCGTCGGCAGAAATCTGCTTTGTCTTAAAGCTTTCATGGTCTCAATACCGTCCATCTCCGGCATCATATGGTCCATAAAAATGATATCATACTGCTTTTGCTCTACCTTCTTGATACACTCCATGCCGCTTGATGCCGTATCCACTTTGATACTGCTTCGCTTTAACAATCCTACTGCCACTTTCAGGTTCATCTGATTATCATCCACAATCAGAACTTCTGCCTCTGGAGCGTAAAGATATCCCTTCTCTTCTTTTTTCACTTTATCCTTCTGGATAAAATTGGTTCCGATCGGTGTATCATCCACAATTTTCTGTTTTAAATCAAAGTAAAACCTGGAACCCTTACCGTATTCACTCTCAACCTCCAGAGAGCTTCCCATCATTTTAAGCAGACTCTGCACAATGGAAATTCCCAGTCCGGTTCCTTCAACATTGTGATTTTTTTCCTCATTCAGTCTCTGGAAAGACTCAAAAAGCCTGCCCATATCTTCCTGACGAATACCGATGCCGGTATCAATTACCTCCACATGAAGTATGATATCTTCCGACTCATCTGATGCATCCTGCTTTTGAACAACCAGTGTCACTTTACCTGCCCTTGTATATTTCACGGCATTCGTTAACAAGTTAATGATAATCTGCCTTACTCTTACATCATCGCCATACAGGGTGCATGGAAGTTTTTCATCAATCTGCATTTCCAGAAGCAGATCCTTCTTCTCTGCTTTATCGGATATCATATTTACCAAATCACTTATCAGATCCAATGTATTATATTGTACTGGAATGATCTCCATTTTTCCGTCTTCAATCTTGGAAAAATCAAGGATGCTGTTAATCAGTGCCAGCAGCGTTTTCCCGGCATTTTGTATATTTTCTGCATATTCACAAATGTCTTCCTCTTCACTTTCCCGAAGAATCATTTCATTCATACCAAGAACCGCATTAATCGGGGTACGAATTTCATGACTCATCTGTGCAAGGAATTGTGATTTTGCCTGTGTAGCCTGCACCGCTTCGTCCGCTGCATCCTTTAAACGTACATTCACTGCCTGCTGCCAGACTAACAGCTTGCGGATCAGATACCTGACAGCAAAAATACAAAAGCCAAACAGTACCAAAAAAGCCAGCTTATAAAAAACAATTCCCCCGTAGATATACCACGCATCTTTTAGTACCATGATCGTAAAATTGGAAAAGTCATCATGTTCCGAAATACACGCCTTGTATTTTCCATCATAATCTTTCAGAATACCAATCTTAGAATTCTGAGAATAAACTTCTGCATAATTCAAATCCTGCACATTCACGGACCTGCTTCCGGAGAGCTGATATTCTTCATTCGGATGATTGATAACAATTCCATTATTTGTAATCAGAAAAGCATAGCCATCCTCAGAATAAGTATTCTGCATGACTTCCGTCAACTGATCCAGTTTAAAATCAATCGCAAACACACCCAGAAAAGTACCATCTTTTCCATATACCCTTTGGGAAAAGGTTAAATAGTAGCCCTTCTCCTGTGTATCATAGTAAGGACTGGAAATAAAAAAGCCATCACTGTCACTCATAGTATCCGCATACCATGGATAGGCCTGCAATATATAATCTTCCCCCGGTTCCCATCCATTGTTCATGATTACCTTCCATGTCGTATCCGGATTGCCTATATATACAAGGGAAATCTCAGGATAGTTTTCGGCAACTGCATTCAGATAAGCAGCTGCTTCCGAGCGGTTCTCCAACAATTCAGGCTGTGAAGCTATGGAATAACAAAACATCTCCAATATGGTCTTCCTATCTTCCATCCATTCAATCAGCTTTTCATTATAGCCGCTTACCTCCTCGGACATACGAATTCTTCCTGACTCTATAAGCATCTTGTCGCAAAAAAACAAAATCAGGAACATTGCAATGATAAGCACTCCTGTGACCTGCCACCGCGTTCTTTTTCCGATATGGGACTCCATTTCTGTCCTGTCGGATTTTGCTGTCTTTTTTTTCTGCCCCTCGTCTGCTTTTGTAAGACCGGAGTAGGAAAAAAGATTATCCAGCATATTCGACAATAAAAGTGCCGATTCCTGAATCCTGTCAATATTCTCTTTTAAATCGGTACTCATGCTTAAGGATTTCCGGTTGCTTGAATTTAGGATCCGGTTCAGTGGAGACTTAAGTTCCGATGATAGATTGGATAAAAAATCTTCCTTGACAGATAAAGCCTCTTCCGCCCGCATACGGTCATTCTGGGCACGAAGATATAACACAACAACAATTCCTATCAGCAGAAGATTCAAAATCGAATTTCTGATTAACTGAAAATAGCTTTCCTTATACAGCTCCCATTCCCGTACACTTAAGATCAAATACCAGTTGTTCTGCGTGCGGGTAAAAAACACCTTGTTTTTCTTCCCGTTAATATTACTGTCAAAGGATAACTGTTCTTTGCCTTGTGATATAACCTCACGAAAGACATTCTCATACTCCGGCAATGCTTCTGACAGGCTTTTCCCTAGATAGTCCGCATCCGCATAGCCGACAATCATTCCCTCTTCATTGACAATGAGAGCCTCGCTCTTACCATCACTCTGCATCTCTTCGATAGAATTCTGTATTCTGGACAAAGTAAAATCCAGTGCCACTATGCTTCTTTTGTCAGAAAGCAGTTCGGCTACGGTAAAACACATATTTCCTGTAACAAGGTCTACATATGGAGGAGAAATATAGATATCTCCGGGATTCAGTCGCAACGTCTCAGAATACCAGATACGCGCTCCCACATCATAATCATCCGGCAGGTCATACCCCGGCAGAATAATATAGTCATCACGCACCAGAAAGGCCTTCATACAGATACCACCAGACAGCTGATTATGTAATCTACTCTGTTCCTTGAAAAAAACGGTCATTTCCTCCCGGGAAGCACCCTGCTCCATGCGTTTCTCCACATTATCTGCCAGAACGGAAGTCATATATTCCGATTCTGAAAGCATCGACTGCAGATTCCTGGTAATGCTTTCCATCTGGTTCTGTCCAATGGTTTCTATCTGTTTCACAGTCATATTGTAAATCAGTAAAACATTGAGAAGAAGCACAATGACTAAAATAATAAATACCACACTTATAAAGCCATAACTGTATTTTTTCCCATGACCGAAGCCAGGCTTTTTCTTTACCTCACCGTTTTTGTTCCCAAACATTGTTCAACGCTCCATATAACAATTTCATTCTAGTGCTTCATAATCATCCGGAACTGCAATTCCTAATGCTTCACAGTTTTCCGGATTATATTTCTTGGTAACAGTTTCCGCATAACGGACATCAATTTCTCCCGGTTCTTTTCCCTCTGCCAGAATTTCATATGCCATCTCGCCTGCAGTATAACCTATATCGTAATAGCTGATTGACAAAGTTGCAATTCCTGCTTCACACAGTCCTTCCTCCCCTGCAATCATCGGAACTTTTTCTGAAATCAGAATTTCCTTCAAAATATCTGCCTGGGATGCTATCGTATTATCAGTCGGAATGTAGAGTACGTCACATTTTAATGCCGCTTTCTGCGCCGTCTTCTCCAATTCCTCTTTATTTGCTATGGTATAGTTTTCAAAGGATATTCCTTTTTCGGTAAGAATGGAGCCCATCTTCTGTGCCTGATAAATGGAATTCGTTTCGGCTGAGCAATATAAGATACCAACCTTCTCAGCCTCCGGAACAAGTTCCTGAATCATATCCGCCTGACTCTCTATTGGTGCCAAATCAGAGGTTCCTGTTACGTTAATGCCGGATGCCCCGGTCCATTCTCTCATATTCAAAGCCGTTCCATAATCTGTAATGGAGGTTGCCACAATCGGAATCGTGTTCGTTGCCTGAGAAGCAGAAATTAAAGCTGATGTTGCATTTGCCATAATCAAATCCATATTATCTGATACGAAACCGTTTAAAATTTCCTGACAGTCCTGCGTGTTACCTTGCGCTACCTGTACATCAAATACAACCTCATCACCCAGTTTATCAGTCAATGCATCCTGAAATCCCATTGTCGCCTCATCCAGTGCCGCATGCTCTACCCATTGACAGAGTCCTACATGATACTTTCCGTCATCCTCTTTTACCTTCTCCTGATTGCCGCATGCAGTCAAACCGCATACCAGCATGGCAAGTATTGCCAATGAAACTGTTTTTTTCATAATATTCTCCTTCTCTGCCGAAGCAAAAACATTCCTTGCTTTTTATTACTTATTTCACTCCCATTATTTGGTTACATCTCATGCAGCCGGTATTCGGAAGTTCAGAAATGCTTTTAAGAATATCTCTCCCGATTACCGGATGCGTCTTGATAATTTCATATTCTTCATCTGTCAGTCTGGGATTGAAATTTTTTGGTCAAATTTCTTCCAACTATAGCCTCTTTCCATCGTCTGCAAAACTTCATACGCTCTCTATGTAAAGGAATCTACCTTCTGTCAACGGAAAGCTTTCTCGACCCTTTCCAAAAAGTCCTGGGGCATATAAGGCTTCTTCACATATCCGGCAACAGCAAGTTTTCCTGCTGTAATAACAGTATCCTCATTCGCATTTGCTGTCAAGAATATAACCGGCAAATTAACGAATTCTTCTTTTTCCCTGATATGCTCCAATGTTTTTATGCCATTCATAACCGGCATCTCAACGTCTAACAAAATCAGGTCTACCGATTCACTCTGCAGAATCGTCAGACACTCCATACCGGAAACTGCGGTTATCACACGATAATCCTTCTGTTCCAAAATAAATTTTGCCATCTTCAGATTCATCTCATCATCATCCACAACTAATATTGTCTTCATATCTTTCTCCCATCTCCAGTGCTCTATCTCAAGGTAAAGGAATCTGCCATCTGTTTCAAACTCTGTGCACATTCATTTAACTGCTGGCTGATAGCAGTATTTTCTTCTGCACTTGCTGCATTGTTCTCCACACTCTCAACAACATCTTTTAATTCTTCATTAACATCTTCAATGGCTTTCTGTTGTTTTTCAACAAATTCCACGATTTCATCAATATGATGCTTGGACTGGACAGAGTCATCCATACCCTGCTGTATCGTTGCCGAAGTAGCCATAACCAGTTCTTTTCCTGCGGAAACCGCCGACTGGGATTCTACAATCAGTTTGTCAATGTTTTCACTTGCCTTTGCACTGGATGCAGCAAGTGTACTGATTTCATCTGCAACAACCGCAAATCCCCTTCCTGCTTCTCCTGCCCGGGCTGCTTCAATGGAAGCATTTAAGGAAAGCAGATTTGTCTGGGAAGCAATATCCCTGATTGTACCAACAAAGCCCGCGATTTCACCATAACATTGTTCAATGCTTTCCATTGCTCTTACGAGCTCATCCATTTCATGATTACCGGCCTCCAAATGCTCCTTGGTAACTTCTGCCGTATCCCGGATAAAGATAGCCCTTTTTGTAATCTGCTTTGTCTGCTCTGTCAGACGTACCATATCTTCCGATACATTGGCAACTGCCTCGTTCTGCATGGAAGCGCTTTGTGCCACACTCTCGGTTGTCTTGCCCAATTTGTCTGCAAAATCCAGTACACTTTCCGCTTCCCTGCTAATCTGTTTAAAGGACTCGTTCAGATTGCTTACGATACTTTCCAACGCATCCTTAATCTGTACATAGCTGCCTTTAAAATCGCCATCAATCGTAACGGTCAGGTTTTTATCTGAAATGGCTGTAACAACACCGGAAATACTGTCAATATAAAACCGGAGACTTGTAATGGTTTCATTGATAGAATCCGTCAGCTTTTCAATTTCGACAGAGTTCTTTTCTTCATCGAACATTACCGACAGATTTCCCTCTGCAACCTGTGCCATTTTACCACTGATGGATTCCAGAGGCCGGAATAAAACCCCGATTTTTCCAGTGATACTTTTTCTTGTAATCGCCGTTGTAACAAAATAAATAATCAGGTTCAGGCCAATAATCAACGCGAAGAAAAACAATATGGAATATAACGGTTTCACAGAAATAACCTTCCAGCCTGTTACCGCGGAAGTATTACCGGTTCCAAACTTAAAACCGCTTTTATAATCTAAGAAAAACCTTGTAACCATATTTTCTTTTACAAGAGGCTCATATCGTCCTCCGTTTACTTCCTGAACGGTATGAGTGCTATCCACATTCAGTGAATATTCACCATTCGGATGTACGAGAATCGTCCCATCCGCAGTTGTCATAAAAACATAGCTGTTTGCCGTATAACTTCCCTCAATCAGAGAAACCAGATTGTCCATATACATATCCATTCCAACTACACCTGCCACTTTCCCATCATGGTAGGTTGCCTTGGACAATGTGATACAGATTCCACCCGTCTGTAAATCCACATAGGGGTCAGAAATATATACTTCATCGGGATTTGCCTGTGCCCCCTTATACCATTCACGTTCCGTTACGATAAAATCCTCGGGTGGCTGCCATCCTCCGCTCATAATGGTAATATTCTCATCATAGCAGCTATAAACCGCTGAAATCTGGTCATCCATCGCTACCATGGAATCCACATAATTCAGGATGGTATCTCTGTCATGCAGGACCCCACTGTCGATTCCGGAAGCAATTGCTTCCAACATGCTCACCTTGCTCTGCATGGCACGATCCATTTCCTCTGTATATTCCATAACCGAACTGCGGTTATCCTTCAAGGTATACATGACTGCCAGAAATCCTCCAATCAGAATGGATTCCAGACATACGATTATCAGTGTCCGACGTAAAATTTTAATAAACGTGCGCCCGATTCGGTTGCTTAACCCCTCTTTTGTTGCTTCTTCCGGCTTATTCCCATTCTTATTCATATCCTTCCCTCCAAAATCATTTTAAAACAGCACTTTCTATTCCATATCGTTCTGCCAGAGAATGGATTGTTCCATCTTCATAAGCAGCCTTAAGAAATTCATTTACTTTCTCCGTCAAATCCGAGTCCTTACGGAAACCAACACAAAACTTTTCATCATTTAATGAAATGTTAAATCCAAGGTCATCAAATTCCTGCCCATCTCCCGTATAATATCCCGCCATAATTAGGTCTATTACGGTGGCATCCGCTTTCTTTTCACGCACACTGGTTAACGCTTCCATCTGGGTAGAAAATGACGTATAACGGTATTTCATTTCTTTCAATAAAGACTCCCCTGTAGAACCCGCTTCTACCGCAAACAAAAGATGCTGACACGCTTCCGTTGTATCGTACTGTTCCATTTCGCTGCTGCGCATTACAACCACCTGGGCATTAGAAAGATACGGTTCTGAGCAGGAAATGGTTTCCTGCAATTCTTCTGTCATAGTCATCCCATTCCAGATACAGTCGATACTGCCATTTTTAAGAAGCTCTGTTTTCTTATCCCAATCAATCTCTGTCAGTTCTACTGTAACACCGATGCTTTCCGCAAAGGCTTTGGCAAGATCAGCATCGAAGCCTGTCCACTCCTCTTTGCTACGATAATCCATTGGGGCAAAATCGGTGACACCAACAACAAAGATTCCCTTAGACTGTACATATTCCAAGTCCGACTGACCGGCTTCCGGCCCGGCAGCCACTCCATCCTTACTCTGTCCACACCCGGTAAACATCATGAGTGATATCGTTGCTGTTGCAAGAAACCGAATCATGTTTTTCTTATGTATTCTCATGTACACTCCTCACCTTCCTTACTTTCATGTTTCTGCTATGTAATCAGTTTTTCAGTGCAAACAACAGTCCAAAAGTACCCGGTCCGCAGTTTGTTGCGATGGCCGGTGACGCTTTCTGGAAAATGATTTGTTCAAAAACAACCTTTCCTTTTACTTGTTCTTCAATTTCCTTTAATTCCGCGTTGGTCAATCCCGCATAAGTGATAAACAGACATTTTTTATCAATCTCACGCGCATGGTGCAACGTTGATATAACGTATTGTTTCCACGCATACTCCCTTGTTCCCACAAAGATTTCTCTTACCTTCATACTACTGTTTTTCAGAACAATGACCGGATGGAGCATAAATGCCTTGCAAATAGCATTTATTTTAGCAGGAATTCTTCCGGAACGCGCCAGATATTCTGTACTGGTTACAATAAAGCTGGTTTGAATCTGTGTCTTTAAATGCTCCATCTCCTTTACAATGGCATCAACGCCCATACCACTTGCAGCATATTCTGCCGCCCTTAAAGCCATGATACCCATTCCGCTGGACAGATGTCCGGAATCAATGACTTTTACATTATCAAATGCTTTGGCTGCCTCTAATGCATTTTCGTAGGCTTTACTGCCATTTTTCGCAAAAGCAATGTGAATAATGTACTGTGCCCTTGTCAACTGCTCTGCAAAAAAGGCTTCGTAATCTGCCGCTTGCGGTGGTTCTGAACAGACAAATTTTTCTTCCTTCTCCATGTATGAAAGCATTCCGTCAGTATCAGCCTCTATTCCGTCCAGGAATTCACCGCCATCCATCACTACCCGGTACGGAATAACTGCTATCTGATACTTATCCACAAGGTATTTTGGAAGATCACTTGTACTTTCTGTGGAAATCATAATCGGCAACTTTTTGGTATGGGTAACAACAGCCGTTTCAACCACACCTACTGAACCCGCCGCACTCGTCATTCTCACAAGCTGTCTTGGAAGATGTCTTAAAAGTTCCTTTTCTAATTGTATACCACTGACCGGTTTCAAAAGATATCCGTCAAATCCCTCTCTTCGGTAAAGAACCTGATTCTCCCCTCCTGCATTTGCCGTAAGAATCACAACCGGCGTGTCATGATTTAATCCTCCCATCTGTTTACGAATGATGTGAAAGCACTCGATACCATCCATAGCAGGCATAAGATGATCCATAAAAATAACATCATAACGATTCTGAAGTGTTTTTTTAAGGCATTCTTTTCCACTGGCAACGGTATCAATATTCACTTTCGTATCCCGAAGAAGCTTTTCGACAACCATTAGATTCATTTCGTTATCATCAACAAACAAAACATGCGCTTTGGGAGCCTCAAAGCTTTGCTTATAATGCTCTCTTGTGTTTAATACATGCCTTGTTTCCAGATCCAGTTCTCCAAGCTCTGCTTCGTCAATAATTTCCTGCGGTATGGTAATTACAAAAGTGGAGCCCTTCTTATAGACACTGTTTACCGCAATCTCACCATTCATAAGTTCTACCAGTTGCTTTACAATAGAAAGACCAAGTCCGGTTCCCTCAATATAGCGATTCTTTTCTTCATCGATTCTTTTAAAAGCACTGAATAAATAAGGGATATTCTCTTTTTTAATCCCTATACCGGTATCCGTTACCGAATAAACGATTTGTGCACATCCATTTTCCATCCTCTTGCACTGAATTGCCAATGTAACAGAACCCTCCGATGTATATTTAATCGCATTGTTCAGGACATTGATCAAAATCTGTTTAATCCGCACCTCATCTCCAAGCAACTGGGAAGGCATCGCCTGATCCACGTCAATATGAAATTCCAGACCTTTTTCTCTGGCACGCACCCAGATCATATTGACAATGTCGGACAGCATAGCTCCCAAATCATAGGTGACCGGTACGATGTCCATATTTCCGGATTCTATCTTTGACATATCCAGAATATCGTTGATGAGTGTGAGCAGCATCTTACTTGCACCTTGAATACTTCTCGCATCTGTTGCCACCTCATCGGAAACCTCTTCTCTCAAAATCATCTCATTCAGACCGATAATGGTATTGATTGGTGTCCGGATTTCATGACTCATACTGGAGAAAAAACGGTTCTGCATCCTATTCAAATCTTCAATCTCTTTTTTCTGCTTCTGCGCAAGAGCATTTTCCGAACGAAAGATTGCATTCTGGAACAGTATCATACCACAAATCAGACCGGAAACAATCACCAAGGTCATAAGCGAATCAATATATGCCATTTGCATCGTATGCTGGACAATTACCTCGGGATAAGCATATGCAACATAGTAGCACACGGCAAACAGGATATAACCGCTTACAAGAAATACATACTTGACTTTTTTCTCAACAACAAGACACACATAGACAATACCCAATAAAAACCAGATGGGCGCGCCTCCATAAATTCCTCCGGCCGTTAGGAAGTTAAACGGAAGCACAAGATAAATAAGAATAATTGCCGTCGTGACTGCTCCCCATTGTGTCCGTTTAAAACGAATCGAAAAATAAGTGATTGCAGCAAATCCTGCCAATGCAACGAGCAATGCAATCGTATTTCCAATGTCTTCTCCCGATGCAAAACCAACAATGGTTCCTATTGCCAACCCAATCAAACCAATCAACATAATAAGACGGAACAACCGCTCCTGTAGATTCAGATTGGGATTTCCAATATCTCGAATGATTTCCTTTGGACTCATTGCACTTCACCACCTTCCACTTTTCTGATGAAAGCCTCTACCTTCTCAGAAGCCGAAGCAAATTCAAAATCGTCCACATCCTGCCTTACGTCATGGAGGAGTTCCGAAACAGATACTCCCCGGTATACCATCCCATTCATTTCAGAAAGCAAAGTTTCTGCCTTATCTGCTTCAAAGGTATCCAGTCCCTCTTTTAATTCTGTCAATCGTTGAAGTAGCTCATCTCCTGTTATCTCTGTTCCGATACTCTGACTCATCTGCCCAGAATCAGCTTCTTCCAGATTGAGCACATCCACTATGTGCTGTACTACTCCATGATACTCGGCAAGAAGCTCTTCATGATGTGCTCTGATGTAATCTGTGTTTTGCTCTTTGGCTGCCATTTCCATCTGTCTGGCATTTTCCGATAGCGACTCTGCCCCCACCATCTTGGCAGTGCTCTTCAGTGCATGAACCAGAATACGGTAATTCTCAATATCTTCCTTCCTGAAAAAATCTTGGATTGCTGTCTCCTTTTTCAATCCATCCTCTGCAAATTTGGTTAACAGCTCCACATAGAATTCCCTGCTTCCACCACAGTATTGCATACCGGATTGGATATGAATTCCGGCATTTTCAAGCCGGGATAATTCATCTTCTTCGGGTTGGTTTTCCATTTCAAGATTATTTTTAACCTTTTCATCCACGAATGCAATTGCTGATTTGGGTAACACTTTTCTTAGAATACGCTCCATCTCCATAGGCTCAATAGGCTTGGAAACAAACTCATCGAAGCCTTCCCTCAGGAACATTTCTCTCGCTCCACTGACTGCATTCGCCGTAAAAGCAATTATCGTAAATGACTTGCTTTGATTCTTGTCTATTTTACGTAGATGCTTTAAGGTTTCCACACCATCCATTTCCGGCATCATATGATCCAGGAAAATCAAATCAAACTCTTCCTTTTCACAAAGTGCGATTGCTTCTTTACCGCTTTCTGCTGTTTTCACAATCATCTGATAGTCCTTGAAAATACCTTCCGCAACCATCAGATTCATAGGTTCATCATCCACAACCAGCACTTTGACACCCGGACAGACCATCTGCTTTTCCTGCAGAGCATCTACATCCTCCTCTTCTCCGGCATTCAATATATTGATGATTGGAAGGCAATAGAACGGCTTCCTGAGAAGTTTTATTCTGCTGCACTTTGGCAAGGCCAACGTATCCTCTGCCACTACGATAACTTTCAGGCTCTGAGCCAGCTTCTCAAAATAAGCTTCGTTCTCCTCATACTCTTCTCTTCCGACAAAAAGATGGGTCAATTGACACATGGAATTCAGTTTTTCCATTTCATCCATGTTCGAAATCCTATGCAACGAAATATCCAGACTTTGAACCATATGGGAAATCATCTCATTATAATAATCCCTTACCTCCGGAACCTCATACTTTTCTGGTTTCAGGAAACAAGCCAGGCACAAGCCTCTTCGATTGGTCAGCACAACACTTGGGGCTTCATCCACCACCTTCTGCGGAATACTGACCGACACAGTTGTCCCACTTCCCTCAGTACTTTCTATCTGAATAAAGCCTTTCATTATGTTAACCATTCCATACACAATGGAGAGTCCAAGTCCAAGTCCTCCGGTTTTTCGATTTCTTCCTCCATTGGACTGATAAAATCTCTCTCGAATCTTCTCAAGTTCTTCTGCCGCAATTCCAATTCCGGTATCACTTATCCGGATACAAAGGTTGATTCCATAAGGCTTTGGCAACGTATAAATACGGACATAAACTCCGCCCTTGTTTGTAAATTTGATTGCATTATCAATAAGATGTATCAGTATTTTTTTAATCTTCCTGCCATCTCCGAAAAGAACAGTAGGAATATTCGTATCAATGTCAAAGATAAGTTCCGGCAGATGTTCTCTTTCTGACAGCCGTTTTCCGGTAATAATATCATTGATAATGGACGAAATCATGTAAGTATCTTCACTGACTTTGACTCTTCCGGTATCTATTTCCGTATAATCAAGGATATCCTCAATCTGTCCAAACAGTCTGTGTCCTGCCTTCTGTATGGAAAAAATATCTCTCCTTTTTTCTGCATTCTCTTCGTTTTTTAGCATAACTGCTGTTATTCCTGTAACAGCGTTAATCGGTGTACGGAGTTCATGCGATACATTCGTCAGAAAATCCTCTGTCCTGCGATTTGTTTCTTCCAACTCAGCAATTTTGCTATCTGTATTCTTTCTCTCCTTACTGCGCCTTTTCATCACAATCTCCGTCATATACCCAGCCATATAGACAAGTATAAGATGAAAAAGAGTTCTCGTAACCACAAGTGGAGAAAATTCCAAGGATGCGCCAACAACAAACACAAAGTCATAGAACATGGTCAGAAAATAGGTAGCTATGCAAAGTCTGATGATACTATACCTCTCTGTAGTAGAGTACAATATAATAATCAGTATCATCAAGGGTGCCAAATCAAAGATACTGGTTTCATGGATTCCATAGAAAAAAAATGCCAGCATCGACAGAATAAAATACATCCAAATCCTCATGGATTCCGGAATTTTCTCTGTAATATGAGCAATCCAGCACGCAACAATTCCTAACAGTAGCAGAACAAGCGCGCCTATTTCCCAGCCAAGGAGAAGGGATTCTCCTACCAGAACAACTATTAAAATGGTGCAGGCTAACAATATCATAAGATGTGTTGCCCGCTGTTTTTCCTGTTCGTACATAGATTTTTCACCTACTTTTCTCTCATCTGGTAATCGGTATCTTCATCAATCATAGACAACATAATTCCTGCAAATACAGGGTCAAACTGTGTTCCTATTCCTTTTTCCACTTCGCCGCGTACTTTCTCCTGTGGAAGCACATCCCTGTAACTTCTTCTGGAACTCATGGCATCATATGCATCTGCAATCGCAATAATCCGCGCTTCCATCGGAATATCCTCACCCGAAATGCCATCCGGATACCCTTTACCATCATACCGTTCATGATGCCATCTGGCACCGGTAACCAGTTTGGGAAACTCTGTAATGTTCTTTAAAATTCCGGCACCCAGAATCGGATGTTTCTTTATCACAGCATATTCCTCATCGGTCAGCTTGTCCGGCTTATTGATAATAGCATCCGGTATTCCTATTTTTCCTACGTCATGAAGCAGCCCCATCATGTAAATATCATTCTGTGCTGTTTCCGTAAAGCCTGCATGACGGGCAATTTCCCTGGAGTAATCCGCTACTCTGGTGGAATGTCCGTTGGTATAAGTATCCTTTGCATCAATGGCACCGGACAGTGTCTTTACAATCTGCATGGATATCCTCTCTAGCTTCTCATGCTGTGCAGTCACTTCCTGTGTCTTTTTTTCTACTTCCTGAGACAGATTTGTCTGGAGACGTATCAAATCAATCGTATGTCTTACGCGAAGTAAAAGCACTTCCGGCACAAACGGCTTTTTGATAAAATCCATTGCCCCGGCTTCCAAACCTCTTGTCTCTGTATTACTGTCATCATCCGCCGTCAGAAAAATAACCGGAATGTCTGCTGTTTCTTTATTTTCCCGTATAGTTGCAATTGTTTCAAATCCATTCATTCCCGGCATATGTATATCAAGGAGAACGAGATCCGGTCTGTTGCCTTGTAAAAAATTAACGGCATCCTCTCCCGATTTCAAACAACTCACGCGTATATTCTCTCTGCTTAATATGTGGCTTGCCATTTTGAGATTCGAAATATCATCATCAACTACCAAAATCCAATCGCTCATTATCTTTCCTCTCTAGGTACTCTAATTTTTTTCTTTGACAGACTATTTATGTTCAATGATATTATACCTAATCAGGACAGGAAATGTAAACTAGCAAAAAAGCACAGACTTTATTATTCTTTTACCGATTTCTATATAAACTCCACAAATTCAAAGCATTAGCAATATTATAATACCTCCCAAATGTTTTCAATATATTTTTCCATTCGGTCCGCTATCGTTTGACCGTTCTATTTATATTGCCATAATATATTATCAGAATAATCCTGAACCATATGTATATTTTCCAAACCCTATGCAAAAACTAAAGCTACCACAATTCAGAAGGAAGAAGCTATGATTGATAATACAGAACTTCCCATTGGATTTACAATGAAAAATGCGGCATTTAGTAGAATCGATCAAATAATTGACCAAAAAAAGACAGGTGGACCCTTCTCCATCTGTCTTTGTACCGCCCATTTCTCTAGCGTTATTTATTTTTTTACCACGTCCAAATCAAACTCCCTAAGCAGCTGCTTCTGGTATTCCTCATCTCGCGCTGCCCGAAGCAAATCTTCGGTGCGGTTCTGCTCTAACAGGAAAATCGTCAGTCGGTTCATCTGCCGGTTCATTTGTTCTCTTCCTTCGCGTAAGCCATTGGCATGGCCTTCCCGTTTTCCATCCTCATAGCCTTCCCGCTTCATCGTTCTCTCATATTTCTCTACATCAAATTCTTCCAACAACATTCCCATTCTTTCCCATTATTTCCCAGTTCCTGCCCTATTTAATTAAAGTAAAAGAAAATCTGACAGAAACTGTCTGAATGTACGAACTGTACATTATTTCGAATTTCTCTGATGAGCCTATCATAGTATATATTTCATTTTTTGTCAATTAGTTTTTTACGGAATTTCATCTTTTT